>NZ_RQJK02000034.1:0-61891 GCF_022342325.2 Pseudomonas sp. AF32 | reverse complement strand
TGGTTACCCCCCCCCCCCCTCTTTTTTTCCTCCCCCCCCCCCCCCCCCCCTCCCCCCCCCCCCCCCCCCCCCCCCCCCCCCCCCCCCCCCCCCCCCCCCACCCCCGCTCCCACAATGGACCGCGTCGGTCGCTGGAATCCGCCTGGGTCCGTTTAAGACCTTTCGCACCCAGCCTACTGGCGTTATCCTTGATTTCATCTCAATTGCCCCCGGGCGGCTAAAAACGACCTTGAACGCACCCATCGAACCTCATCGTTTCATTCTCGAGCCCTTTGAGGCTCGCCGCTTCGCCAATCTGTGCGGGCAGTTCGACGAGCATCTGCGCTTGATCGAACAGCGCCTGGCCATCGAGATCCGCAATCGCGGAAACCAGTTCGAGCTGATCGGCGAACCCAAGCACACCACCTCCGCGGAAAACCTGCTGCGCCGCCTCTACCGGGAAACCAAGGGGAGCGAATTGTCGCCGGACACCGTCCATCTATTCCTGCAGGAGTCGGCGGTCGAAGAACTCGACAATCACGCCCCGTCGGAACCCGCCGTGGCCCTGCGCACGAAAAAAGGCATGATTCGCCCTCGCGGCTTGAATCAGCAGCGCTACGTGAAGGAAATCCTGGGCAACGACATCAACTTCGGCATCGGTCCGGCCGGCACCGGCAAGACCTACCTGGCCGTGGCTTGCGCCGTGGATGCCCTGGAGCGCGAACAGGTGCGACGCATCCTGCTGGTGCGTCCGGCGGTCGAAGCCGGGGAGAAGCTCGGTTTCCTGCCCGGCGACCTGACCCAGAAGATCGACCCGTACCTGCGCCCGCTCTATGACGCCCTGTATGAAATGCTCGGCTTCGAACATGTCGCCAAGCTGATCGAACGCCAGGTCATCGAAGTCGCGCCACTGGCCTACATGCGTGGTCGTACGCTGAACAACAGCTTCATCATCCTCGACGAAAGCCAGAACACCACCGTCGAACAGATGAAAATGTTCCTGACCCGGATCGGCTTCGGCTCCACTGCGGTCATCACCGGGGATATCACCCAGGTCGACTTGCCCCGCGGCACCAAGTCCGGGCTGAACCATGTGATCCAGGTGCTCAAGGAGGTCCCGGGCATCAGCTTCACGCATTTCCTGCCCAAGGACGTCGTGCGGCATCCGCTGGTGCAGCGCATCGTCGAGGCCTACGAGCGCTTCGAGCAACGCGCCGAAGACTCGCATGAAAGCAAAGGCAGCCGCCACGATGCTTGAACTCGACTTGCAACTGGCCAGCGAACATGAAGCCCCCAGCGAAGCACGTTTCCGCCAATGGTGCGAGCTGGCCCTGCGCCAGCGTAGCGCCGACTCGGAACTGACGATCCGCCTGGTGGATGAGCCCGAGGGGCGTGAACTGAACCACACCTGGCGACAGAAGGACTACGCCACCAACGTACTGTCCTTCCCTGCCGACGTCCCCGATGAACTGCTCGACATCCCGTTGCTGGGGGACCTGGTGATCTGCGTCCCGGTGGTGGAGCGTGAAGCTGCCGAACAAGGCAAGGCACTCGAGGCCCACTGGGCCCATCTGGTGATTCACGGCTGCTTGCATCTTCTGGGCTACGACCATATCGAAGATGACGAAGCCGAAGAAATGGAAGCACTGGAACGGACGTTGCTTGCAGAGTTGGGTCATCCCGACCCTTACGCCGGCGACGAACACTGATACATCAACCTGTAACGATAAAGGATTCAGAGTAATCGCTATGAGCGAAGATCGATCGAGCAACGGGCAGAAGTCATGGCTGGGCAAGCTCACCCAGGCTTTTGCCCATGAGCCGAAGAACCGCCAGGAGCTGCTGGAGCTGCTGCGCGATGCACACCAGAACAAATTGTTGGACAGCGAAGCGCTGGCCATCGTCGAAGGCGCCATCCAGGTCGCTGACCTGCAGGTCCGGGACATCATGGTCCCGCGCTCGCAGATGATCAGCATCAAGGCGACCCAGACACCCCGTGAATTCCTGCCGGCCGTGGTCGATTCTGCCCACTCGCGCTACCCGGTGGTCGGCGAGAGCCATGACGACGTCATGGGTGTATTGCTGGCCAAGGATCTGCTGCCGTTGATCCTTCAGGAAAATGGCGACAGCTTCAACATCAAGGATCTGCTGCGTCCGGCCACGTTCGTGCCCGAATCCAAGCGCCTCAATGTGCTGCTGCGCGAATTCCGCGCCAATCACAACCACATGGCCATCGTCATCGACGAATATGGCGGCGTGGCCGGGCTGGTCACCATCGAGGACGTGCTTGAGCAGATCGTCGGCGACATCGAGGACGAGCATGACGTCGAGGAAGACAGCTACATCAAACCTCTGCCCAGCGGCGATTTTCTGATCAAGGCGCTGACGCCTATCGAAAACTTCAACGAGTTCTTCGACAGCGAGTTTTCCGACGACGAATTCGATACGGTCGGCGGCCTGGTGATGAGCGCATTCGGACACCTGCCCAAGCGCAACGAAACCACGGAAATCGGTTCCTGGCGTTTCCGCATCCTGAATGCCGACAGTCGTCGGATTCACCTGCTGCGCCTGTCCCCCATTGCCCGATAAACCCTGCGAGACCCGCTAAGGACGAAAATGCGCTGGATAACCCGCCCCGGCTGGCCCGGTAACCTGCTGGCCGTGGCGGCCGGCGCCATCACCACCCTGGCCCTGGCCCCCTTCGACATCTGGCCGCTGGCGTTGCTGGCGGTAGGGTTGTTCTACGCGGGGTTGCGCGAGCTTTCGCCGCGCCAGGCCCTCGGCCGTGGCTGGTGCTTCGGCTTTGGCCTGTTTGGCGCCGGCACCAGCTGGATCTACGTCAGCATCCATAATTTCGGCGGCGCCTCGGTGCTGCTGGCCGGGTTGTTGATGCTGCTGTTCATTGCCGCCATCGCCTGGTTCTTTGCCCTGCCCGCCTGGCTGTGGGCGCGCTGGTTGCGGCGCAACGAAGCACCATTGGCCGACGCCCTGGCGTTCGCTGCGCTGTGGTTGGGCCAGGAAGCCTTTCGCGGCTGGTTCCTCACCGGCTTCCCATGGCTCTACTCCGGCTACAGTCAACTCGACGGCCCTTTGGCCGGCCTCGCGCCGCTGGGCGGGATGTGGCTGATTTCCTTCACCCTGGCCCTGACCGCCGCGCTGCTGTACAACGCGCCCCGACTGATCCGCGCCGGGCGCAAAGGCTTCATCGCCGCCGGCCTGGTGCTGCTGGTCGGCCCCTGGATGGTCGGCATGGCGCTTAAAGGACATGCCTGGACCAGCCCTTCGGGCGCACCGCTGAGCGTCGCGGCGATCCAGGGCAACATCGAACAAAGCATGAAATGGGATCCGGAACAGCTCAACGCGCAGTTGGCCCTGTACCGGGACATGAGTTTTACCTCCAAGCGCGCCGACCTGCTGATCTGGCCGGAAACGGCAGTCCCGGTGCTCAAGGAGTCCGCCCAGGGCTACCTGGACATGATGGGCAGCTTCGCCGCCGAGCGGCAATCGGCGTTGATTACCGGCGTGCCGATTCGCCAGCTGGTGCGCCATGAGAAGCGTTACTTCAATGGCATCACCGTGACCGGCGAAGGCGACGGCACCTACCTGAAGCAAAAGCTGGTGCCCTTCGGCGAATACGTGCCCTTGCAAGACATCCTGCGCGGCCTGATCGCGTTCTTCGACCTGCCCATGTCGGACTTCGCCCGAGGCCCTGCCGACCAGCCGCTATTACAGGCCAAGGGTTACCAGATCGCGCCGTTCATCTGCTACGAAGTGGTCTATCCGGAATTTGCCGCCAACCTCTCGGCCCGCAGCGACCTGCTGCTGACCATCAGCAACGACACCTGGTTCGGCACCTCGATCGGCCCGTTGCAACATCTGCAAATGGCGCAGATGCGGGCCCTGGAGGCCGGCCGCTGGATGATTCGCGCCACCAACAATGGCGTGACCGGCCTGATCGACCCCTTCGGCCGGATCACCGCACGGATCCCGCAGTTCGAACGAGGCATCCTGTACGGCGAAGTGGTGCCGATGCACGAGCTGACGCCTTATCTGCAATGGCGCTCGTGGCCGCTGGTTATCCTGTGCGTGTTGCTGCTGGGCTGGGCATTGGTCACCAGCCGAATAGCCAAGGCCGTTTAAGCGACTTGCGAATACGCAGTGGCGAGGGGATTTATCCCCGCTGGGCTGCTCAGCAGCCCCAAAACCTGACGCTGCGGTGTATCAGGCAGGTTGCATGGGGGGCGCTTCGCGCCCCAGCGGGGATAAATCCCCTCGCCACAAGAAGAGCCTTGCCTCTGAGCCGCTAACGATAAAACACCCAGTACCCCACCAATCCCGCCGCCTCATTCATCAACTGCCCGGACTGCCAGATCGCCTTGAACTCCGGCATCCAGCCACCCAACGGCCGGGCATTGTCCTGCCCCAGAAAACCAACCGGCGCCGGCAGCACGTCAAACCCGGCCCGCTCGAAACTCCAGACCGCCCGTGGCATATGCCATGCCTGGGTCACCACCACGACACGCCGGATGCCCTCCGGCAACAGGATCTCTGCGCTCATCCGGGCATTTTCCCAAGTCGTGCGGCTGCGTTTTTCCTGCCAGCGCACCGTGACGCCAAAATCTTGCTGCATCGAATCGGCCATCAATTCGGCTTCACTGGGCGGGCTGCCATAGTGCAAGCCGCCCGTCACCAGCACCGGCAACCCCGACGCCTTCGCCAGCTGCGCGGCATAACGCTGGCGCTCCAGGCCGACACCGGTGGGTTGGTCGGCTCCCCAGGCCAGGTCACCACGTTCGCGGCCAGCACCCAGTATCACGATGGCATCGGCGCGCTGGGCCAGGGTTGCCCAGTCGCTGCGAGGCAACGGTGGTTCGCGCTCCAGCGCCTTGGCGCTCCACTGCACGACCACGGGCAAGCTCATCAGCCAGAAACCGCCCAGGCCGACGAAAAAACACAGGCGAGCCAGGCGCGGTCGAGTGTTTCGCCACCACCAGGCAAGCACCAGCAGCAGTAAAAGAAGGCCGGGAGGTAGTAAAAGTTGTTTGATGAAATAGCGAAACGGCATCGGGCATCTCCATAGATGCCCGAAGCCTAGGTGGGTTGACGCAAAGCGACAACAGATTCGAAAAGACCTTGAATCAAAAAAAGCAACACGCGTGGATCCGGCCTTACTTGAACTGCAATGACCGGACTTTGATAGCATCCTTGTCAGGCGTACGATCCTTGAGCCAGACAATCTTGGCCGAATGGGGCGCATCGAGACGCTGGATGACCTGGGCCCCGCTTGTGCGGGCCTGATGCCCGACCTGCTCAAGGTAAGCCTTGACCAGTTCGAACTCCGCAGGGCTCAAGCCCCGCAGTTCCAGCTCTACCGGACGCTCATTGCGCAAGCGACCGGCAGTTCTTGCGGCGTCCAGGGCCACCCCGAGACGATCGATCAGTTTTTCATACAACTCCGGTGTAGCGACTTTTCGTTGTGATTCAACCATCCCTCACCTCATTGAAGATAAGACTCACTCCCCATTGAGAAGCTTAGCTTCGCTGTGCAAACCGGCAGGACGCCGCGACCAACGGCCCTGAACGCTCGTCGGCGCCGGCTGTCGGCACGGTCCGACACGCAATCAGGGTTTCCCTCCGCGGAGTGCGCTCATGTATGCTACGGCGCTTCCTGTAACTCCACTTCCAGCTTGGCTGGGCATAGAAAGCGCCGCATCCGGCGCCGTTCGCGTCCAGCATGGCAATGAAGAGGATTGGGCCACCCCATTCAGTACAAAAGTAGCCATGCACGAACACTACCAGCCCCGTGAAATCGAAGCCGCCGCCCAGTCTTTCTGGGACGAGCAAAAGTCCTTTGAAGTCAGTGAACAGCCAGGCAAGGAAACCTACTACTGCCTGTCGATGTTCCCTTACCCCAGCGGCAAGCTGCACATGGGGCACGTGCGCAACTACACCATCGGCGACGTAATTTCCCGCTACCAGCGCATGCAGGGCAAGAACGTCCTGCAACCCATGGGTTGGGACGCCTTCGGCATGCCGGCGGAAAACGCCGCGATGAAGAACAACGTGGCGCCCGCCAAGTGGACCTACGAGAACATCGCCTACATGAAGTCCCAGCTGCGCAGCCTGGGCCTGGCGGTGGACTGGTCCCGCGAAGTGACCACCTGCAAGCCCGACTACTACCGCTGGGAACAATGGTTGTTCACCCGCCTGTTCGAGAAAGGCGTGATCTACCGCAAGAACGGTACCGTGAACTGGGACCCTGTGGACCAGACCGTACTGGCCAACGAGCAGGTGATCGACGGACGCGGCTGGCGTTCCGGCGCGCTGATCGAAAAACGTGAAATCCCGATGTACTACTTCAAGATCACCGCCTACGCGGATGAACTCCTGGAGAGCCTTGATGAGCTGACCGGCTGGCCCGAGCAGGTCAAGACCATGCAACGTAACTGGATCGGCAAGTCCCGAGGCATGGAAGTCCAGTTCCCGTACGACGTCGCCTCCATCGGCGAGGCCGGTACCCTGAAGGTCTTTACCACCCGTCCCGATACCCTGATGGGCGCCACTTATGTCGCCGTGGCCGCCGAGCACCCGCTGGCGACCCTGGCGGCACAGAACGACCCTGCGCTGCAGGCGTTCATCGCCGAATGCAAGGGCGGTAGCGTCGCCGAAGCCGACGTTGCCACCCAGGAAAAGAAAGGCGTACCGACCTCACTGTTCGTTGAGCATCCGCTGACCGGTGAAAAACTCCCGGTATGGGTCGCCAACTATGTGCTGATGCACTATGGCGACGGCGCTGTGATGGCGGTCCCGGCCCACGACGAGCGCGATTTCGAATTCGCCCACAAGTACAACCTGCCGGTCAAGCCTGTGGTCCGCACCAGCGCCGGTGACCAGACCCCGGCACCCTGGCAGGACGCCTACGGCGAACACGGCGAGCTGATCAACTCCGGTGAGTTCGACGGCCTGGACTTCGCCGGCGCGTTCGACGCCATCGAAGTGGCGCTGATCAAGAAGAACCTGGGTGCCTCCCGCACCCAGTTCCGCCTGCGCGACTGGGGCATCAGCCGCCAGCGTTACTGGGGCTGCCCGATTCCGATCGTGCACTGCGACACCTGCGGCGACGTACCGGTGCCGGAGGACCAACTGCCCGTGGTGCTGCCGGAAGACGTCGTACCCGACGGTGCCGGCTCGCCCCTGGCGCGCATGCCTGAATTCTATGAATGCAAGTGCCCGAAATGCGGCGCACCGGCCAAGCGTGAAACCGACACCATGGACACGTTCGTCGAGTCCTCCTGGTACTACGCCCGCTACGCCTCGCCGCGCTACGAAGGTGGCCTGGTGGACCCGGCCGCCGCCAACCACTGGTTGCCGGTGGACCAGTACATCGGCGGCATCGAGCACGCGATCCTGCACCTGCTCTACGCGCGCTTCTTCCACAAGCTGATGCGCGACGAAGGCCTGGTCACCTCCAACGAGCCGTTCAAGAACCTGCTGACCCAGGGCATGGTGGTCGCCGAGACTTACTATCGTCGCGAGGCCAACGGCGCCTACACCTGGTACAACCCGGCGGACGTTGAACTGGAACGCGACAGCAAGGCCAAGGTCATCAGCGCCAGGCTGATCGCCGACGGCCTGCCGGTGGAAATCGGCGGCACCGAGAAGATGGCCAAGTCGAAGAACAACGGCGTCGACCCCCAGTCGATGATCGATCAGTTCGGCGCCGACACCTGCCGCCTGTTCATGATGTTCGCCTCGCCACCGGACATGAGCGCCGAATGGTCCGACTCGGGCGTCGAAGGCTCGCACCGCTTCCTCAAGCGCGTCTGGCGCCTGGCTCAGGCTCACGTCAGCCAGGGCCTGCCGGGCAAGCTGGACATCGCCAGCCTGAACGACGAGCAGAAAGCCATCCGCCGCTCGATTCACCTGGCCATCAAGCAGGCCAGCCATGACGTCGGCCAGAACCACAAGTTCAACACCGCCATCGCCCAAGTGATGACGCTGATGAACGTCCTGGAAAAAGCCGCCCAGGCCACCGAACAGGATCGCGCCCTGATCCACGAGGGCCTGGAAGCCGTGACGCTGCTGCTGGCGCCGATCACGCCGCACATCAGCCATGAGCTGTGGCATCATCTGGGCCACACCGCCCCTGTGATCGATGCCGGCTGGCCTGTAGTGGACGAGAGCGCACTGGTGCAGGACAGCCTGACCCTGGTCATCCAGGTCAACGGTAAGCTGCGCGGCCAGATCGAAATGCCGGCCACCGCCACTCGCGAAGAAATCGAAGCCGCCGCACGGGTCAATGAAAACGTGTTGCGCTTCGTCGACGGGCTGACGATCCGCAAGGTGATCGTCGTGCCCGGCAAACTGGTCAACATCGTCGCAAGCTAATTGGATCGGGCGCCGGGCCAGGGCCTGGCGCCGAATATGAGCTGCCGGGCCGCATCGCCGGCCCCTAGGGCTTCAAGGGGAGCAACAAGATGATGAAACGTAATCTGCTGGTCATCGGCCTGACGGTCCTGCTGAGCGCCTGCGGCTTCCAGCTGCGGGGCACTGGCACTACCCAACTGGCCATTACCGAGCTGGATCTCAGTGCACGGGACGCTTATGGCGATACCGTGAAGCTGCTGCGCCAGACCCTGGAAAGCAGCGGGGTGAAAGTCTACAGCGGGGCACCGTACAAGCTGGTGTTGGCGCGTGAACAGGAGAACCAGCGCAGCCTGAGCTATGCCGGCGCCGGCCGTTCGGCCGAGTATGAGCTGACCAACGTCCTGAGCTATGAGATTCGCGGGCAGAACAACCTGTTGCTGCTGGATGACAAGCTCCAGGTGCAGAAGGTCTACTTGCACGACGGTAACAACATCACCGGATCCGTCCAGGAGTCGAGTGAAGTACGCAACGAAATGCGTCGTGACCTGGTGCAACGCATGATGCTGCGCCTGCAACAACTGACCCCGACCCAATTGGAGCAGTTGCAACAGACCGCAGATGCCCAGGCCAAGGCGGAGGCCGAGGCACTGGAAGCGGCACGCAAGGCTGAGGCGGAGACACCGCAACAGTCGCCGATGCAAATCCCGGCCGAATAAGCCTTGCGGGGCGCTCCGGCGCCCCGCTCGCTTTCTCTTGTGAACCCTGTTCTATGAAGCTGGCCCCCGCCCAACTCGGTAAGCACCTGCACGGCGCCCTCGCGCCGGTCTATATCATCAGCGGCGATGATCCGCTGCTGTGCCAGGAAGCCGCCGACGCCATCCGCGCTGCCGCACGCCAGCAAGGCTTTGATGAACGCCAGGTGTTCGCCGCCGACGCCAATTTCGATTGGGGGACGTTGCTGCAGGCCGGGGCGAGCATGTCGCTGTTCGCCGAAAAACGCCTGCTTGAATTGCGCCTGCCTTCCGGCAAACCTGGCGACAAGGGCGCCGCCGCGCTGATCGAATACTGCTCACGTCCCGCCGAAGACACGGTGCTGCTCATCAGCCTGCCCAAACTCGACGGCAGCGCGCAAAAGACCAAGTGGGGCAAGGCCCTGGTCGAAGGCCCGCAGACCCAGTTCGTGCAAATCTGGCCGGTGGACATCAGCCAGCTGCCGAGCTGGATCCGCCAACGCCTGTCACAGGCTGGCCTGTCAGCGAGCCAGGATGCGGTGGAGCTGATCGCCGCCCGGGTCGAAGGCAACCTGCTGGCTGCCGCCCAGGAAATCGAAAAACTCAAGCTGATGGCCGAAGACGGGCAGATTACCGCGGAAACGGTGCAGGCCGCCGTGGCCGACAGCGCGCGTTTCGACGTCTTCGGCCTGACCGATGCGATCCTCAACGGCGAAGCCGCCCACGCCCTGCGCATGCTTGAAGGCCTGCGGGGCGAAGGCGTCGAGCCACCAGTGATCCTCTGGGCCCTGGCCCGGGAGCTGCGGCTACTGACCAACCTGTCGCTGCAATACAGCCAGGGCGTACCGCTGGACAAAGCCTTCAGCCAGGCCCGTCCGCCGGTGTGGGACAAACGCAAGCCGCTGATGAGCAAGGCCCTGCAACGCTACTCGGCGCAGCGCTGGGCACAATTGCTGCTCGAAGCCCAGCGTATCGATGCACAGATCAAGGGCCAGGCCGCCGGGTCCCCATGGATGAGCCTCAGTCGCCTGTCGCTGTTGATGGCTGGTCAGCGGCTGGCGCTTCCAGCTGAATAACCCACCCGAAATCCCCTCGCCACAACAATGTCCGATTTGCTGACAATTGAAGCACGCTGTCGGGCTGGACAGCCCCCCGAGTCTGGCCCATGATTCGCCACGCAAACCCACTCTGCGAGAGTTCCAACCATGAGCAAAAAGCCATCCAGGCATGGCCCCAACAAGGCCAAATCCATCATTGCCCAACCCCTGTTCCGAAGCCGTCAGGAACGCCCCGCCAAGGGTAAGGGCAGCTACCGCCGCGAAGCCTTCCAGTCTGACAACTGGGAGGCTTCTTGCTTTATGGCGGCTTGAAACATCGGGACCAGCCCAATTCTTCCCCGCCCATGATAAGGTCAGCACCTGATCTGTATTTCTGGACCCCTGCATGCCCTTTTGCCCTTCCCGCCGTTGGCCCGTGCGCCAACTGGCAGCCGTCACAAGCTTCGCGCTGCTCGTCGCCTGCGCAGAAAAACCCACCGCCGCCGACGCCCAACCGCTCCAGACCGTCCCAGCCGTCACCGCTCCGGCCATCGTGCCGCCCGTGGTACCCAGCGGTGAAAGCCTGGATATCGTTCCCACACAGACCTTCGCGCAATGGCAGGCGGGCTTTCGCAAGGAAGCACTGGCCGCCGGCATCCGTGCCGACCTGTTCGACCGTGCCTTTATCGGTGTCAGCCCGGACATGAGCGTGATCAAGGCTGATCGCAGCCAGCCGGAATTCACCCGGCCCGTGTGGGAATACCTCGATGGCGCCCTGTCGCCCCTGCGGGTCAGCAAAGGCAAGAGCCTGATGCAGCAGAATGCCCAGGTCCTGCAGAACATTGAACAGCGCTATGGCGTGGATCGCGCCGCATTGGTGGCGGTGTGGGGCATGGAAAGCAACTTTGGCCAGTTCCAGGGCAACAAGTCGGTGATCAACTCCCTGGCGACGTTGGCTTACGAAGGACGGCGTCCGGGCTTCGCCCACGCGCAACTGATCGCTGCGCTACAGATCCTGCAACAAGGCGACATCACACCGGAAAAAATGCTCGGCTCATGGGCTGGTGCCATGGGTCAGACTCAGTTCATCCCCACGACGTACAACACCCACGCCGTGGATTTCGACGGTGACGGCCGCCGGGACATTTGGGGCAGTTCCACCGACGCCCTGGCCTCCACCGCCCATTACCTGCAAAGCTCCGGCTGGCAACGCGGCCAGCCGTGGGGGTTCGAGGTGGAACTCGACGAAGGGTTCGACTATTCCCTGGCCGATGGCACGATCCGCAAGCCCGTCTCCGAATGGATAGGGTTGGGCGTGTCCACCTATGCCGGCATGCCGATTCCTCCCGGTGACCGGCAGCTGTCCGCGTCCGTGCTGTTGCCGGCCGGCCACCGCGGCCCGGCGTTCCTGGTGTTCGACAATTTCCGCGCCATCCTCAAGTACAACAACTCATCGTCCTACGCTTTGGCAGTGGGACTGTTGTCGGCGCGCTTCACGGGCGAAGGCCTGGTCTATGGTCAATGGCCGCGGGATGATCTGCCCCTGAGCCGCACCGAACGCATTGAATTGCAGACCCTGCTAAGCCAGCACAACTACGATGCGGGCAATCCCGATGGCATCATCGGCGCCAACACCCGCAAAGCCATCCGCAGCGCCCAGCAATCCTTCGGCTGGCCGGCGGATGGGTATCCGACGCATAAGTTGCTGGAAGCGTTGCGTAGTCGCTGAATCGGCTCATGGCTGAAATGCTATCGCGAGCAGGCTCGCACACAGTTGACCGCGTTCTTTCAGGAAAACACGGTCACCCTGTGGGAGCGAGCCTGCTCGCGATGACTGCCTATCAGACGACATATCACTGACGCCCAACCACCACATCCTGCTCCAACACCAACCTCTTCTCCCCCGCATCCAGCTTCACCAACGCCCCCATGGGCAACGTCAGGTTCGGGTCGCAGTGCCCACTGCGCCAACCGGACAGCACCGGAATCCGCAGTGGCTCGAAAGTCTGCTTGAGCAACCGGTTCAGTGCCTCGACATCCACCCCGGCCACATCCCCTACCAACACGCCCCGCAACCGGGATAAAGTCCCCGCCAACCGCAACTGTGTCAGCAAGCGGTCGATGCGATACAACGGCTCGTTGACGTCCTCGATGAATAGAATCACGCCCTCGGCATCGATCTGATACGGCGTGCCCATGGTCGCTGCGATAATCGACAGGTTGCCCCCCAGCAAGCGCCCATGGGCGATGCCGGGCTCGACGGTGGCCAACGGGTAGGCGGCCGGATGGCTGAGGACGTCACCAGCCTTCAACTGCCCGCGCAGCAAGCTGAAAAACGAGGTGACGGTGGGTGGCTCTTTGTCGCCCAGCAGATCGGCATTGAGCAACGGTCCGTGAAAGGTGACGAAGCCTGCGTATCGGCTGATGGCTAGGTGCAAGGCGGTGATGTCGCTGTACCCGACGAACGGCTTGGGATTGCGCCGCAGTAGATTGAAGTCGAGACGATCCAGCAGGCGCGGCGTGCCATAGCCGCCGCGCAGGCAGATGATTGCAGTGATCAGAGGATCAGCGAAGGCGCTGTGCAGGTCGTCGAGGCGCCTCTCGTCACTGCCGGCCAGATAACCGTCCTTCTCATAAACACCCGGGAATATCTTCAACCCATGCCCGCGGGCGCGCATCCACTGCGTGGCCTTTTCCGCGTCCAGTGGGGCAGGACCGGCAGGAGCGATCACGCCGATCAGTCCGTCCTGCGGCAGGGCCGGCACGGGGTGATGTGGACTCAGGGTGTGGGAGGGTTGAGCGGTCATCCATGGGTCTCCGGGCTTGGAATCGCTAGAGTGTTTCGTGCGTCGTGTGTATATCCATTGCTGCGGTAACGGCTACCTTGTGGGAGCGAGCCTGCTCGCGATGGCGGTGGACCCGCTTGCATCGATGCCGAATGTGCCGCCGCATCGCGAGCAGGCTCGCTCCCACAATTGGATCAGGTACAACCGCAAGAAACAGATCAGCTTCAAAGCCGCCTCGCTTTTGCTTTGCTTTGCTTTGCTTTGCTTTTGATCTTAGCCGCCCCGTTAACCACGAAGGCCGAACGCAGGCATTGCGTAGTGGGCATCCCGGCATGGATGCCGGGATAGCCGCGCTGGGCCATGGATGGCCCTTCGCGGCGGGCCCACGGAGCAATGCCGGAGTGAGGGAACGCCGAGCCTTGGCGAGGTGCCTAGTGGTGGGGCGAAGACCTTTTGGTTACTTTTGGGGCGTTTGCCAAAAGTAACCCGCCGTAAGGGCGGAACCTCAAGTGGCCGTTACCGCAGCAACGGATCCACACCCAGCCCCAAGAAGCAGCAAATCAGCTCCCCAACAACTCCGCCTTAACCAGTTTCGCCTGTTCATCAGCATGATACGAAGACCGCACCAACGGCCCCGAAGCCACATTCTTGAAGCCCATCTTGTACCCCTCCTCCGCAAACCACGCAAAGGTATCCGGATGCACAAAACGCTGCACCGGCAGGTGATTGCGCGACGGCTGCAAGTACTGCCCCAGGGTCAGCATATCGATGTCATGCTCGCGCATGCGCTTCATGACTTCGATAACTTCGTCGTCAGTCTCTCCCAGGCCCAGCATCAACCCGGATTTGGTCGGAATGTGCGGCATCATCTGCTTGAAGCGCTGCAGCAGGGTCAACGACCACTGGTAATCCGAACCGGGACGCGCAGCCTTGTACAGGCGCGGCACGGTTTCCAGGTTGTGGTTGAACACATCCGGCGGCTCGGCCGCGGTGATTTCCAGGGCGATGTCCATGCGGCCACGGTAGTCCGGCACCAGCGTCTCGAGCTGCACATTCGGCGACAGCTTGCGGATTTCACGAATACAGTCGGCAAAGTGCTGGGCGCCGCCATCGCGCAGGTCGTCACGATCCACCGAGGTGATGACCACGTAGCGCAGCTTCAGGTCGGCAATGGCGACAGCCAGGTTTTCCGGCTCGCTGGTGTCCAGTGGCTTCGGACGGCCGTGGCCAACGTCACAGAACGGGCAGCGCCGGGTGCAGATGTCGCCCATGATCATGAACGTCGCGGTGCCGCCGGAGAAGCATTCGCCCAGGTTCGGGCAGGACGCTTCTTCGCAGACGCTGTGCAGCTTGTGTTTGCGCAGCAACGCCTTGATCCGGTCGACTTCCGGCGAAACCGGAATGCGCACGCGGATCCAGTCCGGCTTCTTCGGCAACTCGGTGGTCGGGATGATCTTGACCGGGATGCGTGCAACCTTTTCGGCGCCGCGCAGCTTTACGCCGGCCTCGACCTTGGCACGCGGGGCCGGACGTTCGGTAACGTCCTGCGTCGGGATGATGGTTTGCACTGCATCGGTAGTCATATCAGTCGATTCCGCCCGTAAGGGTCGTCTGCTCAGCGTAGTCGAGGTGTTTGACGAGCTGCGCGCGCAGCCGGGCACTTACCTCGGCAAATTCAATCGATCCTGTGTGATCGCGCAGCTGGGTCATCGCCAGCCCCGCGTAACCACAGGGATTAATCCGTCGAAACGGTTCCAGGTCCATGTCCACGTTCAACGCCAGGCCGTGAAATGAACAGCCGTGGCGGATCCGCAACCCCAGGGAAGCGATTTTCGCCCCATCGACATAGACGCCCGGTGCATCCGGCTTGGCTGCGGCGTTTACGCCATAGCTGGCCAGCAACTCGATCAGGCAGGTTTCCATGCGCGTCACCAGCTCACGCACACCGAAACCGAGCTTGCGCACGTCCAGCAACAGGTAGGCAACCAGTTGCCCGGGGCCATGGTAAGTCACCTGCCCGCCCCGGTCGACCTTCACCACCGGAATATCCCCCGGCAGCAACAGGTGCTCGGCCTTGCCGGCCTGGCCCTGGGTGAATACAGGTGGGTGCTCCACCAGCCAGACCTCGTCCGCGGCGCTGTCACCGCGCTCGTTGGTAAAGCGCTGCATGGCATGCCAGACCGGCTCGTAAGCCATCCGGCCCAGCTCGCGAAAGCCCAGCGTGCCCGGCATCACAACACCATGTGCACGAAGCCGGTCGCCCGCAATTCGCTGTTGATGTCGTACAGCTGTTCCTGGCCGGTGGCGATGATGTGCAACTGGATGGTGGTGTACTTGCCGTTGGTGCTCTGGCGCTCGGCCAGGGTCTTGAGGTCAACGGTGGCATGTTTTTCAAGGATGGCGACGATCTTGTCCTTGAAACCTACGCCGGTGTCGCCAATTACCTTGATAGGGTAATCCGCGCACGGAAATTCGATTTTTGGCGCCTTTACTTCAGAGTCTGTCATGGCGTAACGGCCTCGCAACCGTGGTAACGAACATGGCCCCGTACCGGACAGGAACGGGGCCATGGAGGTCAACATTGAAATCAGTTGAACAAGCCGTAGAAGAATAGACGGATGCTATCCCACATGCGGCGGAAGATACCACCTTCCTCGACCGCGTCCAGCGCGATCAGGTCGGCACTGTGCACCACTTTGTCGTCCAGTTTGACTTCGACTTTACCGATCACGTCACCCTTGGCGATGGGCGCGGTCAGTTGCGGATTCATGGTCATGCTGGCGGCAAGCTTCTTGAGCTGACCTTTAGGCAGGGTCATGGTCAGGTCCTGGGCCAGGCCGGCCTTGACCTGGCTGCTGGTACCTTTCCAGACCTGAGCCTGGGCCAGTTCGGTGCCCTTCTGGTAGAAGGTCTGGGTTTCGAAGAAGCGGAAGCCGTAGGTCAACAGCTTCTGAGTCTCGGCGGCGCGGGCCACTTCACTGTTGGTGCCGAAGACCACGGCGATCAAGCGCATGCCGTCACGAACAGCCGACGAAACCATGCAGTAACCGGCTTCTTCGGTGTGGCCGGTCTTCAGGCCATCGACGGTCTTGTCGCGCCACAGCAACAGGTTACGGTTAGGCTGCTTGATGCCATTCCAGAAGAACTCCTTCTGGGAGTAGATGGCGTAGTGTGCCGGGTCTTCGTGGATGATCGCCCGCGCCAGGATCGCCATGTCGTGAGCCGAGGAGTAATGCTCGGGGTTCGGCAGGCCGGTGGGGTTCATGAAGTGGCTGTTGGTCATGCCCAGGTCGGCGACCGTCTTGTTCATCATGTCGGCGAACGCATCTTCGCTGCCGGCGATGTGCTCGGCCAGGGCGACGCTGGCATCGTTGCCGGACTGGATGATGATGCCGTGCAGCAGGTCGCTGACGGTCACTTGCGAGCCGACCTTGATGAACATCCGCGAACCGCCGGTGCGCCAGGCGTTTTCGCTGACGGTGACCGGATCGTTTTCACCGATCTGGCCGCGACGGATCTCAAGGGTCGCGATGTACGCGGTCATCAGCTTGGTCAGGCTGGCTGGAGGCAGGCGCTGGTCACCATTGCTCTCGACCAGCACGTTGCCGCTGCTGGCATCCATGAGCACAAAGGATTTGGCCGCCAGTTGTGGAGGCGACGGCATCATCTCGACCGCGAACGCGGCGGGAGAAAGAAGCAGCGGGACTAGCAGGCAAAGGCGCTTGGCAAAGGTGGTGATGTTCATCCGTCTCTCGAAATCGCTAATGGGACTGCCCAAGGGCAAAGCTAAACAGGCAGCTGTCGGGCTGCCGCGTTATTTTAGTTGCTCACTCACATCCCTTGCCGGGCTTTTGTTATTCATGGAGCCAACAACCAGACCCGCTCGAACCGCAAGCGGGCCTTGAATCAATTCATTCGGCGGTGACCAGGCTCGGCGAACCGAGATTGGCCAGGCGCACACTGTTCTGCACCTGCTGGACTTCACCCGGAGAACCGATCGGCCCCAGGCGCACCCGATGCAGTGTCTGCTGGTTGCGCACGATCGAGCTGATGAACACCGGAGCGCTCACCATCGAGCTCAGCTTCGACCGGAGCAGCTCTGCAGCGTCCGGGTTGGCGAACGCGCCCACTTGCAGATACTGGCCAGACGCTGGTGCAGAAGCGTTTTTTTTTGTATCGATCTGTACCGGCAGCACGGCCGCGGCGTGCTGCTGCGGCGGCGGGGTCCATTGCTCGACCGTCCCGGTGGACGCCGTGACGGCCGGCGCGGCATTTTGCGCCACTTTCGGCTCGTTGAGCATCAAAGGCGCCGGACGGCCACGTTGGGCCCACCATTCTTGCGGGTCGATGCCCTCGACCTTGACCCGGGCGGTACCGATTTCAGCGTAACCGAGTTTTTTTGCCGCCGCGTACGACAAGTCGATGATGCGGTCGGAGTAGAACGGTCCACGGTCGTTGACCCGCAGGATCACGCTCTTGTTGTTGTCCAGGTTGGTCACCCGCACGTAGCTGGGCAGCGGCAGGGTCTTGTGTGCCGCGCTCATGCCATACAGGTCATACACCTCGCCATTGGCGGTGTTCTGACCATGGAACTTGGTGCCGTACCAGGAAGCCGTGCCCGAGGCGACATAACGCTTGGAGTCAGCCATCGGAAAATAGGTCTTGCCCAGCACCGTATACGGGTTGGCCTTGTAGGGCCCGGTATGCAGGGTCGGCGTGGCGTCGGGAATGCGCGATACATCCACGTCCCACCACGGCGCACCGTCCTTGTGGGCTCGGTTGATGTCCAGGCCCGGCGTGGCACGCACAGCCGTGCTGGTTTTCTGGGCCGGCGCGCGGCTGGTCGAGCAACTGACGACCAGCAACGACAAAGCAGCCAATGCCACGAGCTTCAGGGGTTGATAGGTAGGCAATGCCCGCATTATTTGACGCCCCGTGCTTTTACCAGCTCTTCAGACAGTTGATGCACAGCCATGGCGTACATCACACTGCGGTTATAACGCGTAATCGCGTAGAAATTCTTCAGCCCCATCCAGTATTCGGGGCCTTGTTCGCCTTCCAGGCGCATGGCGGTGACCGGCATGTCATCACGCAGCGCATCATGACTCGACCAGCCCAACGCTCGCAACTCCCCGACGGTTTTCGTTGGCTCGATGCCCTCGCTCAACCCTTGGTCCACCTGGTCGCCACGCACATCGGCACGGCTGACCACCGGCTGGCCTGCTTCCCAGCCGTGGCGCTTGAAATAGCTGGCAACGCTGCCGATGGCATCGGTCGGGTTGGTCCATATATTAATGTGGCCATCACCGTCGAAATCCACTGCATAGGCGCGGAAACTGCTGGGCATGAATTGCGGCAGGCCCATCGCCCCGGCATACGAGCCCTTGAGGGTCAGCGGGTCGACCTGTTCTTCGCGGGCCAGCAGCAGGAACTCACGCAGCTCCTTGCGGAAGAACTCGGCACGGGGCGGGTAATCGAAGCCCAGGGTCGACAGCGCATCGATCACCCGGAAATTGCCGGTGTTGCGGCCAAAGAAGGTCTCGACACCAATAATGGACACGATCACCTGGGCGGGCACACCGTATTCCTGCTCGGCACGGGCCAGGGCGACCTCATGCTGACGCCAGAAGTCCACGCCACGGGCGACACGCGCCTCGGTGATGAACATCGGCCGGTATTCGCTCCATTGCTTGACCCGCTCGGCGGGCCGGGAAATCGCATCGAGGATCGACTGCTTGCGCTCGGCCTCGCGGAACACCCCCATCAGCTGCTCGCCGGCAAAGCCATAGTCACGGGTCATTTCACCGACGAATTCGGCCACCTGCGGCGAGCCTTCGTATTCGCCGGCCAAGGCGTGCGGCGCACCGCCCAGTAAGCAGACCAGGCCGATCCACGGAACATGTCGCGTCGACCAGCCACGCATTGCTTGCATTGAACTCTTCACCTTATTCAAACCTGCGCGATCCACTTGCGGTGGGTATGAATCGACATCAAAACCCCAAACGCTGACAGTAGCGTCACCAGCGAAGTTCCTCCGTAGCTAATGAAGGGCAACGGCACCCCCACCACGGGCAACAGGCCACTGACCATACCGATGTTGACGAAAACATAAACGAAAAACGTCATGGTCAGGCTGCCCGCCAACAATTTGCCGAACAGGGTCTGGGCCTGTGCAGTGATGACCAGGCCGCGGCCGATCAGCAACAGGTAGATCAGCAGCAGCAGGCAGATGCCCACCAGGCCGAACTCCTCGCCCATCACCGCGATGATGAAGTCGGTATGGCTTTCCGGCAGGAAGTCCAGGTGCGACTGGGTCCCCATCAACCAGCCCTTGCCGAACACACCGCCCGAGCCGATGGCCGCCTTCGACTGGATGATGTTCCAGCCGGTGCCCAGCGGATCGCTTTCCGGGTCGAGGAACGTCAGGACCCGTTGTTTCTGGTAGTCGTGCATCACGAAGTACCACATGGCCACCGACACTGGCACGGCGGCCGCGATCACGCTCAGGATCCAGCGCCAGCGCAGTCCGCCCATGAATAGCACAAAGGCGCCGCCGGCCAGGATCAGCAGCGAGGTGCCCAGGTCCGGCTGGCGCACGATCAGGATGAAAGGGATGCCGATCAGCAACAGACTGATGCACACATGTTTGAGCTGCGGCGGCAGCGAGCGCTTGGACAGGTACCAGGCAATGGTCGCCGGCATGATGATCTTGAGGAACTCCGAAGGCTGGAAGCGGATCACCCCGGGGATGTTGATCCAGCGTGTGGCGCCCATGGCGTTGTGGCCCATCACGTCCACGACCACCAGCAGGCTCACGCCGATGACATAGGCCAGGGGCACCCAGCGTGCCATGAAGCGCGGCTCCAACTGCGCAATGACGATCATCGACACCAGGCCGATACCGAACGAAGAGGCCTGCTTGGCCAGCAGGTCCCAGCTCTTGCCGCTGGCTGAATACAGGACGAACAGGCTGCCGGCGGCCAGGATCAACAACAGGATCAGCAATGGCCCATCGATGTGCATGCGTTGCAGCAGAGTGGCGCGGCGACGCATCACATCTTCACTGGAGAGGATCCGGTCGAAATTACTCTTCACGGGCCGTGGCCTCCGGGCTGATGGGGCTTGCAAATTCGGGCTTGAGCTGACCGTGTTCATCCAGCAGCCAGGCGTCCATGACCTGACGCACCACAGGCGCGGCGACGCCGGAACCGGACTCACCGTTCTCCACCATCACCGACACAACGATCTTCGGATTCTCGGCAGGGGCGAAACCGACGAACAACGCGTGGTCGCGATGGCGCTCCTGGACCTTGGACCGGTCGTACTTCTCGCCCTGCTTGATGGCGACCACCTGGGCCGTACCGCTCTTGCCGGCAATCCGGTAGGGCGAGCCGATTGCGGCCTTGCGAGCCGTACCCCGGGCGCCGTGCATGACCTGTTGCATGCCGTTGTTGACCTTCTGCCAGTCCGAGGCATTGCGCAGCACGATGTCCGGCATCGGATCCGGGTCAACGGGGGGCTGGCCCTCGATGGTCTTGGCCAGGTGCGGCCGGTGCCACTTGCCCTTGCTTGCCACCAGCGCGGTGGCCTGGGCCAGTTGCAATGGCGTGGCCTGCATATAACCCTGACCGATACCGAGGATCAGGGTCTCGCCGGGGAACCACGCCTGGCGACGGGTCGCCCGTTTCCATTCCCGCGATGGCATCAGGCCGGGGGATTCTTCGAACATGTCCAGGGACACCTTCTGACCGATACCGAACTTATTCATGTAGGACGACAGCCGATCGATCCCCAGCTTGTGGGCCAGGTCATAGAAATAGGTGTCGTTGGAACGCATGATCGCCGTTTCCAGATCCACGTAACCGTCGCCGGTGCGGTTCCAGTTGCGGTACTTGTGGTCGTAGTTGGGCAGCATGTAGTAGCCGGGGTCGTAGACCCGGCTCGATGCGGTCACCACGCCGGCGTCCAGCCCAGCGATCGCCACGGCCGGCTTGATGGTCGAGCCCGGCGGATACAGGCCGCGCAGCACGCGGTTGAACAGCGGCCGGTCGATGGAGTCCCGCAGTTCGGCGTAGGCCTTGAAGCTGATACCGGTGACGAACAGGTTCGGGTCGAAACTCGGCTGGCTGACCATCGCCAGCACCTCGCCAGTGTTCGGGTCCAGCGCCACGACGGCGCCCCGGCGCCCGCCCAGCGCCGCTTCGGCGGCTTCCTGCAACTTGATGTCCAGGCTCAGGACGATGTCCTTGCCGGGAATCGGATCGGTGCGTTTGAGCACCCGCAGCACGCGGCCACGGGCGTTGGTCTCGACCTCTTCGTAGCCCACCTGGCCGTGCAGCTCGGCCTCGTAGAAGCGCTCGATACCGGTCTTGCCGATATGGTGCGTACCGCTGTAGTTGACCGGATCGAGGGTCTTGAGCTCTTTCTCGTTGATCCGCCCCATGTAGCCGACCGAGTGGGCAAAGTGCGGCCCCTGGGGATAATGCCGGACCAACTGCGCCACCACCTCGACGCCGGGCAGGCGGAACTGGTTCACCGCAATCAGGGCAATCTGTTCTTCGGTCAGCTCGAACAGGATCGGCACGGGCTCGAACGGCCGCCGCCCCTGGCGCATGCGCTTCTCGAAGATGGCCCGATCTTCAGGCGTCAGTTGCAGCACCTCGACGATCACGTCGAGCACCTTCTGCCAGTCGCCGGAACGCTCACGGGTCATGCTCAGGCTGAAGCTGGGCCGGTTGTCGGCCACCACCACGCCGTTGCGGTCGAAAATCAGCCCGCGGGTCGGCGGAATCGGCTGCACATGCACCCGGTTGTTTTCCGACAGGGTCGAGTGATATTCGTACTGGATCACCTGGAGGAAATAGAGCCGCGCAATCAGCACGCCGATCAGCGTCACCACCGTGATGGCGCCGAACACGACGCGACTGCGCACCAGGCGGGCGTCTTTTTCGTGGTCCTTGATGCGGATCGGCTGGGGCATGAGGCAGGATTACTTGTGGTAAGGGTGCCCGGACAGGACTGTCCAGGCACGGTACAACTGTTCACCGATCAGGATCCGCACCAGTGGGTGCGGCAACGTCAGCGGCGACAACGACCAGCGCTGGTCGGCCCGGGCACAGACTTCCGGCGCCAGCCCTTCCGGGCCACCGACCATGAAATTGACCGTGCGCGAATCCAGTCGCCAACGGTCCAGTTCCACCGCCAGTTGCTCGGTGCTCCAGGGCTTGCCGTGGACTTCCAGGGTGACGATGCGCTCGTTCGGCCCGACCTTGGCCAGCATGGCTTCGCCTTCCTGGCGGATGAAGCGCGCCACGTCGGCATTCTTGCCACGGGTATTGAGCGGAATTTCCACCAGTTCCAGGGCCAGCTCGGACGGAAGACGCTTGGCATACTCGTGCCAGCCTTCTTCCACCCACTTCGGCATGCGGGAACCGACGGCGATCAGGCGCAGTCGCACAGCGATCCCTTATTGCTGGTCTTTGTTGAGCTTGGTGAAGTGCTCATGGGTGTTTTCCGGGCTGTGGTGACGGGCATCGGCCGCACGGCTCTGCTCGGCACCGGCCCACAGGCGCTCCAGGTCGTAGAACTGGCGTGCCGAGGCGGTCATCATGTGCACGATGGCGATGTCCAGGTCCAGCAGCACCCAGTCGCTGTCGCCCTTGCCTTCTTCGCCCAGGGGCTTGAGGCCTTTTTTCTTCACCTCTTCACGGACCTTTTCCAGCATCGCGTTGATCTGGCGATTGGAGGTACCGGTGGCGATGATCATGTAGTCGGTGATGCTTTGCTTTTCGCGAACATCCAGAACCTGGATGTCCTGGGCCTTCACGTCTTCCAGGGCATCGACGATCACTTTGACCATCGGGTTCTCGATTACGGTGTCTTTGTTCGTCATATAAAACTCGTTTTGCTCATATGTTCGGGCGCTTCGTAACAGTGAAGCACGCCTTGTTCAGTTCGACGCACGGTACAGCCCGTGCGCATCGATGTAGGCCAGGACCGCGTCGGGCACCAGGAAACGTACCGACTTACCGCTGGCCAGCAGTTGACGGATCTGGGTGGCGGATACCGCGAGCGGCGTCTGCCAGACGAATGCAATCTGTCCGCTCGGCCCCTTCAGGGCCAGCGGGTCGCTCACCGAGCGCGCCGCCAACAGGTTGCGCAACGCATCCGGCGGCTCGCTGTCGGCATCCGGGCGTTGCAGCACCAGGATGTGGCAATGCTGGAGCAACTCTTCCCAGCGATGCCAAGTGGGCAGGCCGCAAAATGCGTCCCAGCCCAGAAGCAGAAAAACCTGGTCTTGCGCGGCCAGTTCGGCGCGCATCAGCTCCAGGGTGTCGATGGAATAGGACGGTTTGTCCCGCTGCAATTCGCGGGCGTCCACCACCAGCGGCGTTACGCCGTCCACCGCTCGCTCGACCATCGCCAGGCGGTCCTGGGCCGACACCTGCGGCACGTCCCGGTGAGGCGGCCTGGCGCTGGGCACCAGGCGCAGCTCATCGAGCGCCAGCGCGTCGGCCACTTCCAGCGCACCGCGCAAATGGCCAATGTGCACCGGGTCGAACGTGCCGCCCAGGATGCCGATGCGCTTTGACGCGGTGGTCACCGTCACAACGGGCGTCGTCATAGAGGCCAGTGGGTCGAGGTCGCCCAAGTCAGGCTGGCTCCTGTCCGCGCAACTGGCCGTCGCCGACCACGATGTACTTCTCGCAGGTCAGCCCTTCGAGGCCCACCGGGCCGCGGGCGTGCAGCTTATCAGTAGAAATGCCGATCTCGGCACCCAATCCGTATTCGAAACCGTCGGCGAAGCAGGTCGGGGTATTGATCATCACCGACGCCGAATCCACTTCCGCCACGAAGCGCCGGGTTTCGCCCTGGTGCTCGCTGACAATCGAGTCGGTGTGGTGCGAACCATGACGGTTGATGTGCTCGATGGCTTCATCCAGCCCGTCCACCACGCGGATCGACAGGATCGGCGCCAGGTATTCGGTGTCCCAGTCTTCGTCCGTGGCCACTTGCGCCTCGATGATCGCCCGGGTGCGCTCGCAACCGCGCAGTTCGACGCCCTTTTCGCGGAACTGGGCGGCCATCGACGGCAGGAATTGCTCGGCCACGGCCTGGTCTACGAGCAGGGTTTCCATTGCGCCGCAGATGCCATAGCGATACGTCTTGGCGTTGAAGGCGATGCGCTGGGCTTTCGGCAGGTCGGCGTGGGCACTGACGTAGATGTGGCAGATGCCGTCCAGGTGCTTGATCACCGGCACGCGGGCGTCACGGCTGATCCGCTCGATCAGGCCCTTGCCGCCGCGAGGCACGATGACGTCGACGAACTCGGGCATGCTGATCAACGCGCCGACGGCAGCGCGGTCGGTGGTTTCCACCACTTGCACCACGGCGGCCGGCAGACCGGCCTCGGCCAGGCCCTGCTGAATGCAGGTGGCAATGGCACGGTTGGAATGAATCGCCTCGGAACCGCCCCGCAGGATGGTCGCGTTACCGGACTTCAGGCACAGGCTCGCCGCATCGATGGTCACGTTCGGCCGCGACTCATAGATAATCCCGACCACGCCCAGGGGCACGCGCATCTTGCCGACCTGGATACCTGACGGGCGATAGTTCATGTCGCGGATCGCCCCGACCGGGTCCGGCAACGCCGCGACCTGCCGCAGGCCGACGATCATGCCGTCGATGCGGGCCGGCGTCAGCGCCAGGCGCTCGAGCATGGCCGGCTCGAGGCCATTGGCCCGGCCGGCGGCCAGGTCCAGCTCGTTGGCGGCGGACAACTCGGCGCGAGCGGCGTCCAGCGCATTGGCGGCGGCTTGCAGGGCGCGGTTTTTCTGCGCGGTGCTGGCACGGCCGATGATGCGCGACGCTTCGCGGGCGGCGCGACCCAGGCGGGTCATATAGTCAAGAACGGACTCAGTCATGGTCTGTGTGGTCTTGGCGAGGGAGAAAGCGGCAGATTATAACTGTCGTAACCCTCGACTAACAGCGTGGACTCGCAGCGGTGACCGGCGGAAGAGCAAAACCGGCACAAATTTCACCCATTCAGCGGTGATTAAGATTTGCGTTGCTATGATCGCGCTTCCTTTGGCCTCACTTCGTTCATCGCCATGACCGACTCGCCACCTTCGCCAAACGCCCTGCCCCACGCCTTCTTTGACCGCGACGCCCAGGTGCTGGCCCAGGATCTTCTGGGCAAAGTGATTCGCCACAAGGTGGGGGGCCTGTGGCTCAGCGCACGGATCATCGAGACCGAAGCCTATTACTTCGCCGAAAAAGGCAGCCACGCCTCCCTGGGCTACACGGAAAAACGTAAGGCTTTGTTTCTGGATGGCGGGCATATCTACATGTACTACGCCCGGGGCGGCGACTCATTGAATTTCAGCGCCCAGGGCCCGGGCAACGCCGTGTTAATCAAATCGGCGTACCCGTGGGTCGACGGAGTTTCCGGCCCGGAAAGCCTGGCGCAGATGCTGCTGAACAACCCCGACGCCCAGGGACGCCCGCGCACACCACAGAAGCTCTGCGCCGGCCAGACCCTGCTGTGCAAGGCCCTGGGCCTGAAAGTACCGGAGTGGGACGCCAAGCGCTTCGACCCCGAGCGCCTGCTGGTGGAGGACGTCGGCGTGCCGACGGTCAATGTGATCCAGACCACCCGCCTGGGCATCCCATTGGGACGCGATGAGCACCTTCCCTACCGCTTCGTCGACGCAGCCTACGCACCATGGTGCACCCGCAACCCGCTGCGACGAGGCCAGGTCGAGGGGCGTGATTATTTTTTGCTTTAAGAAATATGACACAGTCCCCTGTGGGAGCGAGCCTGCTCGCGATAGCGTCGGATCAGTAGAATCCGATGTTGACTGACACACCGCTATCGCGAGCAGGCTCGCTCCCACAGTAAAAATGTACATTCAATGGAGTTGTTCTTATGGGCCCATGGCTCGATAGCGTCACCGGCTGGCTGGCGGCCAATCCACAATGGCTGGCGGCGGCGGTCTTCATTGTCGCGTGCGTGGAGTGCCTGGCCATCGCCGGGTTGATCGTGCCGGGAACCGTGTTGCTGTTTGCGGTGGCGGTGCTGGCTGGCAGCGGTGCGCTGTCGCTGGGCGAGACGCTGTTGCTCGGCTTGCTGGGGGGCTTGCTCGGGGATCTGGTGTCTTACTACCTCGGGCGGCATTTTCACCAGAACATCCGGCGGCTGCCGGGGCTGCGACATCATCCGGAGTGGATGGGCGCGGCGGAAACCTATTTCCAGCGCTACGGCATCGCCAGCCTGCTGGTGGGACGCTTCATCGGCCCGCTCAGGCCGATGCTGCCGATGGTGGCCGGGATGTGCGACATGCCGTTCCCGCGCTTTGCCGCCGTCAGCCTTCTGGCCGCATCCGGCTGGAGTGTGGCATACCTGCTGCCGGGCTGGGCCACTGGCGCGGCGTTTCGTCTGCCATTGCCCGAAGGGTTCTGGCCTCAGGCCGGCATCGTCATCGGCAGCATCGCCGTGATGATCGGGCTGAGCGTCAATAGCAGCCTGCGCCGTCATCGGCACGCCGCGGCGCTGATCGCCGGCCTCGGCCTGGTGATCCTGATCGGGCTGTTCATCGGTTTCCGCTACCTGGCCGCCTTCGATCAGGGGCTGATGGCCCTGGTCCAGGAGCACCGCAGCCCGACCCTGGACGAAATCGCCGTGACCTTCACGCTGATCGGCGAATTCCGCTACATGCTGATCTTCAGCGCCCTGCTGACGGCTTTGCTGTTGCTGGCGCGACAATGGCGCCAGGCAATCTTTGCCGGCGCCACGATGTTGCTCACCGCCCTGGCGAACACCAGTTTCAAGCAGTTCTTCGCCCGGGTGCGCCCGGAAATCCTCACCGAGCCGCTGACCAGCTACAGCATGCCCAGCGGCCACGCCTCCGGTTCGTTCGCGATGTTCCTGGCGCTCGCCGTGCTGGCCGGTCGAGGACAGCCGCCCCGCCTGCGGCTGACCTGGCTGCTGCTGGGCTGCTTGCCGGCACTGGCGATTGCCCTGTCGCGGGTGTACCTGGGCGTCCACTGGCCGAGCGACGTGCTGGCCGGCGCCATGCTCGCCGCCTGCGTCTGCGCCGCCATGCTGTGGTTGAGCCAGCGTCAGGCGCCGCTGCCGGCGATGTCACCGAAAATCTGGTGGTTGATCCTGCCAGCGCTGGTGGCGGCGTTCAGTTTCTTTGCGTTGCGGCATTTGCCTCATGGGATGTTGAGGTATGCCTATTGAACACCAGACCTATGAACACAGACGTCTCCCACAGGGTTCAGTGGCCGTCCAATGAATGCGTGTTTCAGGCGAACAACTCACCCTGCAACTCATCGAGCAGCGCCTGGATCGCATCCAGCCGCTGCTGTGGGTCATCCAGTTGCAACAGGTCGATCTTGTCCAGTTCGTTGAACGGCAGCAGATACGCCAGTTGATTGGCCAGCGATTGCTGGCCCGTCGCTTCGGTGCCCATGTTCAGGGCCTCGACCATCGGATGCTCGGCCAGGGCCTTGAGCAGTGCCACCAGGTCGGCGTCTTCGTCCTGCAGCGGTTGTTCCGGTTCATCTTCCAGCCACTCCACCTCAGCGACCGTCAACTGGTCCGGCTGGACGTGGCTGCTGTGCACGATAAAACGCCGTCCGCCTTGCACACGTATGCCCAGCAGGCCGTTGTCCTGCTGGGAGAAATCGGTGATCAGTGCCTCGCAGCCAACCCTCGCATAACCCTCGGGCGCGATGCCGACTTCCTCGCCATTGAGGATGCACACCACACCAAAGCCCTCTCCTTGCTTCATGCAACGCCCGATCATGTCGAGGTAACGCGCCTCGAAAATCTGCAGATCGAGGATGCAACCGGGGAACAGTACGGTGTTCAACGGAAACAGCGGCAACGTCATAACCAATTCCTTAGACCGTCATCGATACGACCAGCGGCAGCAACACCGCCGTGGCCACGCCCATCAGGCTCATCGCCAGCGCCGCGAAGGCGCCGGACTCCTCGCTTTCCTGCAACGCCACCGAAGTGCCCACCGCATGGGCCGTCAGGCCCAATGCCATACCGCGAGCTTCGGGGCTGCGTACTCCCAGTCGATTCAAGATGCCAGGCCCCAGGATGGCCCCAAGCACCCCGGTGATCAGCACAAACACCGCCGCCATGGCCGCCACGCCACCGATCTGCTCGGCCACCAGCATGGCAATCGGTGACGTCACCGACTTGGGCGCCATGGTCATCAGAATCATGTGGTCGGCGCCAAACGCCCAGCCCAGCAGCACCGCGGAGCCGGTGGCGAACACCCCGCCTATCACCAGCGTAGTAAAAATCGGCCAGAACAATTGTCGGATACGTCGCAGGTTCAAATACAACGGCACCGCCAGGGCGACCGTGGCCGGGCCTAGCAGAATGCTGAGGATCTCGGTGCTCTTGCGGTATTCGGCGTAGGTGATGCCGCAACCGACCAGCACACCGATCAACAGCAGCATGGACATCAGCACCGGCTGCAGGAATATCCAGCGGGTCCTTTCGAAAGCCGCCAGCACCAATTGATAGGCACCCAGGGTAATGCCGATGCCGAACAGCGGATGGTGGATCACCGAGGCCCAGGCGCCCTGCCAGTCGAGCATCATTGCGTTTCCTCCGGCGCAGGGGCGTGGCGCCTGGCCAGGCGCTGCATCAATATCCCCGTCAGGGCCACGGACAGAATCAGTGACAGCGTCAGTGCACCGACGATGGCCCAGAAGTCGGCGGCTATGGCCCGGGCATAGACCATCACCCCCACCGCGGGTGGCACCAGCAGCAAGGGCAGGTAACGCAGCAGGCTGCTGGCGGCCAGGCTCAACGGCTCGCTGACTTCGCCACGCATGACCAGATAAACCAGCAACAGCAGCAGGCCAATGATCGGCCCCGGCAGTATCGGCAAGAACAAATGATTGATGGCGGTGCCCAGCAATTGGAACAGCACCAGCCAGGTCAGGCCCCGTAGCAACATCCGCTCTCCCCCCAACACTCACTCAAATGAAAGCGCCCGCATTATAAGCACGCCCGCGCTATGACCCGGCATTCGTAAAAAGCATGGTCGATGACCTGCCCGGTCCGCCATGTTGATCTACAGTGGTTCTCCGGGGGCCGAGGCCGCCGTTTCAAAAAAGATAAACCGATGAACCAAGGAGAGTCTCAATGCCCTATGTGCCTGTTGCAGCGCTCAAAGATTATGTCGGCAAGGAACTCGGACGTTCCGAATGGCTCACCATCGACCAGGATCGCATCAACCTGTTCGCGGAAGCCACTGGCGACTTTCAGTTCATCCACGTCGATCCGGTCAAGGCCGCGCAGACCCCATTCGGCAGCACCATCGCCCACGGGTTCCTGTCGTTGTCGCTGATGCCCAAGCTGATGGAAGACATCCTGATCCTGCCCGAGGGCGTGAAGATGGTGGTCAACTATGGGCTGGACAGCGTGCGTTTCATCCAACCGGTGAAAGTCGATTCCAAGGTCCGCCTCAAGGTCGACCTGGTGGACGCCACCGAGAAAAAACCCGGCCAATGGCTGCTCAAGGCCACCGCCACGCTGGAAATCGAAGGCTCGGAAAAACCGGCCTACATCGCCGAGCCTCTGTCGCTCTGCTTCGTGTAACCCTGGGCGGAAGCGAAACCGCCCAGGCAGTTTCGCACCGCTTCTCTATATCCAGAAGGCTCGGCTGCGGCATACTCGTGGCCTGATTACCTGGATCCCGTTATGCGCTTACTCGTTCCTCTGACCCTGACTCTGTTGCTGACCGCCTGTGGCGACAGCGAATCGTTGCTGCCAGCCGATGCGCGCCTGCCTGACGGCGGACGCTATCGCGGCGACTTGGTGAACGGCTTGTTGCAAGGCCAGGGACGCGTCGACTACCCCAACGGCAGTTGGTACGCCGGGCAGTTCGACAAAGGCCAGTGGCATGGCACCGGGGAATGGCATGGCAGCAATGGCGAGGTCTATCGCGGCCAGTTCCAGCAAGGCCTGTTCCATGGTCAGGGCAGCCTGACCACGCCGAGCAGCAGCTACACCGGCGGCTTCAAGCAGGGCCGGCGCGACGGCGAAGGCACCCTCAAGGAAAACGGCGTGACCTACCGCGGCGAGTTCAAGGCCGACCGCTACGCAGGCCTCGGGCGCCTGGAACTTGCCGACGGCAGCCAGTACCAGGGCCCGTTCGTCAACGGCAAGCCCAACGGTGAGGGCCAGCGCTTCGACGCCGCCGGTAACCAGTTCACCGGGCATTTCGTCGACGGTCAGCTCCAGGGCAAAGGCACCTTCAACAGCGCCGAAGGCGATGTCTATATCGGCGGTTTCAAGAACAACCAGCTCGACGGGCGCGGACGCTACGAAAATGCCGACGGCGATGTCTGGATCGGCCTGTTCAAGGAAGGCGCACTCACAGGCAAAGGCGAGCTGATCGGTGCCGATGGCAGCCATTACCTCGGTCAATTCAAAGAGTGGCGCTTTACCGGCCAAGGCCGCCTGAACCTGCCTGACGGCAGTTTTTATATCGGCCAGTTTGAAAACGACGCTTATCACGGACGCGGCACCCTGGTGCTGACCGACGGCACTGTGCAGGACGGCACCTGGGCCAACGGCCAACGGGTACGCGACGCAAACGGCCGGTTGTTGCCGGATGTGCTTGAACTCGGCCTGCTGGCCCAGGGCCGTCTGCTGGACGGCGCCCTGGCCGAGATCCCGGCCTCGACACCCGCGGTCGAGCTGTACAGCCTGACCTTGGGCGGCGATGGCAAGCAGAGCGTGTTCCTGCGCGAATCGGACTATGTCTCCAACATGCTCGCCAGCCGTTTCGGCGCATTCGGCCAGATTCGCCTGGTCAACCACCGCGATCACCTGGGCGACCGCCCCATGGCCACCCGCGAAAGCCTGCGCCGCGCCGTCAACGCCCTGGCCGAGCGCAGTGGTCCCGAAGACCTGGTCTTCATCTACCTGACCAGCCACGGCACTAGTGAACATGAGCTCGTCCTCGACCAGCCGCGCATGGAACTGGCCGACCTGCCCGCCGATGAGTTGGCTGCAGCCCTGGCGCCACTGAAGAACCGCGACAAGATCGTGGTGATCTCGGCCTGCTATTCCGGCGGCTTCATCCCGGCACTCAAGGATGACCGCACACTGGTCATGACCGCTTCGCGGGCGGACCGAGTGTCCTTCGGTTGCTCCGAAGAGGCCAACTTCACCTACTTCGGCGATGCCCTGTTCGCCCAGGCCCTGAACCAGACCGACGACCTGGAACAAGCCTTCAAACTGGCCAAGGCCACCGTCGCCGAACGAGAGCAGGCGGATAATTTCGAAGCCTCCGAACCGCAGATCTGGGCGCCACGGACGGTCCTTTCCCACTGGCAACTGTTGCGCAAACAGCAAGCACGAAAAGCATTGCAAAGCGCTGGACTGAACGACGAGGGCAAAAAGAGCAACTAAGCTGAATCGTATCAAGGGGGAAACACTATGTACTTGACGCCTCAGCATGTTTTGCTCGCCGGAGCGACCGGGTTGACCGGGGAACACCTGTTGGACCGGCTGCTCAACGAACCGACCATCACCCGCGTGCTGGCACCTTCGCGCCGGCCATTGGCCGAGCATCCACATCTGGAAAATCCGGTTGGGGAGCCGGCCCAGGTCCTGCCGCAACTGAGCGGCCAAGTCGACATCGCCTTTTGCTGCCTGGGTACGACCATCAAGAAAGCCGGTTCAGAACAGGCCTTTCGCGCGGTGGACCTGGACCTGGTGGTGGCGTTTGCCAAGCGCGCCCGGGAACTGGGGGCGCGACACCTGATCGTCATCAGCGCCCTGGGAGCGGATGCGAAATCATCGATCTTCTACAACCGGGTCAAAGGTGAGATGGAAGCGGCACTCAAGGCCCAGGGCTGGCCGCAACTGACCATCTGCCGCCCATCCCTGCTGCTGGGCGAACGGGTCGAACCGCGCCTGGCCGAGCAACTGGCCGGGCCCTTGTCAAAGCTGATTCCGGGCAAATACCACGGCATCGAAGCCTGCCAACTGGCCCGCGCCATGTGGCGCCTGGCGCTGGAGGAGCAGGACGGGGTGCGGGTGGTGGAGTCGGATGAGTTGCGTAGGTTGGGTAAATAGTAAGTTGGGTAAATAGAAGTCGCCTGTTCGGACGTCTTCGCGAGCAAGCCCGCTCCCACAGTGGATCGAATTCCTTCAAGGCGAATGCGGTCACCTGTGGGAGCGGGCTTGCTCGCGAAGGGCGCACCGCTGTCCCGAAACCAGGCGCTACATCCCGCCAGTCGCCTGAAACCCCACCCCCATCGCCGTAAACAACGACAACGGCAACAACAAGGTGTCGAGCAACGCACTGCCCGGCAGATCGACACCGGGATAGCTCGGTGCCTCGGCACCAAAGCGGTCCTTGGCGCAGCAGCCGCCGTTGAGGGCGTAGAGGTCCAGGCGCGTCCCGGCGTACACCACCGGCGCGCCGGGCTTGGCGGCGTCGAGGGTGCGGGCGGTGGCGCAGCCGGTCAGTTGCAGCGCCAGCAGTACCAGCAGCAACTTATTCATCGCTGCTCAAATGATGCTCACCCCAGCGCGGCAGCATGTCCTGGGGGATGTTCAGCAGGTTGAGAATCCGCGCCACCACGAAATCGATCAGGTCATCAATGGTCTGTGGCTGATGATAGAAACCCGGCGAGGCCGGCAGGATGGTCACGCCCATATTCGACAACTTGAGCATGTGCTCCAGATGAATGCTCGAATACGGCGCCTCCCGAGGCACCAGAATCAACTGCCGACGCTCCTTGAGCGTCACGTCCGCCGCCCGTTCGATCAGGTTGTTGCAAGCGCCGGTGGCAATCGCCGACAGCGTCCCGGTGGAACACGGCACCACCACCATCGCCGCCGGCGCGCCAGAGCCCGAGGCCACTGGCGACATCCAGTCCTCCTTGCCATATACCCGGATCTGCCCCGCCGCCGCACCGGTGTACTCGGTGAGGAACGCCTGCATCATCTGGGTCTTGGGTGGCAGGGTGACGTCGGTTTCCGTCGCCATCACCAATTGCGCCGCCTTGGAAATCAGAAAATGCACCTCGCGGTCTTCCCGCACCAGGCAATCGAGCAGGCGCAAGCCGTACTGGGCGCCCGACGCACCGGTCATCGCCAGGGTGATGCGTTCCGGACCGTTGCTCATCTCAGCGCCTCGGCCAGCTTGCCGTGCAGGCCGCCGAAGCCGCCGTTGCTCATGATCACCACATGGGTGCCGGGCTGGGCCTGGCTTTTCACGCGCTCGATGATGCCTTCCAGCGAATCGCTGACAATCGACGGCACCGTGCACAGTGCGGCGGTGGCGCCCAGGTCCCACCCCAGGTTGGCCGGCGAATACCAGATCACCTGATCGGCATCCACCACGCTTTCCGGCAGGCCATCACGGTGAGCACCGAGCTTCATGGAGTTGGAGCGCGGCTCGATGATCGCGATCAGCGGCGCATCGCCGATGCGCTTGCGCAAGCCATCGAGGGTGGTGGCGATGGCGGTCGGGTGGTGGGCGAAGTCGTCGTAAATGGTGATGCCGCGCACTTCGGCGACTTTCTCCATGCGGCGCTTGACGCTTTTGAACGCGCTCAGCGCGGCGATGCCCATGGACGGCACCACGCCGACATGACGAGCCGCGGCCAATGTGGCCAGGGCGTTGGCGACGTTGTGCTGGCCGGTCAGTTCCCACTCGACCACGCCTTGGGACACGCCCTCGAACATCACTTCGAACTGCGAACCGTCGTCGCTGAGCAACTTCACCTGCCACTGCCCGCCCGCGCCAGTGGTCTGCACCGGAGTCCAGCAGCCCATCTCGATCACCCGCTGCAAGGCCGGCTCGGTGGTCGGGTGAATCACCAGGCCTTCGCTCGGGATCGTACGGACGAGATGGTGGAATTGCCGTTCGATGGCCGGCAGATCGGGGAAGATGTCGGCGTGATCGTATTCAAGATTATTCAAAATCGCGGTGCGCGGGCGGTAATGGACGAATTTCGAGCGCTTGTCGAAGAACGCGCTGTCGTACTCATCGGCCTCGATCACAAAAAACGGCGTGCCTCCCAGGCGCGCCGACACCGAGAAGTTCTGCGGCACGCCGCCGATCAAGAAGCCCGGGCTCATGCCGGCGTGCTCCAGGACCCAGGCCAACATACTGCTGGTGGTGGTCTTGCCGTGCGTACCGGCCACGGCCAGGACCCATCGGCCCTGCAACACGTGATCGGCCAGCCACTGTGGCCCGGACACATACGGCAGGCCCTTGTTCAGCACATACTCCACCGCCGGGTTGCCGCGGGACATGGCATTGCCGATGACCACCAGGTCCGGCGCCGGATCCAGCTGCGCCGGGTCATAGCCCTGGGTCAGCTCGATGCCCTGGGCTTCCAGCTGCGTGCTCATCGGCGGGTAGACGTTGGCGTCGGAACCGGTCACATGATGGCCCAGCTCCTTGGCCAGGACCGCCATCGAACCCATGAAAGTGCCGCAAATACCGAGAATATGGATGTGCATAGTCGACCTCGTAAAACATGGCCGCAGGTTAGCGTAGGGAGGGGGAAATCGCACCTTGTGTTTGGTGTTGACTAATGTTCACAGGCCGATGAACACCACCAAACCCTGTGGGAGCGGGCTTGCTCGCGAATGCGGTGGGACATTCAACAGATGCATCGGCTGACCCACCGCTTTCGCGAGCAAGCCCGCTCCCACAGGGGGATTTTCAGTGGCTGTGGGATCGGTGCTCAACGAGCAATCGCATGCTTGCGCAGCTTCCTGTACAGCGTGTTACGGCTGATACCCAACTGCTCCGCCGTGTTGGTCATATGCCAGCGCGTCTGCTCCAGCGCATTGAGTAGCGCCAGCCGCTCGGCATTTTCCAACGGATGCTCAGGCGGCGGGGTGTCCTGCACCTGTGGCCGCGCCTGCCGGATCATTGCCGGCAAATCCTCCACCTTGATCCGCCCGTCTTCACACAACGCGGCCACGGTGCGCAGCACATTGCGCAGTTGCCGGACGTTGCCCGGCCAGTCGAAGGCCAGCAGTGCCTGGCGCGCCGGTTCGTCAAGAGTCACGCTTTCGCCGCCGCTCTCTTCGGCCAGCAGAAAGTCCAGCAACTGGGAACGGTCACTACGCTCGCGCAACGCCGGCAGGGCGATTTCCAGGCCGTTGAGCCGGTAATACAAATCTTCGCGGAAGCTGCCGTCCTGCACTCGTTCGAGTAGCTGGCGGTGGGTGGCGCTGATGATGCGCACGTTGACCGCCTCGGGCTCGCCGCCGATGGGCACCACCTGCCGGTCTTCCAGCACCCGCAGCAAACGGGTCTGCAAGGCCAGCGGCATGTCGCCAATCTCATCGAGGAACAGCGTGCCGCCATCGGCCTGTTGCAGCTTGCCGCGCATGCCCTCCTTGCGAGCACCGGTGAAGCTGCCACCGCGATAGCCGAACAGCTCGCTCTCGATCAGGCTTTCCGGAATCGCCGCGCAATTCAGTGCGACGAAATGCTTGCCGGCGCGCTGGCTGGCGTGGTGCACGGCCTTGGCGAACGCTTCCTTGCCGGAGCCGGTTTCGCCGTGGATCAACAACGGGACATCGCGCTCGAACACCCGCAGCGCCTTGCGAAAATGTTCCTGCAACGCCGCATCCCCCAGGCAGATGCCCGGCAGTCGTGCCGGTTCACTGACCTTGAGCGCCGGCATGAGCGGGATCGGAACGCTGCGCGGCTGCCCGCGCACCAGGGCGAACAGGTTGCGACCGTCCCGGGTGCGCAACGGCCAACTGGCGCTGGCCTGGGCACTGGCGCGGCCCAGCAGATCGTCCAGCGAGCAGTCAAAAAAAGCTTCCACCGGCTGGCCCAGCAAGCCTCCGCGCCGATGTCCCAGCAGGTTTAGGGCACTCTGGTTGACCGCACAAATCCGCCCTTCGCCGTCGAATGCCAGCAGCCCTTCGCTGAACAAGCCCACGGACTCGGCCTGCAAGTGAAAGCGCAGCAGCCATTGATTGTCGAAACAGCGCAGGAAATAGCAGCTCTCGATCATCTTCGCCGAGAGATTGACCAAAGCCATGGTATGGAACTGGCTCTGGCGCGACACGTCGGGCCGGGCCGAGGACACGTCGAGCACCGCCAGCAGTTCGCCATGGGGATCGAACACCGGGCTCGCCGAGCAGGTCAGGCCGGTGTGGCGTCCGCGAAAGTGTTCTTCCTGGTGGATGGTCAGGGCCTGGCGCTCTACCAGGCAGGTGCCGATGCCGTTGGTGCCTTCGCAGGCTTCGCTCCAGTCGGCGCCGAGCCAAAGGCCGGCCCGTTCGAAAATCTTGCGTTCGCTGGGGGCGGTGACGCAGTTGAGAATCACGCCTCGGGCGTCGGTGAGCAACACCGCGTGGCCGGCGCCGGACAATTGTTGATGCAGGCTGGTCATTTCCGTGCCGGCGATGTGCAGCACCTGTTGCAGGCGTTCGCGGCTTTCCAGCACCCGACCATGTTCCAATACCGTCGGCGCGAGGTTCTGCGCCGGGTCCAGGTGATAGTCCTCCAGGCAACGCAGCCAGGAACGGGCTATCGATGGATCGCTGCCAGGGCCCTGCAGATGCGCCTTGCCCTGGGTGACCGTCAAGACCTGCTGGGCGTGGCGGCTCAAATGGTTGCTGTGCATTTTTTATTATTCTCCCGCTGGAGCACCGGGTCGGGGCTACACCCCCGGCCTGCGTCTGACACTTAACCTGTGGCCCAGCATCCTCCAGCCCAACCCGCAATGCAATGCTGGCGCGACCCGCCAGTCACCCGCTGTATCAGCAATGGCACAAAGTGTCACACCCCCTGTATCGCTATCGTCACGGGGTGGCGCCCGTCCGTCCGATGAATTCCCCTCAAACCCTTGATTTCCGGGCCCTGCAAGGCAATGGCCCAACCTTTGCTCTAGGCTTGTACCAGCGCTTGATTGCGCAGCTCCCTAATAAGCACAAAAGCCAAGGAGAACTCACCATGCGTTACGCTCACCCCGGTACTGAAGGCGCTATCGTTTCGTTCAAGAGCAAATACGGTAACTACATCGGCGGCGAGTTCGTCGCGCCTGTCAAAGGTCAGTACTTCACCAATACGTCCCCGGTCAATGGCCAGCCCATTGCCGAATTCCCGCGCTCCACGGCCGAAGACATCGAAAAAGCTCTGGACGCCGCCCACGCTGCCGCTGATGCCTGGGGCGCCACCTCGGCCCAGGCCCGTTCGCTGATCCTGCTGAAAATCGCCGACCGCATCGAACAGAATCTGGAAACCCTGGCGATCACCGAATCCTGGGACAACGGCAAGGCCGTGCGCGAAACCCTCAACGCCGACATCCCTCTGGCTGCCGACCACTTCCGCTACTTCGCCGGCTGCCTGCGGGCCCAGGAAGGTGCGGCGGCCGAGATCGACGGCAACACCGTGGCCTATCACATCCACGAGCCACTGGGCGTGGTCGGGCAGATCATCCCGTGGAACTTCCCACTGCTGATGGCCGCCTGGAAACTCGCCCCGGCCCTGGCCGCCGGTAACTGCGTGGTGCTCAAGCCTGCCGAGCAAACCCCGCTGGGCATCAGCGTGCTGATGGAGTTGATCGGCGACCTGCTGCCACCCGGCGTGCTCAACGTGGTGCAAGGTTTCGGTAAAGAAGCCGGCGAAGCCCTCGCCACCAGCAAGCGCATCGCCAAGATCGCCTTCACCGGCTCGACGCCGGTGGGCTCGCACATCATGAAATGCGCGGCCGAGAACATCATCCCGTCCACCGTGGAACTGGGCGGCAAATCGCCGAACATCTTCTTCGAAGACATCATGCAGGCCGAGCCAAGCTTCATCGAAAAAGCCGCCGAAGGCTTGGTGCTGGCGTTCTTCAACCAGGGCGAAGTCTGCACCTGCCCATCTCGTGCCCTGGTTCAGGAGTCGATCTACGACGAATTCATGCAAGTGGTCATGAAGAAGATCGAGCAGATCAAACGCGGCGACCCGCTGGACACTGACACCATGGTCGGCGCCCAGGCGTCCGAGCAGCAATTTGACAAGATCCTTTCGTACCTGGAAATCGCCAAGGGCGAAGGCGCGCAGCTGCTGACCGGCGGCGCGGTGGAAAAACTCGAAGGCAACCTGGCCAGCGGTTACTACATCCAGCCGACCCTGCTCAAGGGCACCAACAAAATGCGCGTGTTCCAGGAAGAAATCTTCGGCCCGGTGGTGAGCATCACCACCTTCAAGGATGAAGCCGAAGCCCTGGCGATCGCCAACGACACCGAGTTCGGCCTCGGCGCCGGCCTCTGGACCCGCGACATCAACCGCGCCTACCGCATGGGCCGGGCGATCAAGGCCGGTCGTGTGTGGACCAACTGCTACCACCTGTACCCGGCCCATGCCGCGTTCGGTGGCTACAAGAAGTCCGGCGTCGGTCGCGAAACCCACAAGATGATGCTCGATCATTATCAGCAGACCAAGAACCTGCTGGTGAGCTACGACATTAATCCGTTGGGGTTCTTCTAAGCCCCCTCTGGAGTGACGCAGGTAGGTCCTGCGTCGCTTCTTAAATAGTCTTCGCGAGCAAGCCCGCTCCCACAGGGGATTTGCGTCGGCTCACAGGCCCCTGTGGGAGCGGGCTTGCTCGCGAAGGCGTCCTCACAAACACCACAAAACCAATGCCCCACAGCCCTGGCATAACCCTTGCGTGCCCGCTCCACACCCCAACCACCGAAAGTCCACCAAAGATCAAAAACCAAGAGAGGACTTATGACAACTACCAACCAACTCAAACCCACACTCGGCACCCTGCATTTATGGGGCATCGCCGTCGGCCTGGTGATTTCCGGCGAGTATTTCGGCTGGAGTTACGGCTGGGGCACGGCAGGGACGCTGGGCTTTCTCATCACCGCGCTCATGGTGGCGCTGATGTACACCTGTTTCATTTTCAGCTTCACCGAGCTGACCACCGCGATTCCCCACGCTGGCGGGCCGTTCGCCTATAGCCGACGGGCCTTTGGCGAGAAAGGCGGGTTGATCGCCGGGATCGCCACCTTGATCGAGTTCGTCTTTGCGCCCCCCGCCATCGCCATGGCCATCGGCGCCTACCTCAACGTGCAGTTCCCGAACCTGGACCCGAAAGTGGCGGCGGTAGGCGCCTACATCGTGTTCATGACCTTGAACATCCTCGGTGTCAGCATCGCCGCAGCGTTCGAGCTGGTGGTCACCGTGCTGGCGGTCGCCGAACTGCTGGTGTTCATGGGCGTGGTCGCGCCGGGCTTCAGCTTCAGCAACTTCGTGTTGAACGGCTGGTCTGGTGCAAATGAGTTCAGCCTCGCCTCAATTCCGGGCATTTTCGCGGCGATTCCCTTCGCGATCTGGTTCTTCCTCGCCATCGAAGGCGCAGCCATGGCCGCCGAAGAAGCCAAGGACCCGAAACGCACCATCCCCCGCGCCTATGTCAGCGGGATCCTGACCCTGGTGTTCCTGGCCATCGGCGTGATGATCATGGCCGGCGGCGTCGGCGACTGGCGGCAACTGTCGAACATCAACGACCCGCTGCCCCAGGCCATGAAAGCAGTGGTCGGCAACGATTCGACCTGGATGCACATGCTGGTGTGGATCGGCCTGTTCGGCCTGGTGGCGAGTTTCCACGGGATCATCCTCGGCTACTCTCGGCAGTTCTTCGCCCTGGCCCGGGCCGGTTACCTGCCACGGGGCCTGGCGAAACTGTCGCGCTTCCAGACCCCGCACCGGGCGATCCTGGCCGGCGGCGTGATCGGCATCGCGGCGATCTACAGCGACGGCCTGGTCAACCTGCAGGGCATGAGCCTGACGGCAGCGATGATCACCATGTCGGTGTTCGGCGCCATCGTGATGTACATCATCAGCATGCTCAGCCTGTTCCGCCTGCGTAAGGTCGAACCGAACCTGGAACGCACCTTCCGCGCCCCGGGCTACCCCATCGTGCCGGGCATCGCGCTGTTCCTGGCGGTGGTGTGCCTGATCGCCATGGCCTGGTTCAACATGTTGATCGGGCTGGTGTTCCTGGCGTTCATGATCGTTGGCTACCTGTACTTCCAACTGACCGCCAAACAACGCTCCAGCGCCCCGGCGGACGCTATGCTTACGGGGGTTTGAAGTACGAGGGCGCCGGGCCTAAACCCGGTGCCAGCCATACGCCGGACTCTTTGTGGGAGCGGGCTTGCTCGCGAATGCGGTGTGTCATTCAACAGATGCATCGACTGACACACTGCATTCGCGAGCAAGCCCGCTCCCACAGGGTTCAGTACCAGGTTTTCAGTGTTGTATCTGAATTCATTATAAGAACCAGGAGGACACCGCCCCATGGCCGCATTCGTCCATTCCGTCGGCGCCCAGACCTATCGCTTCGACTGCCTCAAAGACCTGATGGCCAAGGCCAGCCCGGCCCGCTCCGGGGATTTCCTGGCCGGTGTCGCCGCCCTCAACGACGGCGAACGCGTGGCCGCGCAAATGGCGCTGGCCGACCTGCCCCTCAGCCATTTCCTGCAAGAAATGCTGATTCCTTACGAGGCCGACGAAGTCACCCGGCTGATCGTCGACACTCACGATAAACAAGCCTTCGCCACCGTCAGCCACCTCACCGTCGGCGGCTTTCGCGACTGGCTGCTCAGCGACGCCGCCGACGAACAGAGCCTGCGCGCCCTCGCACCGGGCCTGACGCCGGAAATGGTCGCCGCCGTATCGAAGATCATGCGCGTGCAGGACCTGGTGCTGGTGGCGCAAAAGATCCGCGTGGTCACCCAATTTCGCGGCACCCTCGGCCTGCGCGGGCGGCTGTCCACCCGCCTGCAACCCAACCACCCCACCGACGAACCGGCCGGGATCGCCGCGAGCATCCTCGACGGCCTGCTCTACGGCAACGGCGACGCCATGATCGGCATCAACCCGGCCACCGACAGCACGGCCTCGATCTGCGCCATGCTGGAAATGCTCGACGCCATCATCCAGCGCTACGACATCCCGACCCAAGGCTGCGTGCTGACCCACGTCACCACCTCCATCGAAGCAGCCAACCGTGGTGTGCCTCTGGACCTGGTGTTCCAGTCCATCGCCGGCACCGAAGCGGCCAACGCCAGTTTCGGCATCAACCTGAACATCCTGAAAGAAGGCTACGACGCCGGGCTGAGCTTGAATCGCGGCACATTAGGCAACAACCTGATGTATTTCGAGACCGGCCAGGGCAGTGCGCTGTCGGCCAACGCCCACCACGGCGTCGATCAACAGACCTGCGAAACCCGGGCCTACGCCGTGGCGCGACATTTCAACCCGTTCCTGGTGAACACGGTTGTAGGATTCATCGGCCCGGAATACCTCTACAACGGCAAACAGATCATCCGCGCCGGCCTCGAAGACCACTTCTGCGGCAAGCTCCTGGGCGTGCCGATGGGCTGCGACATCTGCTACACCAACCACGCCGAAGCCGACCAGGACGACATGGACACCCTGCTGACCCTCCTGGGCGTGGCCGGGATCAACTTCATCATGGGCATCCCCGGCTCCGACGACATCATGCTCAACTACCAGACCACCTCGTTCCACGACGCGCTCTATGCGCGCCAGACCCTGGGCCTGAAACCGGCACCCGAGTTCGAGCAGTGGCTGGCGAACATGGGCATCTTCACCCAGGCCGATGGCCGGGTACGGTTCGGCGACAACCTGCCGCCGGCGTTTCGTCATGCCTTGGCGCATCTCGGATGAGTGATATACGGATGGATAAACAACCTGTCGACTCGCAAAACCCCTGGCTGGAACTGCGCCGCCTGACCCCGGCGCGCATCGCCCTGGGCCGCACCGGAACCAGCCTGCCAACGCAGGCGCAACTGGACTTCCAATACGCCCACGCCCAGGCCCGCGATGCCGTGCACCTGGCGTTCGATCACCAGGGCCTTCGTGCGCAACTGAGCGAACGGGGCCGCGAAAGCCTGCTGCTCCACAGTGCCGCCAGCGACCGCCACAGCTACCTGCAACGCCCGGACCTGGGCCGGCGGCTGGACGAGGCTTCGGTAAAGGTGCTGGACGATTACGCAGCGGCCCACCCCGGCGGCCTGGACTTGGCGATTGTGGTGGCCGACGGCCTGTCGGCACTGGCGGTGCATCGCCACACCCTGCCGTTCCTGGCGCGCCTGGAAGAACAGATCGTCGCTGACAGCTGGTCGGTTTCCCCGGTGATCCTGGTGGAACAGGGTCGGGTCGCGGTAGCCGATGAAGTGGCGCAGCGGCTCGGCGCAAAAATGTCGGTGATCCTGATCGGCGAACGCCCCGGCCTCAGCTCGCCCGACAGCCTGGGCCTGTACTTTACCTACAACCCCAAGGTCGGCCTGACCGACGCCTACCGCAACTGCATCTCCAATGTCCGGCTCGAAGGCCTGAGCTACGGCATGGCAGCCCATCGCTTGGTCTACCTGATGCGCGAGGCCTGTCGCCGGCAGCTTTCGGGGGTCAATCTGAAGGACGAAGCTCAGGTTCACACTCTAGAGTCGGAAAGTGGAGCCGATATGAAAAGTAATTTCCTACTGATGCCGCCCCAAGGCTGATCCGTATGTCCGATTGCGTTTTTGATCCGCTTTCAGGCAGCATCAAAAGCACGGCAGAGCGCCGTTGTTGTCAGACTCTGTGTCGAACTTTGTAAACGAGACCTGCCATGCGGATTATTCAAGCGACCCTGGAACACCTGGACCTGCTGACCCCATTGTTCGTCAAATACCGGGAATTCTATGGCTCCCTGCCCTACCCGGATTCGTCCCGAGCCTTCCTGGAAAAGCGCCTGCGCCGCAAAGAGTCGGTGATCTACCTGGCCCTGCCCGATGACGACGACAACAAACTGCTGGGCTTCTGCCAGCTCTACCCGAGTTTCTCGTCGCTGTCGCTCAAGCGCGTGTGGATCCTCAACGACATCTACGTCGCCGAAGACGCCCGCCGCCAATTGGTGGCCGACCACCTGATACGCACCGCAAAGAAAATGGCCAAGGAAACCAACGCCGTCCGTATGCGCGTCTCCACCAGCAGCGACAACGAAGTGGCGCAGAAAACCTACGAGTCGATCGGCTTCAGGGAAGACACCGAGTTCAAGAACTACACGCTGCCGATCAGCGAAGAGCTCTGAGAACAACACAGCCCCCTTGTGGCGAGGGGATTCATCCCCGCTGGGCCGCGCAGCGGCCCCAAAGTCTGAATGTGAGGTGTATCAGGCTGACCGAGTTGGGTGGGTTGGGGCCGCTTCGCGGCCCAGCGGGGATAAATCCCCTCGCCACAGAAATTCTCCACTCCCAGAAAACTCTCCATACTCCGTGTCCTGCATTCGGAAATCCCCCGCTACAAACTCAACACGCCCATCACATTCCACCCCGTATAATCCCCCTCTTCCCGGCTTGTAAGAAAAAGCTACAAACCCCGTAGCCCAACTCCAGAGCCCGACCTACCCGCCTGCCGAGTCGGGCCACCACCAAGGTGCATTACATGGATTTCAACCCTCTCGACCTCATCCTGCATCTCGACGTGTACCTCGACATGCTGGTGACCAACTACGGAACCTGGGTCTACGCCATCCTGTTCCTGGTGATCTTCTGTGAAACCGGCCTGGTGGTGACGCCCTTCCTGCCCGGCGACTCGCTGCTGTTCATCGCCGGCGCCGTCGCTGCCGGGGGCGCCATGGACCCGCTCCTGCTGGCCGGCCTGCTGATGCTCGCGGCGATCCTCGGCGACAGCACCAACTACCTCATCGGCCGCACCGCCGGCGAAAAACTGTTCAGCAACCCGAACTCGAAAATCTTCCGTCGCGACTACCTGCAACAAACCCACGATTTCTACGACAAACACGGCGGCAAGACCGTGACCCTGGCGCGCTTCCTGCCGATCATCCGCACCTTCGCCCCCTTCGTCGCCGGCGTCGGGAAGATGAACTACTTGCGGTTCTTCGGCTTCAGCGTCCTCGGCACCGTCCTCTGGGTCGGCGGCCTGGTCACCCTCGGCTATTTCTTCGGCAACGTGCCCTTTATCAAGCAGAACCTGTCGCTGCTGGTGGTGGGCATCATCCTGGTGTCGCTGCTGCCGATGATCATCAGCCTGGTGCGCAGCAAAATGAGCCAGCGCGCCTCGAAGGCCTGATCGCCCATGTGGTCCCTGAGCAATTGGCGCCGCCAACGTACCCTCGCCAAACACCCCGTTGCCGAAGAGACCTGGCAACGGGTGCGCCAGCAGTTGAGCTTCCTCGACGGCATAAGCGCCGCCGAAGACCAGTGGCTGCGCGAAGCCTGCGTGCTGTTCCTCCACGATAAGCACCTGACCGCCCTGCCCGGCGTCGAACTGCACCAGGAACAACGCCTGCTGCTCGCCGCCCAGGCTCAATTGCCACTGATGCACCTCGGCGAACTGAACTGGTACCAGGGCTTCCACGAAATCGTCCTCTACCCCGACGACTTTCTCAGTCCCCAGCGCTACCGCGACGCCAGCGGCATCGAACACGAATGGGACGGCGAACACAGTGGCGAAGCCTGGCCCCAAGGGCCGATCATCCTGGCCTGGGACGGCGTGCTGGCCAGCGGTGGCTGGGACGGCTACAACCTGGTGATCCACGAACTGGCGCACAAACTCGATATGCTCAACGGCGACGCCAACGGCCTGCCGCCGCTGCACGCCGACATGCGCGTCAAGGACTGGGCCGACGCCATGCAACAAGCCTACGACGACCTCAACCGCCAACTCGACCACGACCCGGACGCCAAGACCGCCATCGACCCCTACGCCGCGGAAAACCCCGCCGAGTTCTTCGCCGTCACCAGCGAATACTTCTTCAGCGCCCCGGACCTGCTGCACCAGGCCTATCCGAAGGTCTACTCGCAGCTTCAGGCGTTCTATCGTCAGGATCCGTTGGCCCGGCTGCGGCAACTTCAAGCCGAAGATCCGGTCTATCAGGCGTCATACTAAGGTCTCTACGACCCTGGTAACGTGGCATCAGCGGCCGAATATGCCTATAATCGCCGCCACTTTTTGGTCAATCCGACCAGCCTTTTGGTCAACTAACGGGGGCACCGCCCAATGAGCTACAGCAAGATTCCGGCTGGCAAAGACCTGCCGAACGACATCTACGTTGCGATCGAAATCCCGGCCAACCACGCCCCGATCAAATACGAAATCGACAAGGACAGCGATTGCCTGTTCGTTGACCGTTTCATGGCCACCCCCATGTTCTACCCGGCCAACTACGGTTACATCCCCAACACCCTGGCCGACGACGGTGACCCCCTCGACGTGCTGGTCGTGACCCCTTACCCGGTTGCCCCAGGCTCGGTCATCCGCGCTCGCCCGGTCGGCATCCTGAACATGACCGACGACGGCGGCGGCGATGCCAAAGTCATCGCAGTGCCACACGACAAACTGTCGCAACTGTATGTGGATGTGAAGGAATACACCGACCTGCCAAAACTGCTGATCCAGCAGATCGAACACTTCTTCGAGAACTACAAGGATCTCGAAAAAGGCAAGTGGGTGAAAATCGAAGGCTGGGCCGGTGCAGACGCCGCCCGCGAAGCGATCACCAAGTCGGTTGCCGCCTACAAAGGCTGAACCTGAACTTGCAGAAGAACCCCGGTTTCCACCGGGGTTTTTTATGCTTGGGCACTTAATTAATACTTAGATGTATTAATAGTGCAACCCAGCGTTTATCAGCGTTTAGCTCGCTTAATTCCATTCCCGCAAACGGAAAGATCATCTTATAAATTTGAACGACATGTTTATTGCCGAAAACAAAGTCGCCTCTAAACTTTCCGTTTATGAAAATGACCTCCAGTGGCGACCGCTTCAGAGCCCTTCTTAAAGAAGCCAACATCCGCTCCGCCGACTTCGCGAAGTTATACGGCGTGAAGTCGCAGCACGTGAACAACTGGTTCAACCGTGGCATCCCGCCCGGCCGCATCCACGGCATCGCCGGCCTGCTGACCGTCAGCCCCCAGTGGCTGGCCCACGGCGAAGGCCCGCAAACCCCGCTGGGCCTCGGCCCCGGCACCACCTACGACGCCGCCGAAGTCCAGGGCGTCTACACCGTGCCGGAAACCACGGACATCGAACTGCCCTACTACAAGGAAGCCCCCATCGCCCCCGGCGAAACCAGGACACACGTCATCGAAATCCCCGACCAAGCCATCCGCCTGCCCCGCAGCCACCTCGACTCCCTGGAAATAAACCCCGGCGACGCCATCTGCACCACCATGGTCGGCGACAGCATGGCCGACCGCATCGAAGACGGCTCGACCCTGGCCATCGACCGCGGCCTGACCCAAATCATCGACGGCCAGATCTACGCCCTCGAACACGACGGCATGCTGCGCATCAAATACCTGCACCGCATCCCCGGCAACCGCCTGCGCCTACGCAGCCACAACCACACCGCCTACCCCGACGAAGTCTTCAGCGTCGAACAGATCGAAGCGCAGAACCTCCGCGTCATCGGCTGGGTCTTCTGGTGGTCCACCCTGACCAAACAACGCCCGCCGGTATTCGACTAACCACCCCAATGTGGCGGGGGAGCTTTTGTGGCGAGGGGATTCATCCCCGCTGGGCTGCAAAGCAGCCCCCACCCTTCCCCCACTACCCCATAACCCAATGATTAGCCACAACTTCCACTGGGATTTTCCCCAAAACCCACGTATCCTCCGCCCCACATTTGCGAGCCCACGCCTCGCACCGACAAGGCAGACCACTCTCTGACCAAGTCCCCACAGCCGGCCGCAAGAGCCGGGTGTACGTTTTGAAGGCTGGTGAGGTTTGTCAAAAACGAACTGAATCAGTCAACGAAAAGCCGGCCATAAGCCGGCTTTTTAATGTCTGAGCTTTATCCATCCCCCATCTAAAATCCCGCCTGATGACCAAACAACGTCGCTCGTAAGTATCCCCGCGCTCGACAGCAAAGGTCATCGAACACCGCATGATTCCCAAACGCCATCAGAAGAGAATATTCTGACGACATACTGCGCTGCGTCCTACAGCGAAACGGGAAACCTACGGATAGCCCCCGCCATGTCCTCCTCACCTACCAGCAATCAATCCAATCCACCTTGGAGCCGTGACGAACTCGTCCTAGCTCTGAACCTTTACCTGCTGTACCGCAATGGCTTACCTGGCGTTAACCATCCAGAAGTCCGAGCCCTATCACAGAGCCTCAATCTCATTGGCAACGCCATCGGTATGAGCAAGAACGAGAGTTTTCGTAACGCCAACGGTGTTTACATGAAACTCAACAATTTCCGTCGCTGGGATCCGAGCTACACCAACACTGGTCGCACAGGTCTTGCAAAAGGCAATAAGGACGAGGAATTGGTATGGCTGGAATTCGCGGATAACCCCGAGCGCTTAGCCGAAGTCGTAGCAGCCATCAAGGCGAACGTCGGAACCACTCCTACTACGCCAATAAATCTAAGCGAGGAGGAAGAACCGGGCTTTTTCGAAGCAGAAGAAGGGAAAGTGTTGACCCGCGTACACCGTGTTCGGGAGAGAGATAAAAAACTCGTCAAACGAAAAAAAGATGAAGCCCTCAAAAAGCACGGAGCCCTCCAGTGCGAAGCCTGTGGCTTCAACTTCAGCGAAACATACGGTCCGGACATCGAAGGCGTTATCGACGTACACCACACTAAGCCACTGCATACGCTCCAACCCGGCGATAAAACCAAGCTCACAGACCTGGCTTTACTATGTGCCAATTGTCATCGCGTAGTGCATTCACGCCGTAAGTGGCTGAGCGTGGCAGAGGTCAAGGACCGTTACCAAGCAGCCACAAACAAAGCTTGAACCGGCCAAGTGTCGAGGGACACCGGCAGAAAACCCGCTTCGCCAAAAGAAAACTCTTACAATCCAACCCTAGGTTTCTGACAAGGATGTTGTCAGGTTTCTGGCGACATACAAGAGGCAAGCTTGGCATGGAATGCAGTCTGCTTGAGATTCAGAAGCTGGCTTGGTTTCTTGAGCGCGCCATCGAAAAGCTGCCGAATACCGAAAGCCCATTGAACCTTCAGCTCGTGGCTCAGAAGTACGGGCGCCAACCGGTTGGAGCATCTGCTCAACAACCTGGATGGCAGCTATCTGCACTGCGACAAGCGCATCAGTGATGCGTGTATCGGTGATGTGATCTGGTTTGACGAAGGGCGTCATCGAAGCAAACACTCAGAGCGCACAGCCCCCGGGAAGTTTTAGCGACTATCAATCATCAAGCACTGAAAAATCCAGACCAATAATGATTTCAGCTATATCAATTTTTTCAACTTCACAGAAATGCTTCAGATCGTTCCATATAGACCACGAGTACTCTAGCTGTGAAACCCCCACCATGGGGACTCCAAAGTCGTTTGTGCCATTATCAAAAACGAATCCATGACTATCCAATACTGAAATAAGCTCCCTGATTGTTTGAACGGACTGACCAGTTGCAAGCCTAACCTCTGCGTCTGAAATTTTAATAGTCAACGGCATCCGACACTCTTCACCGCGCTTTACGATAACCAAAAAAAGTTCCCTAGCTGAGAGTGGAATTTTTTTAATCCTTTTCGCTACCCCGTTTACATCCTTAATCACGCACTCTAATTCTGCCTTCGAATGTTTCCACTCCAAAGTCCGGTTGAGCTTTTTAAGATTTTCGGCTAAAACGACATCAGCAAAATCTGTTTGATCGGAGATCGTCTCCAACATTGATCCCACCACATCAGAAAATCTTTTCTCATGTTCTGCTTTAAATCGTTTCATTTTGGCAGTTGGGAATTGCTCTACGTTATTTGTCTCGACGTGGTGGTCGTAGCACATCAACGTCAAATTGGAAGCGTGCCTACGTTGTTCATTGGTCTGATCAGCATTGAAGCGCTCACCTCCAGGCTCTGCCGCTTCGATATGGCAAATTTGAGCGACAAACACACCCTTGGCATTGAATAGCACTTTATTACAGCCACTAAAGGAGCAACGGTTCCCTGACTTAAGATACAGTTCACGCAACGTATTACGTGTTGGAGGAAGCCGCTTCGGCTTTTCTTTCATCTGCAAACACCAATAAATTTTATTTAAGTTAAAGACACCAAGCCTTGCATGCCAATATTCATAAAGCTTTAAATTTAAGATTAACCGTTCCTAACACATTGTGTTCGCTAGCAAATTGCTCACACACTATACAGACTAAAATCTGCCAACATCGACTAACACGATCCGCTCAAACGTGATCATGTCTCAAAGACAACGTAACGGTCGCCAAAGCCGAGCTTTCGGTTGATGCACCTTGAGCCCGTGTCGAAAACGATATCGTCGGGTCGGTAGCTGTCGCAGACATTCTATCCCTACACTGCACACCCAGCCACCGAGCTTAGTAGACCAAGGCTTGGAGGGGCGAACCGGAATCGGCTTACCCGTTAGAACACAGGCTTTGCCCTTGCGAACACATGCTCCAAGGTTTCGGCTACAAAAAAGGTCTTGCCGAGCAAGACCTTTTTCATTTCGGAGAAAAAACTCGCCCTCCTACCTCACCTCAACAATATCCAAAGCCCGATTCGCCAACAGCTCACTCAACTCAACCACCTGCTGAATCCCCAACGCCACATGCCGCCGCGAGCCTTCAAGATCGGATGCCAGGTCTCCAATCATCGCGTTCGCCGAAGCGAGGTTTTCGCTGAGGGTGGCAAGCAAGCATTCGGAATCCACATCAGAAGCGATGCGATAGATGGTGTTGGGGTTGTCGGAGGTTTCTTTCTTCGGCTTGGGATTCAGGTAGTAATCCAAGGTGCGAGTCGCCGCATCATCAAACTTTTTGTTACGGGCCGATTGGGCGCGGGAGACGGTTTCGTCTGTTGTCGGGGGGTTCGGTGTAATTTTAACCATAGCCTTAGCTCACTCTTGGTTGAGGCTGCGACCCGCTCGCTGCTAAACGAGTGGGAGGCAGCTGTACGCGGGTTAGCAGACCGATGAGCTAAGGAATCGGCGCGCCCGAGGGCGCCCCACGCACAGCCACCATCAAGTGCAGGGATGGGGATTCCTGACTGATGAAGCCTGATACGACTCAACTCGACGGGCTGCTAAACCCGATCACTGATGGGCAGTGACAGGATTCAAGTTACCGACGCGGCCAAGGACGCACAAGCCGGCGGATTCTGGCGTAGTTGTAGGTAATGGCGCAAGGCAGTGTGGGTCAGGGCTGATCCCAGGGCGTCACAATAGACAGCGGGCCGGGGTGTGGGGTGTCATGTCGTCAAAACTCGCTTTTGACGACACGTTATTGGGATATGTCGTTGGTGGCGACATGAGATGTGAGAGCGGTGGGGATAGAAATATTGCTATCGCGAGCAGGCTCGCTCCCACATGGGGAGCAGTCAGGCTCACGCTTATGCAATTGCGCAAACGAAACTCCTGGCGTGACCGGCTTCCGCCCCCATTAAGGTTATGGCTGGTTCATCGATGGGGTCGAGTCGAACCAGGCTCATGCCTTCTCGTCGGTAAACCGAGCTGCCGCCTGAATCAGCGTGAACCACATATCCTCCGTGTTTTACGCCCACGCGAGCCTTAGCGAGGGCAATGCTGGCCGAGACCAGGATATGAAAGTCCAGCACATTGTTCTTATGCAAAACCGTCGCGCCAATAAAATGCTCTGCGCATATTTCCAGAGCGATTTGCAGGTCACGGACAGCAGGGGTTTCTCGATAGCTGCCCGGCATGAATACTTTATCGGCCCAGAACTGCGCCCCAGCCAGTTCTTCCAGCCCATCATTACCAATGTTGGGGTAGCGTTTATGCTGATAGAAGACGTTTCCATCCCAAATGATGAAGCCGGTATTTCTGACGATTCCGTCCTTGGCTTCCGGCCCCCCTTCACTCGATTTCGCGATCTCCTCCTTCGTAATCTTTGCATAGTGGCCATAAATCCTTTTAGACAGGCGATCATGCTGTGGAATTTCGCCCACGACCGCATCCATTTCCTGACTGTATTTTGGCTTATTAATATTTCTGGTTTGTCCCCACGATTTTAACTTCCCGGTCTCCCTTTTCAGCATCCTGGAATCCGGGCGCATCATTGACTTGAACCACAGCGTCGTGCCTGGAACCAGTATCAACCTTGGGTTTCTCTTTGAAACGTCCACCAACGTCGCCCGGATGGTTTCTTTTTCCTCCTCTGAAAGAAGCGTGTCAGGCATGTCCTTGGAGAAAAAATACTCGGGCGCGACGACCAGACAATAATCCAGTCGATGTTGATCGGCATTTTTGGCGAAGGCCGTTTTCGCCATGTCTTCCAAGGCCCCAATTCTTTGGTGGATGGCGACAAGGCTGTTATCAGTAGGGATTCGTAATTTGCGTGTATCGAAGTCCCATATCACCACCAATACGTTCGGCATCCTTCCTCCCGCCCTGGCTGCTGATCGGTGCCGCAGGCCGGGTTGGCCGCATTGGGTGGGGAGGCACTGGCTCATTTTCCAGGAAAACTCAGCTTAGATGAGTCAGGGCGATTTGGCTGACAGCCCCTGAAAAATCTTGGCACGCCGGATTCGAGGCCCTTTCGGATGCTTTCAGAAAAGAAACATCGGGCAGGTGACCAAACCTGCCCGATGCCAACGACCTGAACCCATCACCCCAACGTATTCAAACAAACCACCTTCGGCTGGGTCATTTCCTCATAGGCAAACCGCACTCCTTCCCGCCCGAGGCTGCCGTATTTGGAGCCGCCAAACGGCATGGCATCGAAACGAAAATCAGACGAGTCGTTGATCATCACCCCGCCCGCTTCGATTCGCCGTGCAGCGCTCATCGCGGTGCTCAGATCGTTGGTGAAGATCCCGGCATGCAAGCTGTACTCAGGTTCGTTCGCCAATTCCACCGCTTCATCAAACGTCTCGAACGGTTGCAGCACCACCACCGGGGCGAAGACTTCGTTGCGCCACAGGCGGCTGGTGTGGTTGACGTTTTCCAGGACGGTGGCGGCGTAGCAGGCGCCGTGGCGGTGGTGGCCGCAGAGTAAGGTGGCGCCTTCTTGCAGGGCTTCGTTGACTACGTGTTCGGTGTTTTGCGCGGCGTGGGGGGTGATCATCGGGCCGATGTCGGTGTCGGCCAGCAGGGGGTTGCCGACCACCAGGGCTTGGGCTTTGTTGACGAAGCGTTCGCGGAAGGCTGCGTAGATCGGGGCCTGGATCAGCAGGCGTTGGGTGCCGATGCAGTTTTGGCCGGCGGCCCAGAAGGCGCCGGAGAGGCAGCTGTCGACGGCGGCGTCGAGGTCGCAGTCGGCCATGACGATGACGGGGGCGTTGCCGCCCAGGTCCATGGCGAGTTTTTTCAGGCCGGCGGTGCGGGCGATTTGTTCGCCGGTGATGAAGCCGCCGGTGAAGGAGATCATTCGCACTTCGCGGGCGGAGACCAGGGCTTTGCCCAGTTCGGCGCCGCCGGTGGCGACGGTGACCACGGTTTCGGGCAGGCCGGCGCTGACCAGGTACGAGACCAGTTTGAGCGCCGACAGCGGGGTCAGCTCGGACGGTTTGAGGATCACCGCGTTGCCGCCGGCAATGGCCGGGCCGAGTTTGTGGGCCACCAGGTTCAGCGGGTCGTTGTAGGGGGTAATGGCGACGATCAGGCCCAGGGGCTCGCGGGTGAACCAGCCCTGGCGCGATTCGGCGCCGTCGTAGGCGTCGAACGGCACGACTTCGCCGGCGTTGCGCCGGGCTTCTTCGGCGGAGAGTTTGAGGGTGTTGATGCAGCGTTTGACTTCCTTTTCCGCCTGCTTGAGGGTCTTGCCGGCTTCGTCGACGATCAGCCGGGCGAAGATCCGGGCGTCGCGTTGGATGTTCGCGGCGGCGTGTTCGAGGATGCTTGCGCGGCGATGCCGGGGCAGCGCGGCGCAGGCTTGGGCGCCGCTGCGAGCGGTTGCCAGTAGGTGCGGTACTTGCGCGGCGCAGACGTCCGCCACCGTGCCGACAAGGCTGCCGTCGAAGGGGTTGAGGACGTCGATGTGCGGCTCTGCCACGGCCAGGGCCAGACGAGATACGTTCATGGTGGTCTCCTAGTTGCGCGCGGCAGATTGGTGGATGGCGATGATGTCCGACAGCAGGGCGAACGCGGTTTCCGTGCGCCCTGCCCCAGGGCCGGACACGGTCACGGCGCCGAGCAGTTCGCTGGTGAACGACACGGCGTTGGTGGCGCCACTGATGCCGGCGAGTGGATGCTCGTGGCTCAGCAGGCGCGGTTCGACGCTGGCGCTGATGGAGCCATTGGCGTGGCCGGTGGCGGCGCCGATGAGTTTCCAGCGGGCGCCGTCCTGGCGGGCTTTTTCGATGTCGGCCAGGCTCAGTGAGGAGATGCCGCTGCACGAAACGTCGGCGACGGTGAGCTTGGCATCCAGCAGTTCGTTGGCGAGGATCACCACTTTGAGGCGCACATCGTGGCCTTCGACATCCGCCGTCGGATCGGCTTCGGCGTAGCCCAGCGCTTGGGCTTTACTGACCGCTTCGGCAAAGCCCAGACCGCCTTCCATGCAGGTGAGGACGAAGTTGGAGGTGCCGTTGAGGATGCCTTCGAAACCGACAATCTCGCTGCCGGCCATCGCCTGTTTGGCCACGCGAATCACCGGTGTGCCGCTCATCACCGAGCCTTCGTATTCAAAGGCAACGTTGTTGCGACGGGCCAGGGCCTTGAGCTCGGCGCCGTGCAGGGCGATGGGGCCTTTGTTGGTGGTGACCACGTGCTTGCCGCGCTCCAGGGCCCAGCGGCAGAACGAGGTGGCGGGCTCGCCGTCGACAGGATTGGTGAAGGTGGCCTCGGCGATGATGTCCGCGCCACTGTCTTTGATCACGGCTTCGTTGAGGGCTTCGGCGGAACCGCCCGGCCATTGCGCGAAGGCGCCTTTGGTGGCCGGCAACTGGGCGAGCAGCGCGGCGTCGAGGCCTTCGCGGCCCATGACCGAGCCGAGGAACAGGTCGGTCACGCCGACGATTTTCAGGGTGAAGCCCAGTTCGGTTTTCCACTGTTGGTTACGCTCGGCAATCAGCTGAGCCAATGCCCGGTTCACACCGCCGAAGCCGACCAGCGCCAGTTTGTATTCAGTCATTTTTGTTATGCCCTTGATCCGGGTGATGGGTTGTTAGAATCAAGGTTAGGGCCGGGACCAGGGCAGTGAAATAGGCCAATTTGCTCTATTTTATGGGCGTTTTGACCAGGGGTTGGGCAGGGTGGCGCGCCCCCGACCAACACAAAAAACCTGTGGGAGCGAGCCTGCTCGCGAAAGCGTCAGGTCAGTCAACATCGAAGTCGGCTGGTCCACCGCTATCGCGAGCAGGCTCGCTCCCACAGGGGTTATGTGTTGGGGTTCAGATTACTGATGACAGCACGAATGAGGTGACGGTGTTCTCCACCCCCGGCAACGCCGAAATCTCTTTCCAGACCTTATGCACCCGCTCCGGGCTCGCGGCGCCTACGCGTAGCATCAGGTCGAATTCGCCGCTCATCACGTCGCACTGCTGCACTTCGGGCATGGCTTGCAGGGCTTGCAAGACGTCGGCGCCGCGCATGCGGTCGTAGCGGTAGACGAAGATGACCGCGTTGATGTTCGACGAGGCGTGGGCGCCCTCGCCGGTGCGGACGGTGTAGCCCTGGATTGCGCCGTCGCGTTCGAGGCGTTCGATGCGCTGGCGCACGGCGTTGCGCGAGAGGTTGACCTTGGCCGCCAGCTCGGCGTGGGCGGCGCGGGCGTTGAGGCGCAGTTCGGCGATGATGCGTTCGTCGAGGGGATCGAGGATGCGCTTCACGGGGGCTCCTTACAGTGCTTTGAGCAACTGATGGATCGTGTCGAGTTCGTGCGGCTGGATGCGATGGATCTGCGCCGGGCCATGGACTGAAACCGGAGGTGGTTGGACCGCTAAATTGATTCCCAACTCACCGAGCAACGCCGCCGATTTGACCGGAGAGATCTCCCCCAACGTCACCATCGGCGCCACCAGGCTGCGCCGGTACAAACGCGCCGCGAGCACACCGGTGGCGGTGTGCGGATCGATGACATAACCGGTGTCGCGATACAGCGAAGTGATCTCCTCCAACGTCTGCTGATCCGTGACCGCATAGGAGTCGATGATCATCCGCGCCTGCAACCAGAAATCATTGGCGATGGTCATTTCGCCGCTGGTTTCGAAGCGGTCCATCAGCGCGCTCACCGCCTGGTCGTCGTGCCCGTAGAGTTCCCAGAGAAAGCGCTCCAGGTTGGAAAAGATCGACAGGTCCATGGCCGGCGACAGGGTCTTGTTGGCGCGCAACCGGGAGTAATGGTTCTTCAGGAACAGCTGGTGCAGCGCGTCGTTCTGGTTGGTCGCGACGATCATCTGGGTGATCGGCAAACCCATCTTCTGCGCGATGTAGCCGGCATAGACTTCGGCAAAACTCGCCGCCGGTACGCTGAAGCCAATCGGCCGCTGACCGCCGCCCAGTTGCAGCACGGCGTGGAAGTAGAACACCAGTTGCGCCAGCACACCGATCCAGTTGCTGGAGTTGAAACTGATCGCTTCGTGCTGCGCCCAGGGCCACTGGCGGAACAGGCGGCTGACCAGGGTCTGGCAGTCGTCGAAGCTGCCATTGACGGCGAATTGATGAACCCGCGGATGTGCCGCCGCTTGCAGCTGTTGAAGCTGGTGTTGCGGTACGCCGGCCTCCGGATAAAGCACCACCACCGCCACTTCATCGCAGTGCTTGAACGCTTCGATGGCCGCCAGCCCGGTGTCGCCGTTGGTGGCGCCGATCACCACAGCGCGTTGGCCGTTTTTGCGCAGGAAATACTGCACCAGTCGAGCCTGGAGCTGGGCGGCGAAATCCTTCGAAGAACGGGTCGGGCCATGGAACAGTTCCAGCACCCATTCGTTGCGATCCACCTGATGCAACGGCGCCAGGGAGCGGTGACTGAACTGACTGCCGGCTTCCTTGAGCAGGCGCTTGAGGTCCGTCTCGGGAATCGCCTCGCCCACGAACGGGCTCATCACTCGATAGGCCAGTTCGTCATAGGACAGGGTCGACCAGTTGGCGATTTCCTGGGCTTCGAACAGCGGCAGTCCGACGGGCACGAACAGCCCGCCGTCCTCGGCCAGGCCCGATAGCACGACCTTTTCAAAACCGACCTGCACGGCCGAATTTCGGGTACTCACATAGCGCATGGTTGGCTCCGGTCATTCATTTGAAACGGTGTGCCTGCTCGACCAGCCAGGTGGCAAACGTGACTGCGTCGGGATGTTGCTCGGTCCCGGAACCGCGCACGAGGTAGAACGATTCGCTGGCTTCAATGCGTTGGCTGAAGGGCTCGATCAGGCGCCCGTCGGCCAGCAGGTCCGCGACCATGGATGAGCGCGCCAGGGCGATCCCCTGCCCCAACTCGGCCATGCGCAAGGTGCAGACCAGCGTGTCGAACTGCAGGCCGGCCGACGAGTCGACGTTGTCGGCACCGACCATGTTCAGCCAATAACCCCAACCTTCCTCGTAACCCAGCACATGCAGCAGCGAGTGCTTCGCCACATCCGCCGGCACCTTGAGCGGCGAGCGCGCCATCAGCTCCGGCGAGCAGACCGGGAACAGGCTGTCCCAGGTCAGGCGCTGTGACACCAGGCCGGGCCATTGGCCGCGCCCCCAGCGAATCTCCAGATCGTCCTCGCCATCCAGTTCCTTGACCCAGATGTTGCTGATGTAGCGAATGTCCAGCTGTGGATGGGCCTGACGAAACTCCGCCAGCTTCGGTGCCAGCCAGTGCACGAAAAACGCGAGGCTACCGCGCACCTTGATCGGCCGCCGCTTGCGCTGGCCGAAAATCTCGTTGGTGCCCACCGCCAGCCGGGTGATCGCGTCCTGCACCACCGGCAGGTAGGACTGGCCTTCCTCGGTCAACCCCAGGCCACGGGGCAGACGCTTGAACAGCGCCACCCCCAAGTGACTTTCCAGTTGGCGAATCTGCTGGCTCACCGCGCCCTGGGTCAAGCACAACTCTTCGGCGGCGTGGGTAAAGTTCAGGCAGCGGGCAGACACCTCGAATGCCCGCAGCCAGTTCAAAGGGGGTAATGGTTTCTGCTTCATGATCCGGTTCTCGTCTACGCCCCTTTCCCCCGAGCACGCCAGCTAGATGGCGTCGGACGGCTGCGCCAATGGGTTCAGCAGCAAGCGTTGCTCGCGGCTTTTGCGGGTAATGAAGTACACGAAATAGCACCAGGCGATGAATGGCAAGCCAAAGTACAGCGCCACTCGCTGTTCCGGGTCGAATGCGATCCCGACACACGCCAGCCCGCAGGACGCCAAGGCCCCCAGCGGGATCCACGGATAGCCACGTACGCGGAACTTGAGCTTGCTCACATCACCGCCGTTGGCGACGTAGTGGCGGCGGAACGCGATCTGGCTCGCGGCGATGCTCATCCACACCACGACCACGGCCAGGCCTGAGATCGACACCAGCGCCAAGTAGATGGTGTCGGCGGCAAACACGCTGCTGAGCAACGACGCGGCGCCTCCGGCCATGCTGACGATGATCGCGTTGAGCGGCGTACCCATCCGCGTCAGGGCCGAGAACTGCTTGGGCAGGTGCCCTTGGTCGCTCAGGGTCCAGAGCATCCGCGAGGCAGCGTACAGACCGGAGTTGGCGGCCGACAGCAAGGCGCTGATGATCACGAAGTTCATGATGTCGGCGGAGTACGGAATGCCGATATAAGTGAACACGGTGACGAAGGGGCTTTCGACGATGCCGGCCTGCTCACGGGGCAGCAGGGTCGAGAGGACGAAGATCGTGCCGACAAAAAAGATCGCCAGGCGCAGCACGGTGGTACGGATGGCTCGCGGCACATTGCGTTGCGGATCCTTGGTTTCACCGGCGGCGATGCCGATCAGTTCGGTGCCGGAGAAGGCGAAGGAAACCGCCAGCAGCGTCATGGCAATCGGCATGAAACCGGTGGGAAAAAGCCCTTCGCGGGTGAAGTTGCTCAACCCGATGCTGTGGGCCTGATCGATGTGCAGAAGACCAAGAATGGCCCCGCCGCCAATCAGCAGGAACGCTACCACGGTCGCGACTTTGACCAACGACAACCAGAACTCAGTCTCGGCGAACAACCGCACCGAGACCACGTTGCTCAGGAACACCACTCCGGCGAACAGCGCGCTCCAGATCCACACCGGCGTGTCCGGAAACCAGCGCGTCATCAGGATCCCGGCAGCGGTAAATTCCGAGCCGATGGCCACGGTCCAGGTCAGCCAGTACAACCAGGCCACGGTGTAGCCGGTGCCTGGGCCGAGAAAGCGTGTGGCGTAGGTGCTGAACGAACCGGTTTCCGGCATCTGCACCGCCAGTTCACCCAGGCACATCATCACCATGTACACCATGAGCGCGCCGATGATGTAGGCGATCACCGCGCCCAACGGCCCGGCCTGGTTAACGGTGTAGCCGGAGGTGAGAAAGAGCCCGGTACCGATGACGCCACCCAATGCCAACATGACAATGTGGCGCGTCTGCATTTCCTGTTTGAAGCCGGCACGTGTCGTGAGTTGTTGTTCTTGTAGGGACATGGTTTTGTTCTCATGAAGGTTGTCAGGGCGTGTGTCGGCGCCTGCGGTCAATTACGACGCAGGGTCAACACGAGGCGCCACCAAGCTTTATTATTTTCCTGTTCATGAACGCCCCAATGACCGCCTTGTCGTGGGGGCTGACGCTTCAGCTGATTGTTTCGGAGCACATTTCAGGGTTGTGGATGGGGTGTTTGCCGGGGCCAGTGCATCCCGCGAACGCCGGGCAAAGGCAAAAGCCTGTTTCAGATCGTCCAGCAGATCGTCGGTGTCTTCGATGCCCACCGAGACCCGCACCAGGCCTTCGGAGATGCCCAGGGCCAGTCGTTCTTCCAGGGTGTTTTCGACATGGCTGGTGGTCCGCGCCGGGCCGTAGATGGTTTCCACCGCACCGAGGTTGCCGGCGCAATGGGCGAAGCGCAGACGCGGCAGCAGCACTTTCACGGTGTCCATGCCACCGACCAGGACAAAGCTGACGATGGCGCCGAAGCCGGACATTTGCGCGCAGGCCACAGCGTGGTTCGGGTGGCTTGGCAGGCCGGGATAATTCACTGACTCAACCAACGGCTCGGTCAGCAGGAACTCCGCCAGGGCCCGGGCGCTGGACTGCTGCTGACGCATGCGCAGCACCAGGGTCTTCATACCGCGGATAATCATGTAGGCCGAGAACGGGTCGAGCGCCGCACCGTTGATTTCCCGGTAATGCCGCACCTTGCTCATCAAGGCTTCACTGCCGCACACCAGCCCGCCGAGGACGTCGCCATGCCCGCTGAGGAATTTGGTCGCGCTGTGGATCACCACGTCCACGCCCAGCGCCAAGGGGTTCTGGTTCAACGGCGTGGCGAACGTGTTGTCCGCCACCACCACCGCACCGACCCGTTTAGCGGCTGCCACCAGGCGTTGGATGTCGAGGATCTTCAGGGTCGGGTTGGTCGGCGTTTCCAGGTACAGCACCTGGCAGCCCTTGGCGACTTCCCGTTCGATTTCTTCGTGGTCGAAGGTCTCGCACAAGCTCACGTTCACGCCCATGCGCGGCAGGAACTCTTCGAAAATCTTGTTGGTGCCGCCGTAGCTGTCCCTGGTGGAAACCACCCGATCACCATGGGCGAGAAAGGTGTAGAGCACGCTGCTGATCGCCGCCATGCCGCTGCTGAAGGCCACGGCCGATTCGCCTTTCTCCAACTCGCAGATCTTGGCTTCGAGGGTCTCGACCGTCGGGTTGCTCATGCGGCTGTAGATAAAGCCGGGGGCTTTGCCCAAGGCCACGTCATACCAGGCGTCGATGTCGTTGTAGCCGTAAGCGGCACTGACCACGATAGGCGTCTGCGTGGCGTTGTAGGGATGCCCGCCCTGCTCCCCACCCCAAACCGCCCGGGTCCCCGCGCCTGCGTTATCAAGCCCTGCGCTGTCAGGTTTATTGTTCATTTGAGACTACTCGCACTGAGGGGATGACTGGTGAGTCATTCACTGGATCTGGGAGCCAATATAGGGAAAAGAATCGGGGGCTAGAAACGATGTTATTCGTGCCAAAGGGGTGGTTTTTTTAATGGCTGGGATTGGAACCCGGGGCTTGGAATGGCTGCGATTTACTGCATACAAGCAAGCTCGCTCCCACAGTGATCCGGGGCTGATGCAAACTGAGTGTTCACCCTCGATCCCCCGCTCGCGTTGACGGTGGATCAGTTGGAGTGACTAGAGTTAGTCAAGAGCGGCATCATCTCTATCGAGAACCTCAAGAATATGTTTCAGCCACATAGCGCCACTCTCCCACTCCATCCAATAACAATAATTACAGGGCATTTTTTCCATAATAAAATCTCGAAGATCCTCCTCACCAAGACGTTCGTCCAACAGCACCGAAATTTCTTTTCTTAACGCGTCAATAGCCTGCGGTACCGAATCTGACACGAAAAGTCTTATCACCCCGTCCGGCTCTGATGACTCACACATCCAGTCTTGGTGAAAATAGCAACCAAAAAAATGGAAAAGCTCTGGATATCTATTTTTCATATTTTTCGACATACCCTGTAAGCAAATTATATCCAACAGATGACTGCTTGGATTTTTTCAATACTAAAGTCACGACGGACAATGACTCTAACTTTCCATTTTTTCGTATAACCCCGACTCCAACAGGAGAAGGGAAGGACTGCTGTAAAACCAGTTTCTTTTCTAATTTATTATTTAGAAACCCGTCAATCTCCGTTTCTTTTGTACTCAACACTTTGGAAACCGTTGACTCTGCCGATGCTCTATCAGGAAATGTCGACGCGGTAGGTACGTGAGGTTCTAACTCAAGTCGCCTTCTCAACTGAACCTCAGAACGACCTATGTGCTTGTTTATCAAATGCCCTCCACGAGCCTCATGTGCCGCTAAGCCGCCTCCCGGCACAATCTCGCTAAACGGCCCATCAGCCTCGATATCACCAGGACAGTTGCACACCAACCCCAACGGATCCACCCACCCCGTCGGGTTCAGGGTGTAGCGGTACCCATTGAGCCCACCCGCCAGCTTGCTCGGGTCAGGTGTCAGGTAGCGGCCGGTCTCGGGATTGTAGTAGCGGTGGCGGTTGTAGTGCAGGCCGCTTTCGGGATCGAAGTATTGGCCCTGGAAGCGCAGCGGTTGGTCCAGGCGTTCGCCACCGCCGTGCTGGATCTCGCGGACTTTGCCGTAGCCGTGGTAGCGCGCCGACCAGACGATCTGGCCGCCGTAGTTGGTCAGTTCCTGGGGCGTGCCCAGGTGGTCGAGGTGGTAGTAGAACGGGCAGGTGCTCAGGCCTTTGCCATCGAGCATTACCAATGGACGGAAGGTGCCCGGTTCGTAGAGGTAGCTGCGGTGGTGGCGTTTGCTGCTTTCGGCGACGAGTTGGTCGCCTTGCCAGAAAAATTCCGTGGTCAGGCCGTCCACGGTCTTGCTGATGCGTCGGCCGAAGGCGTCGTAGCGGTAGGACGTTTCGCGACCGTCCGGCGTGGTGACGCCGATCAGCCGGTGTTGGCTGTCGTAGCGGTATTCGGTGACAAGTATCTGGCCCGTGCCCCGGCGTTCGCGGATCAGGTTGCCGAAGGCGTCGTAGTCGTAGTGGCGATCGCCCTCCATCAGCAGACGATTGCCCTTGAGGGTGGTCGGGCCGGGACGGTCCTGCATCAGCAGGTTGCCGGCCGGGTCGTGGGCGAAGTGTTCCGGGGGTTCGGTGTGGGAGTGGTCGATGCGGATCAGGCGATCCAGTTCGTCGTACTGGTAACCGCGTCGCCCCCGCTGGCTGTCGGAAAGGGCGCAGAGGTTGCCCTTGGCGCTGTAGGCATAATCGCGCCAGAACTGTGACTGCTGGTTTTGCAGCACGGTATGGGCCTTGAGGCGGCCCTGTTCATCGTGGTCGTACTGGCTGAGCAACAGGCCTTGTTGGCGTTGCCGTTCGCGGCCGGCCTGGTAGCGGTGTTCGGTGAGGCGTGCGCCG
>NZ_RQJK02000033.1:0-63412 GCF_022342325.2 Pseudomonas sp. AF32 | reverse complement strand
CGCCGATGGTAGTGTGGGGTTTCCCCATGTGAGAGTAGGTCATCGTCAAGATTAAATTCCGAAACCCCTATCTGCTGACGCAGGTAGGGGTTTTGTTTTGCCCGCAGGAAAAGTTTGTAGGAAAGTTCGTTACGAATTTGCACGGTTATTTTCGAGCCAGAGCACTAGAATAGCCTCACCTTAGCTGAGCCAGAGCTCTTTATGTCAGATCCGTTGGACACTCGCGGGTTGTCAGATCTACCCCTGAATGATCTGGTGGCTTGCCATGAATGCGATCTGTTGATGCGCAAGCCTCAATTGGCCCATGGTGAAAAAGCCGAATGTCCCCGTTGTGGTTATGAGCTCTACGCCCACCGTCATAATGTGGTCGAACGCAGTCTTGCCTTGGTCATCGCCGCTCTGTTGTTGTATGTGCCGGCGAACTTTTTACCCATCATGCAACTCCATCTGCTCGGACAATCCTCCCAGGACACCGTCTGGAGCGGTGTGGTTGGTCTGTACGATACCGGCATGCAAGGCATAGCGGTGGTGGTATTCCTGTGCAGCATGGGCATACCGCTGCTCAAGCTGCTTTGTCAGCTGACGGTGTTGCTGACCATTCGTTGTAATGTCGGTCGTAGTTATGGGTTGTTGCTCTATCGCATTTATCACCATCTACGGGATTGGGGGATGCTTGAGGTCTACCTCATGGGCGTACTGGTGGCCATCGTCAAGCTGGCGGACATGGCGGCTATCACCGTAGGTCTTGGCCTGGTGTGCTTTATCAGTTTACTGCTGGTTCAAGTCTGGCTGGAGGTGGTGATGTCACCCCATCAGATTTGGCAAGCATTATCAGGAGAGGGCGATCATGCGGGCGATTGATGCAGGGATTCTGATCTGTACCGAATGCCACGAATTGAATCGGTTGAACGCCGATGCCGATGGACAGACCTGCACCCGCTGTGGCGCGCTGGTTCATCCCCGCCGCCCCAACAGCCTCATGCGCACCTGGGCCTTGTTGATCACCGCCGCGATTCTCTACATACCCGCCAATATGTTGCCGATCATGACGATCAACTCACTGGGCCAAGGTGCCCCGAGTACCATCATGGCCGGTGTGATCGAGTTGGTGCAGCATGGCATGATTCCCATCGCCGCTGTGGTGTTCATCGCCAGTATCCTGGTGCCGACTTTCAAGCTGGTGGGCATTGCCTTGTTACTGATTTCCGTACAGCGGCACCAGCCCATGTCCGCACGGCAACGCATCCTCATGTACCGCTTTATCGAGTTCATCGGTCGCTGGTCGATGCTCGATATTTTCGTGATCGCCATTCTGGTGGCAGTGGTGAATTTCGGACGACTCGCCAGTGTCGAAGCCGGGCTCGGCGCGATCGCTTTTGCCAGCGTAGTGATTTTGACAATGATTGCCGCAGTAACCTTCGATCCCCGACTGATTTGGGATAACACGGAGTCGGATAACGACCATGACTGATTTGCCTACCGCTAAAACCCGACCGGCCTCCAACTGGTCGGCCATTTGGGTCTTGCCGCTGATTGCCCTGATCATTGGGGGCTGGCTCGCCTGGCGGGCTTATAACGAAACCGGGATTGAAATCAGCGTGCGCTTTGAAAGCGGCGAAGGTATCCAGGTCAACAAGACCGAAGTTGTCTACAAAGGTATGACGGTCGGTAAAGTGAAGGCCCTTACGCTCGATGACGAAGGCAGCTCCAAGGGCGTGGTCGCGACCGTCGAGATGAACAAAGACGTCGAGCAGTACCTCAAGACGGGTACACGTTTCTGGCTGGTCAAGCCAAGCGTTACCCTGGCCGGGATCACGGGCCTGGAAACCCTGGTATCGGGTAACTACGTGGCGATCAGTCCGGGTGACGGGGAGTCCAGCCGCAAGTTCAAGGCCCTGGCCGAGGAGCCGCCGCTGTCGGATGCCAAGCCGGGTTTGCATTTGACCATCAAGGCCGATCGCCTGGGCTCGCTGGACCGGGGCAGCCCCGTGTTCTACAAGCAGATTCAAGTCGGACAAGTGAAAAGCTATCAGTTGTCCGAAGACCAGAACACGGTCGAAATTAAGGTTTTCATCGAGCCGACCTATGCCAGCCTGGTGCGCAAACACACGCGCTTCTGGAATGCCAGCGGCATTAGCATCGATGCCAACCTTTCGGGTGTGAAGGTGCGCAGCGAATCCCTGGCCAGTATCGTGGCCGGTGGTATTGCATTCGCCACGCCGGAGAGCCGCAAGGACAGCCCTCCGACGGACCCGAGCCTGCCGTTTCGTCTCTACGAAGACTTTGACGCAGCGGCCGCCGGCATTCGGGTGAAGGTCAAGCTCAGTGACTTCGAGGGCTTGCAGGCCGGTCGGACGCCAGTGATGTACAAAGGCATCCAGGTCGGTAGCCTGAAGACCCTCAAGGTCGATCCGGACCTCTCCAGCGCCACCGCCGAATTGACGATGGACCCGTTGGCCGAAGATTACCTGGTGACGGGGACCCAGTTCTGGGTAGTCAAACCCTCGATCTCCCTGGCCGGTATCACGGGCCTGGAAGCGTTGGTCAAGGGGAACTACATTGCCGTGCGCCCAGGGGACAAGGGCAGCGCACCACAGCGCGAGTTCGAAGCCCGGGCCAAGGCGCCGCCGCTGGACTTGCGTTCGCCGGGCTTGCACTTGGTGCTGCTCACCGAGAATCTCGGATCGCTGGAGGTCGGCAGTCCGGTCCTCTACAAGCAGGTCAAGGTTGGGTCGGTGCAGAGCTACCAGTTCTCTCGCAAGAAGAAGCAATTGATCATTGGCGTGCACATCGAGAAGGAGTACGAAGGGCTGGTCAACGGTTCGACACGGTTCTGGAACGCCAGCGGCGTCACCCTCACGGGCGGCTTGACGGGGGGCATCCAGGTCAAGAGCGAATCGCTGCAAAGCCTGATGGCCGGTGGTATCGCTTTCGAGACGCCGGAGCCGAATGTACCGTTGAAAAGACGTATTCCGCGCTTCCGCTTGTTTGAAGACCGCGAAGCCGCGCAGCAAAAGGGCACCGTGGTCACGATCAAGGTCGATCGTGCCGACGGTTTGCGCAGTGGTACTCCGATTCGCTTCAAAGGACTGGATGTGGGCAAGGTCGAGGACGTGGACCTTAGCCCCGACCTGCAATCGGTGCTGCTCACCGCACGCATCACCGAAGTCCCTGAGCGTATCGCCCGGATCGGCAGTCAGTTCTGGGTGGTCAAGCCCGAGCTGGGCTTGATCAAGACGTCGAACCTGGAGACGCTGGTGACCGGTCAATACCTCGAGGTACAGCCTTCGACGAAGAACCTGGGACCGCAGAAAAACTTCGTGGCCCTTGCCAGCCCACCGGAAACCGCAGTGCCCGAGGCTGGTTTGAGTCTGGTATTGAGCGCGGCCCGCCGAGGCTCGTTGAAGACGGGCGTGCCGGTGACGTATCGCGAAATTACCGTGGGCAAGGTTACGGGTTATGAATTGGGGCAGACAGCGGATCGGGTATTGATCCATATCCTGATCGAGCCCAAGTACGCGCCACTGGTGCGCAGTGGCACGCGCTTCTGGAACACCAGTGGGTTTGGCCTGGACTTCGGTCTGTTCAAGGGCGCAACGGTGCGGACCGAGTCGCTGGAGACGTTGATTCAGGGTGGCGTTGCTTTCGCAACACCGGATGGCGAGAGCATGGGCAGTCCGGCCCGGCCGGAGCAGACCTTCCCGCTGTTCGATAAGTTTGAAGATGAATGGCTGACCTGGGCGCCGAAGATCAAGCTCGGAAAATGATCGACCAGGCTTCTGACGCCATCGCGAGCAGGCTCGCTCCCACAGGGGCGGTGTCATCCGCGAATGTTGTGCCCCCCGCGATCAGGGTGGGAGCGAGCCTGCTCGCGATGACGTCGGAACAGTCGATACAAATGCTTCAGATATCCTAATGAAAAGGCCGCGATCCAATGGATCGCGGCCTTTTCATTTCCAGAGCCTTACATCACACCGGATCCAGCTCCGGTTCGTCGGCTTCTACGTTCATCGTAGCCTTCACCGCATCGCGACGACGGATGTACTTCCAGTCCGCTTCGTCGATGTAGATACCGTTCGGGCCACTGCCGCCTTCCAGGTCGATGGCGACACTGGCGCAGACCTGCGGCTTCACGCTGGCGAGAATTGGTACGAAGCCCAATTGGAGGCTGGTTTCCAGCAGGGCTGCCTGGTTCTTCTCGTCGATGTCCGCCGCTTCGTCCAGGTAATACGGCAAGCGTACGCGGCCGGCCTGCTCGCGGTCCATCAGGTGCAGCAACAGGTACATGTTGGTGAGCGCCTTGATGGTCATGGTGGTGCCGTTGGACGCTGCGCCGTCGATATCGGTGTGGATCACCGGCTGGCCGTTGACCTTGGTGATCTCGAACGCCAGTTCGAACAGGTCCTTGAGGCCGAGCTGGTTGTGGTTCGCCGCCACCAGCCGCGCCAGGTATTCCTTGGCTTCTTCGTTCTTGTTGTCCTGCTCGGCACTCTGGCTGAGATCGAACACCGACAGGGTTTCGCCTTCTTCGTACTGGCCGGCGCTGTGGATGATCTGGTCGATGTGCTTGAGGGCTTCCTTGTTCGGCGCCAGGACGATGCGGAAGCTTTGCAGGTTGGACACCTGGCGTTTGTTGATCTCGCGGTTGAACAGCGCCAGTTGATGTTCGAGGCTGTCGTAGTCGCTGCGAATGTTGCGCAAGGTCCGGGCGATGTCGGTCACCGCTGCACGGCGTGCCTTGCCCAGGGTCAGGGCTTCATCGGTGCGGTGGGCATAGGCGTTGATCAACAGTTGCAGGCGCCGCTCCATGTCGTCTTCGCTGTCGAACTTGGCCACGCCCTTGAGACGCACCTGGGCATACAGCGCTTCGATCTGGCCGTCGATGCGCAACAGGCCCTGCCAGCTATCCTGATAGTCATTAAGCAGCGGCAACAGGTTGTCCATGGAATCGTCGACCGGGTCCATGAACGGCGTGCCGAACGGCAGGTCCGCCGGCAACAGTTGGCGACGGCGCAGGGCATCGTCGAGGGTGCGTTGCTTGGCTTCCAAGTCGGCGATCTGCCGGCCCACCAGTTGCAACTTGGCCGACAACTGCTGGACGCGTTCGGTGAAGGCATCGCTGGAGCGCTTGAGCTCGTCCTGGGCCGCTTCCATCTGCGCCAGTTGCTCGAGCTTCTCGCCTTCTTCGGCGCTCAGGGTCTGGGTACGGCGGAAGTCTTCGAGGGCTTTCTGAGCGTCCAGGACCTGCTGGTACAGCGCCTCGGTCTGGGTCTTGCTCGCGGCACGGTCGGCGGCCACGGCTTGCTGGGTCTTGAGCTGCTTGAGCTCTTTCTCCAGGCGTTCCTTTTGGTCCCGCAGCGCGGCGCGGTCGGCCAGGGCCTGCAACGCTGGCGGCTCGATGTGGGACAGGTCGATGGACAGGCCCGGCACTTCGAAACGCTCGCCCTTGAAGCCGTCGAGGATCAGTTCCACGGATTTGACCCAGTCGCCGTTCTCGTCCAGCGCGATGCCATGCTCGCCCAGCGGCAGGCTGAACAGGGCGCTGTTGAACAGGCGCATCAGACGCTCGACGTCCTGTTGTGAGAATTCTTCCCGCAGGCGGGCATAGCTGTTGTTGTCGGCGTGATCGAGTTGCTGCTTGACCGACTTCAGGCGCTTTTCCAGGTCCCGCAAGCGCTCTTCCAGGTCTTCAGCGCTGAACTGCCGGGATTGGGCCAGGGCGCCGGCCAGTTCATCGTGGGCGTCCTTGGCGGCGAGCAGTTGCTGCTCCAGCACCTTGACGTCATCCACCAGGGCAAAGCGATGCTTGAGCACCGACAGCTCGCCGAGCCAGCGTTGGATGCCCGTGATCTCCCGCTCCAGGCGCATCAGCTCCTGGGTGCTGCCGCGCTGGTCGTTCTGCAGCGAGTCCTGTTCGTTGCGGTAGTGTTCGGCCTGGATGGTCAGCTCTTCCTTGCGCGCACTGGCGTAGTCCGACCAAGTGCCGAGCAGCGAGTCGAGCAAGGGCGAGAGGCGATGCAACTTGCCGCGCAGGATGTCGCGCTGCTTCACACCGTTGGCCAGGGCCTCCACCAGCGGACCGGCCGCCACCAGAGAGTTGTAGTCCTGCTCCATGCGTCGTACGTCGCGGAAGGCTTCTTCGCACGCGGCGATGTAATCCACGCTGCCGGAACGCAGGCTGTGCTCGAAGGCATCAAGGAACAGTTGCTTGAGCTTGGCCGCGGTGATTTCGCGCATGTGCAGCAGGTTGATGAACAGCGCGCGGAACGTCTTGAGGCTTTGTTCGCTGGTGGAGCGCAGTGGGATCAGCGTCAGGTCCAGGGGAATGGATGTGTGACCGCCCACCAGCAGGCGGCGCAATTCATCCGGCTTGAGTTCGTAGGCCTTGAGGCCTTCGCGCTCCAGATTGGTGAACAGTTCTTTCTGGCGCAGGCAGGTGTCGTTCTTCTGGTAGTGAGCCAGGTCCAGCTTGCCGGCGTAGGCGAAGAACTGATGGCCGAAACCGCCGCCGGGACCACGACCGACCACACCGATCACGTGCGGGCCGTGGGGCAGCGCGACTTCCACCAGGATGTAGCTGGTGTCCGAGGCGAAGTAGAAGCGCCGGGATTGTTCCAGGCTGTACTTGCCGAAGCTCATGTCCGACATGCGCGCCAGGATCGGGAACTGTAAGGCGTTGATCGACGCGGATTTGCCGAGGTTGTTCGCGCCGTACACCGACAGCGGTTCTTCCAGCGGAAACAGGCCGAGGCTGTAGCCGGCGGTGTTCAAAAGGGCAAAGCGGCGGATGCCGTAACGGTCCTGGCTCATGCGTCGGTCTCCTGTTCTTCGGCAATGGCGCGGGCCAGTGCGTCTTCTTCGCTCTCTTCCTCAAAGTCGCTAAGGTCCAGCGGATCGTCGGTCTGTAACAGCTTCTCGTCGCTGTCTTCGTCGATCAGCACCGGCGCCGGCAACGGCAGCACACTGTGCAGGCTGGCGGCCAGATCACGGTCCTGCTGGACCGACAGGCAGACGTCGAGGAATCGATGCATCGGCGGCAGGAAGCGATACACCCCGTTTTCCTCGCTGGCGAAGCCCAGTTGAGTCATGCGGCGCATGATTTTTTCTTCCAGCTCTTCCTGGGTCTGCACTTCGGCCTGGATAAACAGATCGCGGTACTTTTCCAACAGTGACGGCAATTCATCGCGGCCCAGGCTGCCACCGTCGAGCACGGCGATCGGATCGCGACCCTGGTCGGCCAGGTGCTCGACGAGGATGAAGGTGAACAGGGCCAGGCGCTGGGCGGTCTTGTTCACCGCAGCGGCGGCCAGGTCCGGTACGAAGTAGTAGAAGCCACGGGTGTCGCACACCAGTTCGAAGCCCAGGGCCTTGAACAGCGTGCGGTACGGATCCTGGAAGTTCGACAGTTGGGCGTACAGCTCCGGGTCGCGGCGGCTGATGTGATAACCCTTGAACAGCTCGCGGAAGATCGGCGCCAGCTGGGACAGTTCGGATAGATCAAGATGCATTTGGGATGCTCGCAGAATCCTCGGCGGCGTCGCCAGCCGAGAGCAGGGCGAAGGAGCGCAGGCTGACCTGATGCTCGTGTGTGTGGTATTCGCGGCGTTCCAGACGCTCGCGCTTGAAGCGTTTTTCCCGCGACAGGCGCGAGAACCAGTACAGCAATTCGTCGGTGGCGCCGTCCGGCTCCTGCTCCAGCAGCCAGGTCATCAGGTCCGGCATCGGTAGCGCGTCTTCGCAACGTTCGACCATTTCGCGCACGGTGCGCGGCGCCCGCGGCGCATCGCCGCCCTTGTGAGTCTTGTGGGACTTGGGGAAGCGTGCCGGTTTTGGTTCGAACCGGGCCAGGGCGTAAACGTAGGCTTCAACTTGGCTGGCGCTGCCGAGGAAGGTGCTTTGTGGTCGGGTGAACAACGGCATGGCCGCTTGCGGCACGGCATCGATGCCTTTGCGGCGGATGGCAGCCAGGGCCAGCGCGGCGCCACGGGTAACAGCGTTGTGGCGGCGGGCTTCTTCGCGCAGCGGCAGGAGCAGCTCGCGGGCATGCCGCAGGGTCAACTGGGCGCTGGTCTGCATCTCCAGGATACGGGCGTGGGTGCGCAAAAGCATGTCGTCATCGACGAGGTGACCAAGGCGCTGCTGTTCGGTGAGCATGCGCAACAGCACGTTCTCGACCTTGCGCACGCCTTGCTCGAACGCGCCGTCGGCGTTCACCAGCTGGATCATCGGCTCGACGTATTCGTCCCAGGTCGCCAGGACTTCGGCGTAGCGCTGGCGCAGAGGAATCTGCCGGTCGCTGGTCTTGGCGCGTTCGGCGACCGACACCAGTGCCTGCTCATCGTTGGCGAGTTTCTTGAGTACGTCGCGCACGCGCATGTCCAGCAGGCGCAGCTGGCGGGCCAGATCGTTGCCGTCGCGCACGTCGAAGGCGTCCTGGATGTAGCCGGCCAGGCGTTCGAGGTGGCGCAGGTAGGCTTCGATCTCCAGGCACAGGCCCAGGCGGTGCTCGCGGCGCAGGTACGCAAGGAAATCATGGATCTGGGCGTTGAGTTCGAAGCGGTTCGGGCTTTTCGCTACCGGAACGAGGATGTCCAGGCGGATCCACACGTCCAACAGGTTGGTGATGTCCTGGGGCGTGCTGTCCAGTTGTTGGGCGGCCAATTGTGAACGCAATTCGTTGAGGCTCAGGGTGCCCTGGTCGAAGTGCTCGCACAAAGGTTCAAGCAATGCCCAGTGTTCGGCAAGGGCGCGCAAGACGCGCTTGGGTTCGATCATCGCAATGGCCGTCGGGTTGGCAATTAAAAGCGGCAATTGTACTGCATCGGACCGGTTGCGATTCACCCCTGAGACGGACTGTTGTTTTGTATCGTTCGACGATTGAATCAACGGGGAAGCGATTCGCGTCGAAGGGCGGTAGAATCCCTCCCACTTTCAGTTATCCACAAGTGGCCGACCCTTGCTTATCGAGTCCCGTCGCCGCGCCTATCTGACCGCCATGCAGGTGGTCACCTGGCTGCCGCGTACCGAATTGCCATTTGCCGCCCCGTCGCGGCCCGAGCTGCTGGAAGCGCCCGAGCCGCCGGACATCGCGCCGGCCGTGACGACGCCTGTCGCCAGGACCGTTGCCGAACCGCCGACACCACCGGTCGAACGGCCGAAAATCGAGGTTCCGCGCCCCTCGGCTGCCGCCCGTGCACCTGCCAAACCGGCAGAGGAGGCACAAGAGCCGCCTGTCCCGGTCAGGGTCGCCCCGGTCCCGCCTCCGCGTTTCAGCCTGCAATTGCTGCGGGCCGGGCGCTGCCTGCTGTTGGTGGAGCTGCCCACGGGGGAGCCGTTCCAAAGCCGTGATCCGGCCTATCTGCTGCTCAAGGACATGCTGCGCGCCGCCGGCCTGCCGGACAGTCCGCAGATCGTCGGCGAACCGGTGCGCTGGCCGCTGTTGTCCCGCGGGACGATGGACCAGGGACCGGAGGCGGCGCGGGATTTCGTCCAGGGCTTCGTGTCGGCGCGGCTCGAGGACGCGCCCTGCGTGTGTCTTTGGTTGATCGGCCTGCCGGCGGTGAAGTTTGCTGGGGAGGCAGATGCCGAAGCGTTCAACCGCGAACTGCAGGTCAAGGGCCTGGGCTCGGCCTGGGCACTGCCTGGATTGGAACTGTTAATGGAAACGCCACAGCGCAAGGCTGAAGTCTGGCAAGCCATGCGCCGGCTGATGGCGCGCTGGAAAGAATCGAATGAGTGACGCTGTATCGTTCCGCCCGATGACCGAGGCGGACCTCGACGCTGTGCTGAAAATCGAATACGCGGCGTATAGCCACCCCTGGACCCGAGGGATCTTTCTCGATGGGTTGGGCAAATACCAGATCTGGTTGATGTTTGAAGGCCAACAGCAGGTAGGCCATGGTGTCGTGCAGATCATTCTCGACGAAGCGCACCTGCTCAACATCACCGTCAAGCCGGAAAACCAGGGCCGCGGCCTGGGCTTGCGCCTGCTGGAGCATTTGATGTCGGTAGCCTGCAAGGCCGAGGCCCGGGAGTGCTTCCTGGAGGTGCGCGACAGCAATCGCACGGCGTTCCGCCTGTACGAGCGCTATGGTTTCAACGAGATCGGCCGGCGGCGCGATTACTACCCGGCGGTGGGTGGGCGTGAATATGCGGTGGTGATGGCCTGCACTTTAGTGGACTGAATGTCACCCCTGTGGGAGCGGGCTTGCTCGCGAAAGCGGTGGGTCAGCTTGCATCTTTGCAACATATGACGCCGCTTTCGCGAGCAAGCCCGCTCCCACAAGGGATTTGCAGTGACTGTCGGTATTTAGCGCTTGCCATCCAGCGGATCGACCTGCGCCATCTCCGCCTCGTCCAACCCATCGCCCCCGCCGATGTCATTTTCACCCACCACGCTCAGATCCCAGTCAGCCTGTTCGTCTGCGCCGGCCTCGTGGGCATCCCGGGCGCCGTCTTCGCGGATGAGGGTTTCGGGGCTCATGTCATCGTCGGTCGGTTGGCGATCGTCCATGGACGCGCCCGTCAGGCCTGCTTCGCGTACGCGTTCAGGGGGGATCAGCTGTTCGCGCTCGTCTTCCGGCAGTTCGTCACCGATTTTCGCACTGGGCTGTTCATCATCGAACTCCAGCTCATGCATCGAGCCCATGCGGTCTTCGTTGTCGTCGATGGGTTCCGGTTGCGCCGCATCGAAAGGACGTCGTGAATCATTCATGGCTATTCCTCATGCTGTGGGCCTCTAATGGGTGGACCCGCCGCCGCGCCGGGAATTCCAACGGCATTAATGAAGTGACCTCGACCGGCGGTGTGGTGTCCAACATGCGGACTATTCTCGAGGGCTGGATAGCATGAACGAACTACAAGATCTGATTGATAACAACGCGCGCTGGGCCGATGCGATCAAGCAGGAGGATCCTGACTTCTTCGCCAAGCTGGCCCGTCAGCAGACCCCGGAATATCTGTGGATCGGCTGTTCCGATGCGCGGGTGCCGGCCAACGAGATCGTCGGCATGCTGCCGGGCGATCTGTTCGTGCACCGCAACGTGGCCAACGTGGTGCTGCACACCGACCTCAACTGCCTGTCGGTGATCCAGTACGCGGTTGACGTGCTCAAGGTCAAACACATCCTGGTCACCGGTCACTACGGTTGTGGCGGCGTTCGCGCCTCGATGCAGGACCGGCAACTGGGCCTGATCGATGGCTGGTTGCGCTCGATTCGCGACCTGTACTACGAACATCGCGAGGCATTGGCGCAATTGCCAACCGAAGAGGAACGCGTCGATCGTCTGTGCGAGCTCAACGTGATCCAGCAGGTGGCCAACGTCGGCCATACCAGCATCGTTCAGAACGCCTGGCACCGTGGTCAGAAACTGTCGATTCACGGTTGCATCTACGGCATCAAGGACGGGCGCTGGAAAAGCCTGGACACCACGATCAGCGGTTTCGAGCAACTGCCACCGCAGTATCGCCTGCGTCCGGTGGGCGCGCCCTGATCCCGGGTTCCTTGGCAGAGGGCGTCAGTCGCGGTGGCAGCGACGGCGCCAGCGCTTGAGGAACTTCATGCCTTGCTCGTTGGGTGGTTCGTCATAACCGGTGATCCACCCGTGGCAGTTGGACGAACCGCACCGGCAGGCAAACTGCCGGTACAGTTTCGGCTCCGTGCTGGCGTAATCCATGCTCAGGCTGTCGCCTTCCTGTATGGGCGTCAGGGACCATAGCCACAATTCGCTCATGTCCAAAAAGACATTGGGATTGCAGGAATGCGCCAGCAATCCGGCGAAGCGTGGGTCATACATGTGGATATCCGGCAGGATCTGCAGGGTGTGCAGGCGTCGTCGACCCAACAGAAGCCCCGACACACGACACATTCGTTCCATGGGGGCGAAGCGCTTGAGTGAGACGATTCCGCTGCCGCGCCCGTTGGCGCTACGTAGCACTTCGAAATCGCGCGCAGACGGATAACCCAGGCGAGTGCTGAGTTCTTTTTCCGGGTAGATACAGTCCCGGTTCTGTGAACTGGTTCTATCGGTCACAAAAATGGTCATGACGGTCCTTGTCGGCACAACACCCGACTTGCTGGCGCTGGGATCCTTCCAGCGTCGTGATTGACCCGGATAGTGTCGCCCCGATCAAGGGCGCTATCTACTGTCAACTCTGACAGGTGCCCATAGGACTTTCCCGCGTGAGCGCAGGCTGGCGCGGGAAAGCCATGAGATTTACACCGGTTCGGACGGCAATGGCATCGGCGTTTTCAATTGCGGGAGCTGCGACTTGATCGCCGGCGTCTCGCATTTCTGGGCCGCTTCAGCCGGTGTCAACTTGCGAACCGAGGTGTAGAACAATTCGCAGGTTTTTTCCTTTTGCGTGACCTGCCAGGTCTGGGTGCATTGGTTCAGCAGCGTGGTCGGATCGGTGCCCGGCTTGCTGCCCATGCCGGCCTGCCAGCACGCTGCGCTCAAATCCTGGCCCATGACCTTCAGGCCTGCCGCATCCGCCTTGGCCTCGTCGCCGTCGTAGCTCTCCGGGTCGGCGGCGTACCAGATATAGCTGGGGTGGTTGGAGCCCAGCACCGGCACCTTCAGCCCTGCCGCCGGGGTGATGGTCGCCAGGCCAAGCACGCCGACCGTCGGGCCGTACTGTGTCTTGATCCAGTTTCGCACCGGGGCACCGAAGGCCACCATTGGCAACGCGGCTCCGCTGGCGCCCTGGCTGACTTGCTTGACCATGGTGGTCTGGTAGTCATTGAAATAGTCGTAGACACCTTCCAGCGCCGAACCGGCATTGGACGGGGCGGCGATCGGCGCGATGTCGATGATGGTCTGGTAGGCCGGTGTCTGGTCGGCGGCGATGCCGTTGACGGTGAGCAGCGTGGCCCAGCGATCCGTGGTGGCCGATTCCAGGTAGTCCTGGGCCTGGGTCAGGGAGTAATCCGGCGGGAAGTGCAGCAGCTCGACGCTCTTGCGGTTTTCCAGGGCCATGCCCAGCGGCAGGAACAGGTACCAGTTGTAGGCCCATTTCTTGTCGCCGTTGAGCTTGGTGGCGCCCTTGTAGGCCAGGTCACCGGCGTCGAGCAACGCAGTCAGGGGTTGGCCATAGCCCTTCGGCACACCCGAAATGTGGGCGTAGACCTTGTCGTTGTCACGCTTGACGCTGACCTTGGCCGTGCCGTAGCCGTCGCGTTGCACGCTTTGGGTCAGGTAATGTTCGACGGTCTGTTCCAGGGTCCAGTCGCGAAAGCAGATGACGTTGCAGTTGTTGGGATAAGCGAAGAGGCGGGTCACGCGTTCGGTGCTGCCAAGCTGTACATCGATGTCGGCGTAAGCGGTGGCGCTCATGGCCAGGGCGGCAAGAGGAAGCACTGCGAGTTTATACATGCTCAGATCCTTTTCAGCGTATGGGCCCCTCGAAACAGGGCGCCCCCATACTGAAACAGACCGGGCCGAAGAAAAAGTGGGCCGATGTAAATATCGGCCCTTTTTTATGGCCTTATGGCATCACTGGTGGCAAATAAGTCAAAGTCGTTCCCAGCGCCCACAGCAATACCAGCACCAGAGGGGTGTGAACCAGCAGCTGCACGAAGGAAAACCCGATCAGATCCCGAGCCTTCAACCCCAGTACCCCCAACAGCGGCAGCATGTAGAACGGGTTGATCAGGTTCGGCAGCGCCTCGGCGGCGTTGTAGATCTGTACCGCCCAACCCAGGTGATAGTTCAAGTCGTTGGCCACCTGCATTACATAGGGCGCTTCGATGATCCATTTACCGCCGCCGGATGGAATGAAGAAGCCCAGTACCGCCGAATAGACACCCATCAACAAGGCGTAAGTGTCGTGGGAGGCGATCTGGACGAAAAAGGTCGAGATATGGTGGGCCAGGGTCTGGGCATCACTGCCCTTGACCGTGGTCAGCAGCGCGGCGATCGAACCGTAGAGCGGGAATTGGATCAAGACGCCGGTAGTCGTCGGTACAGCCCTGGCCACCGCGTCGAGGAAACTGCGCGGACGCCAGTGCAACAGCGCGCCGAGCATCAGGAACAGGAAGTTGTAGGTGTTGAGCCCGGAAATGGCGCTGATGGCGGGCTTGCTCGAAAACTCGTGAAACAGCCAGCCGGCGGCCAGCAATACCAGGGCAATGGTCAGCAACGGGCTGTGTTCCAGCCATTCGCCCGGACGGGTCCGCGGCTGCAAGGCCGGCATACTGAAGCTTGGGTCGATTCCGCAGGCGGCGGCATCACGGGCGCTGTTCGGGCCTGGGGCGGTCGCGTAGGCAACGATCAACGAAATCACGATCAACGCCAGCAACATCACCCCGGACTGCCACAGGAAAATGGTCTGGGTGAAAGGGATGACACCGGTGATCGACAGAATCGACGGCGGCAGGCTGGCCGGGTTGGCCTGCAATTGCGCCGCCGATGAGGACAGGCCCAGGGCCCATACCGCGCCCAGGCCCAGATAGGCGGCGGCGCCGGCGGCGCGATAGTCCATCTTCAGGTCTGTGCGACGGGCCAGGGCTCGTACCAGCAGGCCGCCGAACACCAGCGACAGGCCCCAGTTGAGCAACGACGCAACCATGGAGATCAGCGCCACCCAGGCCACCGCCGAACGGCCGTTCTTCGGAATCCGTGCCAGCCGATCGATCAGCTTGACGGCGGGCGGCGAGCTGGCAACCACATAGCCGCCGATCACGACGAAGGCCATTTGCATGGTGAACGGGATCAGGCTCCAGAAACCGTCGCCGAACGCCATGGCGGCGGCCGTGGGCGTGGCGCCAATGAATTGCGTCGCCACCGCGACGACCAGTACTGCCAGCGCGGCGAAGACCCAGGAGTCGGGAAACCAGCGCTCGGCAAAGCTGGAACAGCGTAAGGCGAAGCGGGCGGAGCGGCTGTCTTCGATGTCGGTGGTCACGGCAGTTACCTCGTTTTTATGGTTGGTTTTATGGGGGAGGGTATCTGGAGCGGTGGTGCCTCTGAGATCAGCGGCAACAGTAGAACAATCCCAATGACCCTGGGAGGAAGGGCAGGGTTCGCAAGGGCCCCGGAAATTTTTGCAGACCGACCAACGGTACTCTTTAGAAAAAAAATGCCAAGCCGATGGCAAGGGATGGATCCATTTATTTTCCTGCCTGTCGGAGCACGCCCATGTTCAATCAACGTTTGAAACAGGAGTTGTCGGCCCTTCGCCAAGAACTGTCCAGTCTCATGCAGGTAAAGGAAAGTCTGGACCGCGAAATGCTGGCCCTGACCTTCGACGCAGAGGGGCGTGTGAAAACGGTCAATCAGAAGTTCCTGGATGAAATGCATTACAAAGGCCAGGACCTGATCGGCCGATCTATCGAAGAGCTTGTTCCGGCCTATTTGAAATCCAATGAACACCAGCGTCGCTTCACGTCGGCGCTGACTCGTGGCGAGCATTTCTCCGGTGCCGTTCGCCTGCTGCGCGGCAATGGTCAGGAGGCGTGGTTGCGTTCGATCCTTCAGCCGGTACGGACCGTCGATGGCCGAATTCGCTATTTCTCCATGTATTCCAACGACCTGACCCGCACCATCGAGGGCTCTCGCGAGCATGAAAACCTCATTGGTGCATTGGTGCGTTCGACGGCTGTGATCGAGTTCGACCTGAACGGCCAGGTGCTGACAGCCAATGATCGTTTTCTCAGTGCCATGGGCTACAGCCTGGCGCAGATCAAGGGCAAACACCACCGCATGTTCTGCGGCCCGGAAGAATACAACAGCCCGGAGTACCAACAGTTCTGGAAGCGCCTGAACAGTGGCGAATTCGTCGCCGGTCGTTTCAAACGCATCGACAGCAACGGCCGTGAGGTGTGGCTGGAGGCGTCCTATAACCCGGTGGTCGATGCCAACGACCGGCTCTATAAAGTGGTCAAGTTCGCTACGGATATCACCGATCAGGTCAATCAGGAAAAAGCCGTCGCCGAGGCGGCGAATATCGCTTACAGCACTTCGCTGCATACCGACAACAGCGCACAGCGCGGTACAACCGTGGTGACCCAGGCCGTGGAAGTGATGCGCGAGCTGGCCCGGCACATGCAGACCGCCGGCGAGGGGATTGAGGCGCTGAATGAGCAATCCCTGGTGATCGGCACCATCGTCAAGACCATCAGCGGCATCGCCGAACAGACCAACCTGCTGGCGCTCAACGCGGCCATCGAGGCCGCCCGGGCCGGTGAGCAAGGCCGCGGTTTCGCGGTGGTGGCCGATGAAGTACGGCAACTGGCGTCGCGCACCAGCCAGGCAACCGATGAGATCGTTGGCGTAGTCCGCCAGAACCAGGACATGGCGCGTAATGCCGTATCGCTGATGAACGACGGCCAGCACCAGGCCGAACAGGGTCTGGCCCTGGCAGCCGAGGCGGGAAGCGTGATCGTCGAGATTCAGGACGGGGCGAAGAAGGTAGTGGATGCGGTGAGCCAGTTTGCTAACCAGCTGTCGACCTGAGGGGCGAACTGAAGACTCCGAACCCGCATCGGACGTCCGAACAACAGTGGTAAATCCTGTGCCGTCGTTTCATACAGATCGCAATCGCGAGCAGGCTCGCTCCCACGTGGGATAGATGCGGGAGCGAGCCTGCTCGCGATGATGACGACTCGGTGTCAATTCATTCCGAATTTCAATCCCCCAGCGCTTCACCCTCGCGCCGTGGATCCGCCCCACCGGCCAATGAGGTTTTCCCCTGCGCGTCGCGTACCCGGACAATCGCCTGGGTCCCGCTGGTCATGTCGATTTCGCTGACCGCATGGCCCTTGTCTTTCAGCGCCTGGATCAGCGTCGGGCTGAACTGGCCCTGTTCCAGTTCGGTGGGGCCGTTGCGGCTGCCGAAGTTGGGGAGGTTGATCGCGGTCTGTGGGTCCAGGTTCCAGTCCAGCAAGCCGATAACTGACTTGGCGACGTATTCGATGATCTGCGAGCCACCCGGCGAGCCGACGGTCGCCAACAGCTCACCGCTCTGGCGATCGAAGATCAGGGTCGGCGCCATGGACGAGCGCGGGCGCTTGCCGGGCTCGACACGGTTGGCAACTTTTTGTCCGTTCTCTTCGGGGATGAACGAAAAGTCGGTCATCTGGTTGTTGAGCATGAAGCCTTGAACCATCAGGTGCGAGCCGAACGCCGATTCCACTGTGGTGGTCATCGAGACGGCGCCGCCCTGGTCATCCACCGCCACCACCTGCGAGGTGGAGATGCGCAACGGTGAACGGTCCGGCGCATAGGCCACTTGCACACCCGGCGGCGTGCCCGGCTTGGCGACGCCCATGCTGCGCGGCCCGACCAGGGCGGCGCGGCTGGCCAGGTAACCGGCGTCGACCAAGCCTTTGACTGGCACGGGCACATAATCCGCATCGGCAACGTATTGGGCGCGGTCGGCGTAGGCCAGCCGCTCCGCTTCGGCAATCAGGTGCACCGCTTCGGGCGCGGGTTCCAGGCCGGCGGGTTTATCGGTCTTCAGCGGTTTCAAGGGGGCGAGGGCCATATGGCTGTCGCGTTGCTCCAGGGCCTGCAGCGTGCCAAGAATCTGCGCCACGGCGATGCCCCCGGAAGAGGGCGGCGCCATGCCGCAGACCTGCCAGCGTTTATAGTCGGTGCACAGCGGCGCTCGCTCCCGGGCGGTATAGCCCTTGAGGTCGTTCAAAGAAAGGCTGCCTGGGTTGGCATGGCCCTGCACCTTGGCGACGATCTCCCGGGCGACGGGCCCCTCGTACAACGCATCCGGGCCTTCGCTGGCGATGCGTTTCAGAACACCGGCCAATGCAGGATTCTTTAGCCGCGTGCCGACCGCTTTCGGGCTGCCGTCGTTGTTGAGGAAATAGGCGGCCATGTCCGGTGAACCCGGCAGGGACGAATCGCTAGCGATCATGGAGTGCAATCGTGGCGAAATGGCGAAACCGTTCTCCGCCAGAGCGATGGCCGGTTCGAACAGCGTGGCCCATTTCAAGCGGCCGTGTTTACGGTGGGCCAGTTCCAGCGCACGCAACACGCCCGGCGTACCGACCGAACGACCACCGATCTGGGCGGCGGTAAACGGCATGGGTTTGCCGTCGGCTTGCAGGAAAAGCTTCTCGGTGGCGCCGGCCGGTGCCGTTTCGCGGCCATCGTAGGTGCGTACGGCCTTGCCATCCCACAGCACAATGAATGCTCCCCCGCCGATGCCGGAAGACTGCGGCTCCACGAGTGTCAGGACCGCTTGCATCGCAATCGCCGCGTCGATGGCCGAGCCCCCGCGTCGCAGCATTTCCCGTCCGGCCTCGGCGGCCAGCGGATTTGCCGCCGCGGCCATGTGCTTACCGGCGTGTTGGGTCTGCAGGTCGGTGCGGTAGCCTGAAGCGATCTCCGGCGCGGTAGGTAATGGCGCAGTAGTGGTAGAGGAAGAAGGAGCCTTACAGGCAACGAGCGAGAGCGCGACAGCCAGCAGCGAAACGGCTGACAGACGATGAAGATTCGAACTGAAATTTGTAAGCACGTGTCGCTCCATCCGTGGCGGGGGATAGAGATCGACTGTAGCGATGCGAGGCGCGGGGTGCAATCGACGGAAACGCCACTGGAAATCCTGCGCGGTTTTCTTGAGGCATAAAAAAACGGCTTATCTTTCGATAAGCCGTTTTTAGTACTTGGTGGCTACACAGGGACTTGAACCCCGGACCCCAGCATTATGAATGCTATGCTCTAACCAACTGAGCTATGTAGCCAAGTGGCGCGCATTATTCGCCGCCAGCGAGGATGTGTCAAGCGTAAATCTGAAATATTTCTCTGCGCTTTCAACCGCTTATCCATACTCGCCGCAAATGCTCCTCAACCGAGTTGAAATCTTCCTGTGTTTGCACTCAAGGCCTGGCTTCCCTGGCTCAGGGTGTCCGCCGCGAGGTTCACGGCCCGTGCGCCATCGAGCAGGCGCATTGCCGCCTGGTCGACTTGCTGGATATTGCCGCTGACCTCATCGGCGGTGCTGGCTTGTTCGTCCACCGCCGTGGCGATTTGCGCCAGGGTATCGGTCACGCTCTGCACAGCGTTGGCGATTTCTCCCAATAGTTCGCCCAGGCTGGTGACGGCTTGGGCATCGGTCTGTGCCTGTTCGCAGGCGGCTTCCATCAGGCTGACAGCCTCGTTGACCGTGGCGCGCAGGCTGTCGACGGTGCCGGCGATCTGCTGCGTGGAGGACTGGGTGCGTTGTGACAGGCTGCGCACTTCGTCGGCCACCACCGCGAAGCCGCGACCCTGTTCTCCGGCGCGAGCGGCTTCGATGGCGGCGTTGAGAGCCAGCAGGTTGGTTTGTTCGGCCACGCCACGGATGGTGTCGACCACCATCTGGATCTGTTGCCCCTGTTCACTCACTCGGCCCAGTGCGGCGGCGGTGTCGTTGAGCCGCTGGTTGAGTTGCTGGATGCTGGCCGTGGTCCGTTGGCTGTCTCGGCTGCTGTCCGCGGCGATGCGCCGGGTCTGCTGGGCGCTGCCGGCAGCCTGTTCGCAGCTTTTCGCTACGCCCTGCGAGGTGGCGGCCAGTTGGGTTGCGGCGGCGGCAATCTGGCTGATCTGCATCTGCTGGGCTTCGACTTCTCCCAATGCATCGCTGGAATGGACATTGAGGGTGCGCACAGCGTTGCTCACCTGCGACGTCTCGTGATCCACCCCCAGTAGGCTGTTGCGCAATTGCACCACGGCGACGTTCAGGGCAGTGCTGATGGCCGCCAATTCATCGCGCCCTTGCACTGGCACTTGCAGGCTTAGGTTGCCATCACGCAAGGCTTCGGCCAGCAGGGTGATGCCGCTGGCGCTGCGGCGGATGGAGGCTTGCAGACAGATGAACAGATAAAGCGCCGCCAGCACCAGGCAGCCCAGCACCGTTGCCACCAGGATGAATTGGCGGACCGCCGTGCCGTGATAATGGTCCAGTCGGGTATCCAGCGCCACCAGGGATTGCTGGCGCAGGGAGGCCAGGTCCGTCAGGAGGGTGTCCATGTGCTTCTCGAAATCTTCCGGCTTGAGACTGATGGAGCCGCCGAACACACCGTCGTCCAGTACCTTCAGTTCGGCATCCAAATGCTTGAGGCTGCCCTGATATTGTCCAGCCCAGCCTTGCAATTCGCTGGGCAGGCGAGCTTCGAGGAGCCCGCCGGTCTTGAGCAACTGATCCCGGGAATCGCCGATCCGGCTGCGCAGGTCGCGCAGTTGCAGGCGGCTTTGCAAACTGAATTGACCCGACACCACCGAAGCCTGGCCGACGCTCGCCAGGCGGCCGACCCGTTCGATCAGGTCGGGTGTCTGCTGGGTCGAGATCTGGGTCAGCAAATAGGTTTCCAGCCAGGAGGCGAGGGTCAGGCGATTGTCCATGACGATCTGCTCGCGCAGGGCTTGCAGGGCATTGAGCGATGCAGTGAAGCGGTCGTAGCCATCCGGCCACCAACCCACGGTACCCAGGCTTTTCGAATCCAGGACCTTGAGGCTGTCTTGCAGGGCTTGATAGCGGGCGAGGGTGGCGCCTTCGGCCCCTTCGGTCTGCAAGGCTGTGCCCAGCTCGTTGGCGGCCTGGTTGAGGGCCGGTTGCACGGCGTCGAAAGAAGCCATCGCCGCCAGCGTGGCGGGGGTCGGTTGTCGATTGGTTTCCGTGGCTCGCCAACGGGCCGCGCGGTTGCGCTGGGCGGTGAGCAGATTGTCCAGGTTGTCCAGCGCCAGCAATTGGCGCACCCCGGCACGCTCGCCGGAGATCAGGCTCAATTTGTCACGGTAGTCCTGGCCAATGATCCACAGGCTCCCCATGAGCGGCAGAATGAAAAGCAGGAACAGCAACTGGAATTTACGGGCGAAACCGAAACGTCCCAGCCATCTGATGCCCGGCGATAGAAAAGCGTGCATGCCCATACTCCCCTGAACACCTTTGCACTGTTTTTGTGCGTTTCTACACAAGTGCTGAAACAGGTGTTCTTTTAAAAGGCCTCGAAAGCTCGTCCAGACCCGCTCTGTGGGCGGGTTTTGTAGCGAAACTTCCCATTCTCGGTCCCCTTTGTAAGGGGACGCATCGTCGGGGATAAGCAAGGCAAGATTCAGACCATGGCGTTGAGCTATCACCTTGTCCCGCGGGAATTTTTTACGGTCGATAGCAAGCTAAGGGGATAGCCTTGCTGCACCGAAAAATGGCACATTGACGCACCTGCCCGTGCGCACCCATCCGTTGTATGGAAACTTCCCATGGCTCTCAGCAATACCCAGGCTGGCACCCCTTCCACTCCGGCCGCAGCCCAAAGCAGCCCATTGGTCATGCGCATCATCGGCGCCGTGGCGTTGGCGCATCTGATCAATGACTTGATCCAGGCAGTGCTGCCCTCGATCTATCCGATGCTCAAGGACAGCTATGGCCTGACCTTCACCCAGGTGGGCCTGATCACGTTGACCTTCCAACTCACTGCTTCTCTGCTGCAACCCTGGGTCGGCTACCACACCGACCGGCACCCCAAGCCCTGGCTGCTGCCGGCCGGTACGGTGTGCACATTGGTCGGTATCGTGATGATGTCCATGGTTGGCAGCTTTGCCTTGATCCTGCTGGCCGCCGCGCTGATCGGCATCGGTTCCTCGACCTTCCACCCGGAAGCTTCGCGGGTCGCCCGGCTCGCCTCGGGCGGTCGTTATGGCCTGGCGCAATCGACATTCCAGGTCGGCGGCAACGCCGGCTCGGCATTCGGTCCCTTGTTGGCGGCGGCGATCATCATTCCCTATGGGCAAGGCAACGTGGCCTGGTTCGGTGTGTTCGCGCTGTTTGCATTGTTCGTGCTGTACCGGATCAGTCGCTGGTACGCCAACCACTTGAACCTGTTCAAGCTCAAGCAGGGCCAGGCGGCCACCCATGGTTTGTCCAGGGGCAGGGTCCTGAGTGCGCTGGTGGTGCTGGGCTTGCTGGTGTTCTCCAAGTATTTCTACATGGCCAGTTTCACCAGTTACTTCACGTTCTACCTGATCGAGAAATTCGACCTGTCGGTGGCCTCGTCGCAGTTGCACCTGTTCCTGTTCCTCGGCGCGGTGGCGGCGGGCACCTTTTTCGGTGGCCCGATTGGCGACCGGATCGGGCGTAAGGCCGTGATCTGGTTCTCGATTCTTGGCGTGGCGCCGTTCACCCTGGTCCTGCCTTATGTCGATCTGCTGTGGACCAGCATCCTCAGCATGGTGATCGGCTTCGTCCTTGCCTCGGCGTTCTCGGCCATCGTGGTGTACGCCCAGGAACTGGTGCCGGGCAACGTCGGGATGATCGCCGGCGTGTTTTTCGGGTTGATGTTCGGCTTCGGCGGGATCGGTGCGGCGCTGCTGGGGCATCTGGCGGACATTCGCGGCATAGAATACGTGTACTGGTTGTGCTCGTTCCTGCCGTTGTTCGGGGTGTTGGCGATTTTTCTGCCTAGAACAAAAAAAGCCTGAGCCGAGCCATGAGTGCTGCGAAGGCCAGCGGGACTGCTTGATGGCGTGTCTCGGCTGGCTGCGCAGTCACTGCGCTTGCCGGATTGTCTTCCTCGTCCTTGCGACTAAAGTACTGCCTCGTCTAAGCCTCAAGTTGATAGGGCCGAACTATGCCCCATGTTAATTTGCTGCCGTGGTTATTGGTTTGAATGGATTCTGCGGCCGTATTCAAGGGTGACCCTGTGGTTACAGCAAAGGCAGGCTTCACATTCTTTCCATCGATTGCCCTTATCCCCAGGGAGCAGCCTGCTCTGGATAAGGCCCTCTGTTTTTGATTCGAATATCTTTTCTTCTTTCCGAGCGGAAAGAGATGGATTTGTGCCCACCAACCCGCCACGTTTCAACGCTTTAAAGCTGTATCGCCATGCCCTTGAGGGCGTTCGCCCGGGTATCGCGTAAGCAGCAGTGATCGATTGTTATTCGCCGAGTCGTGCACACGTTGGAAGGCCGTCGTCGTTGACGTTGGCAATAAACAGAATCAGGCAGGGGTTGATATGAAGTTCAAGTCATTGCAGGCACGTATTTGTGTCACGGCAGGCGTGTGCCTGTTTGTTTCGTCCATCAGCCTGGTGGTTTACGGGCTCTTCAGCGCGCGCTCCAATGAACATTACGTTTCTACGGAAGTTTCCGCGCTGGTTGAGAAGGCAACGATCCGGGAAATTCAAAACCTGGCCGAATCCCGCGCCAATGCCATCCAGGCCAAACTGCAAAATGCGCTGGATGCGGCGCGCACCATGGCCAATACCTTTGCCGCCAGCAAGGCTTCGCAAGGTCATCTGGCGTTGGGACGGGATCAGATCAACGCCGTGTTGCTCAGCGTGCTCAAGGATAACCCTGACTTCAACGGCACTTATTCCTGCTGGGAGCCGGATGCCTTGGACGGGCAGGATCTTGCGTTTCGTAATGCCCCGGACGGCAGCAACCCACTGACGGGACGTTTCACTCCCTACTGGACACGCGGCGCCGACGGTCATGTCGCGGTGCAACCGTTGGTTGAGTACGATTCTGCGGACCGCCATCCCAATGGAGTGCTCAAGGGCGGTTGGTACAGTGGTCCACGCGATACGCTGAAGGAAAGCGTGCTGGATCCCATTCCCTATGTGGTTCAGGGAAAAAACGTATGGCTGACCACGCTGTCGGTCCCCATCGTTTCCAACGGCAAGTTCTATGGCGTGGTCGGGGCTGACTTCGATATCGCCTTCATCCAGAAACTCAGCGAGCAGATGTCTGCCGATCTGTACGGCGGCCAAGGCACGGTGTCCATCCTGAGCAACCAGGGGCTGGTGGTCGCGGACAGTCGACGTACCGACCTGATCGGCCAGCCCCTCAAGGCCTTGCTGCCTGACGCCTGGGAAAAAGTGCTCCAGGATATCCAGGGGGCTCGGGGTAACGGCCTGCTCAACGCGCAAACGCAGGACATCGAAGTGTTGATGCCCATCACGCTCGGTCGCACCGGCAAGCCCTGGGCGGTGCTGATTCGTTTACCCAAGGCCGTGGTCATGAGTCAGGCCATTGCGTTGGAGCAGGAGCTGCAGGCGCGCAGCATCGACAACAGCATCTGGCAGGTGTCGGTAGGGCTGGCTATCTCGCTGCTGGCCCTGGTCGCCCTTTGGTTTGCCAGCGCGAAAATCGTCGGGCCGATCCGCGAGGCCGCCGCCTTGGCCGCCAACATCAGCCTGGGGGACTTTTCCCGTCGCCTGGTGCAGAAATCGGAAGACGAAGTCGGACAACTATCCGTGGCGCTCAACGATATGTCTGACAGCCTGCAACGGCAGGTCATCGTGGCCGAGCGCATTTCCGAAGGCGACCTGGACCTGGAGGTCCGGCTCTCTTCACCTCACGACACGCTGGGCAAGGCGCTGGAAAAGATGGTCAGCAACCTCAATCAGCTGATCTCCGAAGTCCAGACCAGCGCCACGCGGATCACCGGCAGTTCGGCGCAAGTTACCGACCTGAGCCAGTCGTTGTCCGATGGCGCTTCCAATTCCGCGTCGTCCATCACAGAAATCAGTGCGGTAATGACGCAAATGGCTGCCCAGACGAGGGACAACGCCGCTAACGCCAAGAAAGCCGATGAACAATCCCAGGCGTCGAGGGCGGATGCGGGGGAGAGCGACAAATTGATGAGCGAACTGATTGCCGCCATGGCCGAGATCGACAGCTCGGGCAAAGACATTACGGCGATCATCACGACCATCGACAACATTGCCGCGCAAACCAACCTGTTGGCCCTGAATGCGGCCATCGAAGCGGCCCGTGCGGGTGAGCTTGGACGTGGTTTTGCCGTGGTGGCCGATGAGGTGCGCAGTCTGGCCGCCCGCAGCGCCGAAGCGGCCCAGCAAACAGCCACGCTGATCGCCGACTCTTCGAGCAAGACGCAACGCGGCATGGTCATCGCGGCCCGGACTGCCGAGTCACTCAAGAACATCGTCAGCGGAACCAGCTCGGTGTCCAATCTGGTATCGCTGATCTATCAAGCCTCCAGCGAGCAGGCTTCGGGTTTGCAGCAGGCGAGCATCGGGCTCGAGCAGATCGATGAAGTGACGCAGAAGAACCAGTCGAACTCACAGGACTGCGCGGTGGCGGCCAAGGATCTTTCAGAGCGGGCTTCGTTGATGCAACGGGTGCTGAGTCGCTTCAAGGTCAAAAAGATTTAGTCCCATCCAGGCCGTCTGTCGGCATCAGGCAGTGATGCCGTTGGGAAGTCCCCGTATCGGTGAGTGATGCGGGGCATGCTTTGTCAGATCCTGTAATGATTCGCCTCGTATGAAGCTTCCTGAAACGCTGTAGGATTTTTATCCCAAATTGATTTCAGGCTTCTAATGAGCACCGCCCAGGAACCTCCCAGTCGTTTTTTCCGACCCGCAAATCGTCTCCATCCTGCGATGAAATTCCGAGGGAGCGCATAACCCATGGAATGGATCGCTGACCCCACGGCATGGCTTGGCCTGCTGACCCTGATCGTGCTGGAGCTGGTGCTCGGCATCGATAACCTCGTATTCATCGCTATCCTGGCGGACAAACTTCCACCGGAGCAGCGTGACCGTGCCCGTGTCATTGGCTTGTCCCTGGCCTTGTTGATGCGCCTTGGCCTGCTGGCCAGCATTTCCTGGATGGTGACCCTGACCGCGCCGCTGTTCGAGGTATTCGGCAAGTCTTTTTCGGGCCGGGACCTGATCATGCTGTTCGGTGGTGTGTTCCTGTTGTTCAAGGCCACCATGGAATTGCATGAGCGACTTGAAGGGCATGTGGCGCAGCGTTCAGGCGGCGCGGCCTATGCGCTGTTCTGGCCTATCGTTGCGCAGATCGTGGTGCTCGATGCGGTGTTCTCGCTGGACGCGGTCATCACCGCGGTGGGTATGGTGGAGCACCTGTCGGTCATGATGATCGCGGTGGTGTTCTCCATCGGCTTGATGATCGTCGCCAGCAAGCCGCTGACCACCTTCGTCAACGGCCACCCGACCGTCATCATGCTGTGCCTGGGCTTCCTGATGATGATCGGCTTCAGCCTCACCGCCGAAGGCCTGGGCTTCCACATCCCGAAAGGTTACCTCTACGCCGCGATTGGCTTCTCCATTCTGATCGAACTGTTCAACCAGTTGGCCCGTGCGCGTCGCAAGAAGAGCCTGCAAGGCCATCGCCCTATGCGCGAGCGTACTGCCCATGCGGTGTTGCGCTTGCTCGGGGGGCAAAAACTGGGGGTGGAGGAGGTCGGTGAAGAGATCGCCGACATGCTCGCCGGTGATGAAACCGAGCAAGTCTTCGATCGACGGGAGCGGGTCATGATCAGCGGCGTGTTGCAGTTGGCGGAGCGCCCGATACGCACTGTCATGACTCACCGCGCCGATGTCGATCACATCGACTTGGCCGACACTCCAGAGGAGATTCGTACACGGCTGATGCACTCTTCCTACTCCAGACTGCCGTTGATTCGCGAGGGCAGGGTGGATGAACCGTTGGGCTTCGTCCATAAAAAGGAGCTGCTCAAGGAGCTGCTGGCGGGCAATCAACCCCGCCTGGAAGCCATGGCGCGCAAGACCATCAACCTGCTGGAGAGCTTCACGATTCTCAACGCGCTGGAGCAGATGCGTAAGGAGTCGACGCACATTGCCTTCGTGGTGAACGAGTTCGGCGACTTCATTGGCCTGCTCACCATGACTGACATTCTGGAGTCCATCGCCGGTGAGTTGCCCGATGCCAGTGAAATCGAGGGGCCGAATATCGTGGCCCAGGAGGGCGGTTTCCTGGTCAACGGCGCGTTGAACCTCAGCCAGATCCGCGAACATACCGGCTTCCAGGCGAAGGCCACCGATGATTACCAGACGCTGGCGGGATTGGTCATGAGCTTGCTGGATCGCTTGCCGGTCATTGGCGATGAACTCCAATGGCAAGCATGGCGCATGACCGTTGTCGAAGTCCAGGAGCGTCGGGTTACGCGGGTTCTGTTGCGTCCTGATGAATTTGAGCGCGCATCCAGTCGATAAACACCTGCGTCTCAGCGGCGGCGTCCTGGGCGACGCCGTAGTAATAACGGGTCAATGGCAGGCGCAGGGAAGGAAACGGGGAGGTCAGTCGCCCTGTGGACAAGTCCCTGCCCAGCAATGATGCAGGACACAGGGCGATACCCAAGCCGTCGATGGCGGCTTGCAGCACCAGATGCATGTGGTCGAATTGCAAAGCGGGTTGAGTGTGTCGCTGAGTGATACCCGCGTGTCTGGCCCAGTCCTGCCAGTCGCTGCTGCGGGTCCTTCCCGTCAGCAGCGTGTGTCGGACCAGATCGCTGGGGCTGTCCAGCGGCTGGCTTTGCAGCAGTGACGGTGCGGCGACCAACACCAGGTCATCTTCCAGTAATGCATGAGGTTGGACATTGGCTGACCATCCAGCTTTTGCGCGGCGTATCACAACATCAAATGTTTCACGCACGTGATCCGGTGGCAGGGTGCTGGTGATCACTTCAGGCTGGATATCCGGATACAGCGCCATGAAGTTCGGCAAGCGCGGGATCAACCAGCGCACCGCAAAGGAGGGGCGCACGTTGATTCTGACTTTGCGCAGCGAAGCGCCCCGGGTCAGGGTGGTTGCCGCATCGGCGATCTGCGCCAGGGCCACACTGACCTGCTCATAAAATGTCTGGCCGGCCGGCGTCAGCAGTGATTGCCGGGTTCGACGCTCGAAAAGCAGCACCCCCAGGCGTTCCTCCAGCAACTTGATATGACGGCTGACAGCGCTGTGGCTGACATGCAGCTCTTCGGCCGCACGGCTGAAGCTCTGGTGGCGAGCGGCAGCGGCGAAGGCGCGAACGGCGTTCAAGGGGGGCAGGTTGGAAATCATGTGTCTAATTTAGTCACATCACCGGTCCAATTAAAGCGTTTGTCAGCGATGTCTGTTCACATCACTCTGGGCTCCGCCGCTTTGTTGGAGTGATTTATGGGCAATTACGGACTGTTTCTGATTCTGGCAACCCTGACCGTGCTCAGCCCTGGCCCTGGGGTGGTGCTGACGATTTCCAACGCCTTGCGCCATGGTTGGAGCGGTTCGCTGCCCGGCGTCTGTGGTATCGCACTCGGCGCTTTTGTCGTGGCAGGTATCAGCGCCAGTAGCGTAGGGCTGATCCTTGCTGCGTCGGCTACAGCGTTCACCTTTCTCAAATATGCCGGTGCCCTGTATTTGTTGTACCTGGGAATCAAGATGTGGCGTACGAAGCGTTTTCTCCCTGAGCCCAGCACCACCTCGTCGCGACCGTGGCGACGATTTATCGAGGCATTGTCGATCCAGTTATTGAACCCCAAGGCGGGTTTCTTCTTTCTCGCTGTGTTTCCTCAGTTCATCGAGCCAGGGGCTGACTATTTCGACCAGTTTTTCCTGCTGGTTTCTTCCTATGGCCTTCTCGTCGTATTGGTTCATGGCGCATACGCCCTCATGGCCAATGGTGCAAGGAGCTGGCTCTCCACCAACAGGGCAGCCGGGATTGTCGGCAAGCTGTCGGGCATCACTTTCTTCTGCTTTGGCGTGTTGATGGCTACCGCAAGTAAATGAAGGGGGCTTCTGTCGCAGATGTGAGATGGCGAAGCTTCTTGTTATCCTGAGCAGCCTTTTTCATGGATGAATACCGAGACCCACCATGGTTAACGCCACCCCGTCACGCACCGGGAAGATATTGCTGGGCCTGCTTTTCGCCCTGATTGGTATCGGCTTGTTGGGCATCGCCCTCAACCTCACTCTGGATCGCCGCGAGTTCCTGGCCCACGCACAGGCCGCCGATGGCATCGTCAGTCATTTGAATGCCGGTGGTTCGCATCCCGAAATTGCCTTTACCACGGCCACTGGCGAAAAAATTTCTTATCCCCAGGGCGGCTTGATTTTCGGTTATCGGCAGGGCCAGTCGGTACGCGTGCGTTACTTGCCCGATCAGCCTGCCGGCAGTGCCGTCGTCGATGATCCGGGAGCACTCTGGGGGCCTTCCGGGCTGTTGGGAGGGCTCGGTCTGATGTTTGCGTTTGTGGGGCTGACAACAACCATTCGCCAACGCGGCCGCGGTGCGGTTCATTCACATTAAGGATTTTGAAGGTATGAGCTACAACATCCCGATCCCGGTCAATGAAAGCCGCTGGCAGTACCAGACCGCCAGCGGCGGTGGCCTGACCGTAGCCTTGGTGGCGGGCAGTGGCGGTTCGATCATCCTGCGTTCACCGGAGGGCAAGGACGTCAGCTATCGCTATGGCGGCGTCGGGGTGGGGGCCGGATTCGGCGCGCGGCTGCCGCGTTTCGGCAAGGTCAATATCCAGATCAAAGGCAAGAGCGTGGGGGCGGCCGGCGCGGCTGAGGCTTTCCCCAGCTTCGGCAAGGTGTTCGTCAGCGACGCGCTGGTCAGCCATGACCTGACCGAAGACGACATCACCGGGCCCTGCATGTACACCGAAGTGGGAGGAGGCCTGGTGGTGGGCGGTTCGGCCACGGCCCTGTTGTTCGGGCTCGGTCCCAAGTTGCTGGCATTGTCGGTGGCCTTGAACGCCAGCCCGGCGACATCGCTCATTGCTTCCGGCACGGTCAACCGGCAACTGCTGCAGTCGGCCAAGGGCGCGGTGGTGATGGCTGGCATGAACGCCGGCGTGCAGGCCGGTGGTGGTGCGGCGATCTACATGGGGTATCTGTTCTAACGCACACCGTACAAGCCTCCTGTGGGAGCGAGCCTGCTCGCGATAGCGGTGTACCAGCTTGCAAAGAGAGTGACTGATCCGCCGCCATCGCGAGCAGGCTCGCTCCCACAAAAAAGCCGCGAATCATCGCGGCTTTTTTGATATCAACAAGGTCAGACGTTAAAGCGGAAGTGCATCACATCGCCGTCCTTGACGATATAGTCCTTGCCTTCCAGGCGCCATTTGCCGGCTTCCTTGGCACCGGCTTCACCCTTGTACTGGATGAAGTCGGCATAGGCGATGACTTCGGCGCGGATAAAGCCTTTTTCGAAGTCGGTGTGGATCACGCCGGCGGCTTGCGGGGCGGTGGCGCCGACGCGGACGGTCCAGGCACGGACTTCCTCGACACCGGCGGTGAAGTAGGTCTGCAGGTTGAGCATTTCGTAACCGGCGCGGATCACGCGGTTCAGGCCAGGCTCTTCCAGGCCCAGGGCCTCCAGGAACATGTCCTTTTCTTCACCGTCGTCCAGTTCGGCGATTTCCGCTTCGATCTTGTTGCAGACCGGAACCACCACGGCGCCTTCTTCTTCGGCGATGGCCTTGACCACGTCCAGGTGCGGGTTGTTCTCGAAACCGTCTTCAGCGACGTTGGCAATGTACATGACCGGCTTGGTGGTCAGCAGGTGGAAGCCCTTGATCACCAGCTTCTCTTCGGTGCTCATGTTCTTCATCAGGCTGCGCGCCGGCTTGCCTTCGGTGAAGTGGGCGATCAACTGCTCCAGCAGGCCTTTCTGGACGACGGCGTCCTTGTCGCCACCCTTGGCGTTGCGGGCGACTTTTTGCAGTTGCTTCTCGCAGCTGTCGAGGTCGGCGAAGATCAGTTCCAGGTCGATGATCTCGATGTCGCGTTTCGGGTCGACACTGTTGGAGACGTGGATCACGTTCTCGTCTTCAAAGCAGCGGACCACGTGGGCGATGGCATCGGTCTCGCGGATGTTGGCGAGGAACTTGTTACCCAGGCCTTCGCCTTTCGACGCGCCGGCGACGAGGCCCGCGATGTCGACGAACTCCATGGTGGTCGGCAGGATGCGCTTGGGATTGACGATGGCCGCCAGGGCATCCAGGCGCGCATCCGGCATCGGCACGATGCCGCTGTTCGGCTCGATGGTGCAGAAGGGGAAGTTCTCGGCCGCGATACCGGATTTGGTCAGGGCGTTGAACAGGGTGGACTTGCCGACGTTAGGCAGGCCGACGATGCCGCAATTGAATCCCATGGTGTTTCCCCTCGGTAAGAGTCAGGCCTTCTGGCTGTGCAGGTTCTTCATCGCGCGGTTCCATTCACCGGCGAGAATATCCGGCAGCACGCCGAGGGCAAAGTCGATGCTGGCATCGAGTTTTTCCTGTTCGGCGCGAGGCGCACGACCCAGGACGAAATTCGACACCATACTGGCAACGCCCGGGTGGCCGATGCCGAGCCGCAGGCGGTGAAAGGTATTCTGGTTACCCAGCTGCGCAATGATGTCGCGCAACCCGTTGTGACCGCCATGGCCGCCGCCCTGTTTGAGCTTGGCAACGCCCGGAGGCAGGTCGAGTTCGTCGTGGGCCACCAGGATTTCTTCGGGCTTGATGCGGAAGAAACCGGCCAATGCCGCCACGGCCTGGCCGCTGCGGTTCATATAGGTGGTGGGAATCAACAGACGAACGTCCTGACCCTGATGCGAAAAGCGCCCGGTCAGGCCGAAATATTTGCGATCGGCCGCCAGGCTGACGCCTTGTGCGTGCGCGATGCGCTCAACAAAAAGGGCCCCTGCGTTATGCCGGGTCTGTTCGTATTCGGTGCCTGGATTTCCCAGGCCAACGATCAGTTTGATGGCAGTCACGATAGGGGCCCTTCCTGGAGTGTGGATAACAAGTCGCGGTCAGGTATTTTGGCGACAGTGGACGAAATTGCGGATCTACCCTTGAGTAAACTTCGCGTTCCCGCCCGCTGCCTCGCTACGTTCCAGTCCGCGATGTTACCGGTCACTCCGGCGACAGAGTGAAATTACTCTGCTGCGCCTTCTTCGGTAGCTTCTGGAGCAACACGTGGAGCGTGGACGTTGGCAACAGCCTTGTCGTCGCCGTGTGCCAGGGCCACGAATTCAACGCCTTTAGGTGCTTTCAGGTCGGACAGGTGAATGATCGTGCCGATTTCGGCGTCAGCCAGGTCGACTTCGATGAATTCAGGCAGGTCTTTCGGCAGGCAGGAAACTTCCAGCTCGGAAGTGACGTGCGAGATCTCGCCGCCTTTCTTGATTGGAGCAGCTTCGTTGATGAAGTGCACTGGAACGGTTGCGGTCAGTTTCTGGCCAGCCACGACGCGAATGAAGTCAGCGTGCATGATGAATTGCTTGGCCGGGTGACGCTGCATCGCTTTAACGATGACGTTTTGCTTCTTGCCATCGACGTTCAGCTCGATCACGTGGCTGAAGGCAGCCTCGTCTTCGAACAGCTTGGCCACTTCTTTGGCCAGCATGGTGATGGACTCAGGAGCCTTGTCACCACCGTAGACAACGGCAGGAACCTGGTTGGCGAGACGACGCAGGCGGCGGCTCGCACCTTTCCCCAGGTCGGTACGCGCTTGGGCGTTCAGGATGAAATCAGTCATTTTGTATCTCCAAAATAGCCATTCCGGGTGACGTCTGCGACCGACGTCAAAGCGGATGGGCAAAAAAGCCCCGCCCCAACATGAGTGTTGGGGCGGGGCGCTTTTCGTCAACGGGATGTCATGGCAAGGGCAGGGCCCTTAACGGAACATCGCGCTGATCGATTCTTCATTGCTGATGCGGCGAACCGCTTCGGCAACAACCGGTGCGATATCCAGTTGGCGGATACGCGCACAGGCTTGTGCTGCTGCGGACAGCGGGATGGTGTTAGTGACCACCAGCTCGTCCAGCACGGAATTTTCAATGTTCTCGATCGCCCGACCCGACAGCACAGGGTGTGTGCAGTAGGCAAAGACCTTGGCCGCGCCATGCTCTTTCAGAGCCTTGGCCGCGTGGCACAGGGTGCCGGCGGTATCGACCATGTCATCGACCAGGATACAGGTACGGCCTTCGACGTCGCCGATGATATGCATCACTTCGGAGTGATTGGCTTTCTCGCGGCGTTTGTCGATGATACCCAGGTCCACGCCCAGGGATTTGGCAACGGCCCGTGCACGCACGACGCCACCAATGTCCGGGGACACGATCATCAGGTTCTCGAAGCGCTGATCTTCGATGTCATCCACCAGGACCGGGGAGCCGTAGATGTTATCCACGGGAATATCGAAGAAGCCCTGAATCTGGTCAGCGTGCAGATCAACCGTGAGGACACGGTCGATGCCGACGACGGTCAGCATGTCGGCGACGACTTTTGCGCTGATCGCCACGCGTGCGGAACGCGGGCGGCGATCCTGGCGGGCATAACCAAAGTAAGGAATAACAGCAGTGATACGAGTAGCCGAGGAACGGCGGAAGGCATCAGCCATCACGACGAGTTCCATCAGGTTATCGTTGGTCGGAGCGCAGGTCGGCTGAATAATGAAGACGTCTTTACCGCGAACGTTTTCATTGATCTCGGCAGTGATCTCGCCGTCGGAAAATTTACCGACAGAAATGTCACCGAGAGGGATATGCAGCTGACGTACGACACGCCGAGCCAGATCGGGGTTGGCGTTCCCCGTAAAGACCATCATCTTGGACACGCGCAGTACCTGGAGGCTGAGGGTATGCCTGGATGAGTATAGGAAAATGGCAGGGGCGGCTGGATTCGAACCAACGCATGGCAGGATCAAAACCTGCTGCCTTACCGCTTGGCGACGCCCCTGTATCTGTTGCTGCGAGTGCCTAACACTCGATTCCTTTTAGAGCAGACTTTGTAGCTTGCGATGCAACATCGAAACGTTGCTTCCTTTTGCTACAAACCCTGTAAGGGTCTCTGTAAGAAGGGCCGATACTTTATCAGCTTCAGCTTTGCTTGGGAAGCCCCCAAACACACAACTTCCAGTTCCGGTGAGTTTTGCTTCGGTAAATTTACCTAGCAAATTCAAAGCGTTACGAACATCTGGATAACGCCTCGCTACCACCGGTAAGCAGTCATTTCGACTGTTTCCCTTGGGAACGGGGCGCACTTTAATGGGCGGAGAGTTACGTGTCAACAGTGGATCTGAAAAAATTTCTGCTGTACTTACAGATACTTGCGGCACCAGTACGAGGTACCAGGGTTCCTCGGGCTCCACCGGTGTGAGTTTTTCCCCTACGCCTTCGGCAAAAGCCGCGTGGCCACGCACGAAAACCGGTACATCGGCCCCCAGCGTCAGGCCCAGGGCGGCGAGGCGATCCGCGTCCCAATCCAGCTGCCACAAGTGGTTGAGCCCGAGCAGCGTGGTCGCCGCGTTCGAGCTGCCGCCACCGATACCGCCGCCCATGGGCAGGATTTTTTCAATCCAGATGTCGATGCCCAGCGAACAACCGGATTGCTCCTGAAGTTTTTTCGCGGCCCTGACAATCAGGTTGCTGTCGTGGGGGACACCTTCGAATTCGGTGTGCAACTGAATCACGCCGTCGTCGCGCACGGCAAAGGTGATTTCGTCACCGTAGTCCAGGAACTGGAAGATCGTCTGCAACTCGTGATAGCCGTCCGGGCGACGACCGAGAATATGCAGCATCAAGTTGAGCTTGGCCGGGGAGGGCAGGGTCAGGCGCGGGGCTGTCATGTCATTGCCCCAGCTTGCGCGGCTGCCATTGCTTGATCACCAGCGTGACGTCGAGATCGCTGCCGTGCAGTTTGATGCGTTCGGGCAGCCAGTAGCCGTTCTGCTGGGCATAACTGAGGTATTCGATCTGCCAGTCGTCCTGCTCCAGGTTGGACAGGCGACTGTCGGCGTCGAGGGTCAGGCGGCTCTTGCTGTCCGGTGCCGGCAGCCCGCGAACCCACCAGGTCAGATGCGAGACCGGCAGTTTCCAACCCAGTTGTTCTTCCAGCAAGGCTTCGGGCGAGGGTGCGTCGTAGCGCCCCTGGTTGGCGACTTCCAGCGAGACCTGGCCGGGGCGACCCGTCAGCCGCGCCGCGCCGCGTCCCAGTGGGCCGGAGAGGCGAATGTCGTAATAGTCCTGGCGTTGCAGCCAGAACAGCGTGCCGCTGCCCGAATCTTTAGGCGCGCGAATGCCGATCTTGCCGTCGATCTGCCAGCCGTCGAGGCCGCTCAGTTGTGCCTTGTGCTCACGCCATTGGGTCGGGTTGCCGTGGCCCTGGACGGATTCACGGGCGCCGAAGCCCGCGCAACCGGCGAGCAGGGCGATGAAGCTGAAAACGATGAAGTGGCGCAAAAACATGGTCTTAAAGGGTCTCTGATCCGGTCAGGCGTTTGATGGTGCCGCGCAGGATGGGGCTGTCAGGCTGTTCCTTGAGAAATTTGTTCCAGACCTGCCGGGCTTCGCGTTGCTTGCCCTTGGCCCACAGGACTTCGCCCAGGTGAGCAGCGACTTCCTGGTCGGGAAAGCGCTCCAGGGCCTGGCGCAACAGGCGTTCGGCTTCGTCGAGGTTGCCGAGGCGAAAATTCACCCAGCCGAGGCTGTCTAGCACTGCTGGGTCTTCCGGGTTGATCTGGTGGGCCTGTTCGATCAGCGCTTTGGCTTCGGCGTATCGGGTGGTGCGGTCCGACAGGGTGTAGCCAAGGGCATTGAGCGCCATGGCGTTGTCGGGGTCGCGCTGGATGATCAGGCGCAGGTCTTTTTCCATCTGCGCCAGATCATTGCGTTTTTCCGCCTGCATGGCCCGGGTGTAGAGCAGGTTCAGGTCGTCCGGGTATTGTTTCAGGGCTTGCTGCAGTACACCCCAGGCCTTGTCGCCCTGATTGTTGCTCGACAGGGTTTCCGCTTCGATCAGGTATAACTGGATTCCGTAGTCGGGTTGGGCGTCGCGCTGGACGGACAAGCGGCTCTGGGCCTCGGCTGTCTTGCCATTACTCATCAGGATATCGGCCTGGCGCAATTGCGCCGGCAGGTAGTCATTCCCCGGGCCGACCTGGGCGTACTCGATCAGCGCGGTTTCCGGGTCGTCGCGTTCTTCGGCGATGCGCCCCAGGTTCAGGTGGGCCGAATCGACGTGGCTCTCCCGGGCAATCAGGTCTTCCAGATAACCCTTGGCTTCTTCCCAGGCCTTGGCTTCCAGGCAAACCAGGGCGAGGGAATAACGCAGTTCGTCGTCTTCGGGGTATTGCTGGACCAGGCTGGAAAACTCCACCTTGGCGTCGTCCATGCGGTTGTTTTCCACCAGCATGCGGGCGTAAGTAAGGCGCAGGCGCTTGTCGTCCGGATACTTCTTGATACTTTTTTCCAGCAGCGGCAGGGCTTCGTCGCCCCGGTTCATGCCTTGCAGCAGGCGCGCCCGCAGCAGGATCGGCGCCACTTCGCCGGCTTCCGGCGGGTTGTCCTCGAGCAGCGTGAGGGCACCCTTGGAATCGCCGTCCTGTTGCAGCAACAGCGCCTTGCCGAAAATCAGCTGGCCGTTGTTCGGATGGCGTTGCAGCAGGCGGTCGAAACTTTTCATCAGGCCGCTGCGGGTTTCCTGGTCGGTATCGGCAGCAGACAGCGCAAGGAAATCGAAATGGGTATCGCCTTTGCCCAGCAGCACTTTCTCCATATACATCATGGAGTCGTCATAACGGCCGGCCCGTGCCAGTTGTACGGCGGCGGCGCGCTGCGCTTCAAGGTCGTCCGGCGCATTCTTCGCCCAGATCATGGCGGTATCCAGCGCCGCCTGGTCGGCCCCCAGGTATTCGGCAATGCGAAACGCCCGCTCGGAGATGCCAGGGTCCTGGGTATTGATGGCCTGGGTCACGTAGTTATCCAGCGCAATGTCGAAGCGGTTGCGCTGGCCTGCCAGTTCGGCGCTCAACAGGCTGAAGATGGTTTCTTCGCTGAACGAGCCGTAGACCTTGGGCTTTTCAGGGGCCTGCGTGCTGTCTTCGACCGGCGGCGAACCGTCCGTCGATACGGGGGCCATGGACTGGCAGCCGCTGAGCAGGGCAAGAGCGAGGAGCAACGCGGAAGATCTATTCATATAGGAAGAGGACGACTAACCTGCGGTCGGATCATCATGACACAAGCCTTCGACCAAACATAACCGCCCCGTCGATTTACGCTGTCAGGCGAGGCGATAGAGATCGAGTGGTTGTCCTGAATCTGGCGAAGTAGGACAATTGCCGGCTTCACGTCACCATCAGCGACCTTGAATGGCCTTCCTTGCACTTGGTATTAACCACAAGACTGCTTCAGTAGACGTCCGCGAGCGCGTGGCCTTTACGCCTGAGCAGCTGGTTGAGGCCCTGCAGCAGCTTTGCCGGCTCACCGAGAGCCGCGAGGCTGCGATCCTCTCCACCTGCAATCGCAGTGAGCTTTATATAGAACAGGATCAGGTTTCGGCCGATGCGGTGCTGCGCTGGCTGGCCGAATACCATGATCTGAGCCTGGAAGAGCTGCGCGCCAGTGCCTATGTGCACGAAGACGATGCGGCCGTTCGTCACATGATGCGCGTCGCGTCCGGGCTCGATTCCCTGGTGCTGGGCGAACCGCAGATTCTCGGCCAGATGAAATCGGCCTACGCCGTGGCCCGCGAAGCAGGCACCGTCGGGCCGCTGCTGGGGCGGCTGTTCCAGGCCACGTTCAACGCCGCCAAGCAGGTGCGCACCGACACGGCTATCGGTGAAAACCCGGTGTCCGTGGCGTTTGCCGCTGTCAGCCTGGCGAAGCAGATTTTCAGTGACTTGCAACGCAGCCAGGCGCTGTTGATCGGTGCCGGCGAAACCATCACCCTGGTCGCTCGTCACCTTCATGACCTGGGTGTGAAGCGCATCGTGGTCGCCAACCGGACCCTGGAGCGAGCCAGCATCCTGGCCGAACAGTTCGGAGCCCATGCGGTGTTGCTGTCGGACATTCCGGCGGAGCTGGTGCACAGTGACATCGTCATCAGTTCCACCGCCAGCCAATTGCCGATTCTGGGCAAGGGCGCGGTGGAAAGTGCCCTGAAGTTGCGCAAGCACAAGCCGATCTTCATGGTGGACATTGCCGTTCCCCGGGACATCGAGCCGGAAGTCGGCGAGCTGGACGACGTTTATCTCTATAGCGTCGACGACCTGCACGAAGTGGTTGCCGAGAACCTCAAGAGTCGGCAGGGCGCGGCCCAGGCGGCGGAAGAGATGATCAGCGTCGGCGCCGAGGACTTCATGGTGCGCCTGCGCGAGTTGGCCGCCGTGGATGTACTCAAGGCGTATCGTCAGCAGAGCGAGCGCCTGCGCGACGAAGAGCTGCAAAAGGCCCAGCGCCTGCTGGCCAACGGTGGCAACGCTGAAGATGTGCTGGCGCAACTGGCTCGCGGCCTGACCAACAAACTGCTCCACGCCCCCAGTGTCCAGCTCAAGAAGCTGACCGCCGAAGGCCGCCTCGATGCGCTGGCCATGGCCCAGGAACTCTTTGCCCTCGGTGAGGGTTCACCGGATAGCTTTTCGGATAAAAAATCGTAATGAAAGCGTCACTGCTCAATAAACTGGACGTTCTCCAGGACCGTTTCGAGGAACTGACCGCCTTGCTGGGCGATGGTGAAGTCATTTCCGACCAGAACAAGTTCCGCACCTACTCCAAGGAGTACGCGGAAGTCGAGCCGATTGTCGTGACTTATAAACAGCTGCTCAAAGTGCAGGAAGACCTTGCCGGTGCCCAGGCGCTGCTCAAGGACAGCGACCCGGACCTGCGTGAAATGGCCGTCGAGGAAGTCCGCGAAGCCAAGGAACGACTGGTTGAGCTGGAGAGCAACCTGCAGCGCATGTTGTTGCCCAAGGATCCGAACGACGGGCGCAACGTTTTCCTCGAGATACGTGCCGGTACCGGTGGCGACGAGGCGGCGATTTTCTCCGGCGACCTGTTTCGCATGTATTCGCGTTACGCCGAGCGTCGCGGCTGGCGCGTGGAAATTCTGTCCGAGAACGAAGGCGAACACGGCGGCTTCAAGGAAGTTATCGCCCGGGTCGAAGGCGAGAACGTTTACGGCAAGCTGAAATTCGAGTCCGGTGCCCACCGTGTGCAGCGCGTGCCGGCCACTGAATCCCAGGGGCGCATCCATACCTCGGCCTGCACCGTGGCGGTATTGCCCGAGCCGGACGAGCAGGAAGCCATCGAAATCAACCCGGCGGACCTGCGGATCGACACTTACCGCTCCTCCGGCGCCGGCGGCCAGCACGTCAACAAGACCGATTCGGCGATCCGTATCACTCACTTGCCTTCGGGCATCGTGGTCGAATGTCAGGAAGAGCGTTCCCAGCACAAGAACCGTGCACGGGCCATGGCCTGGCTGTCGGCCAAGCTCAACGATCAACAGACCAGCGCTGCGGCCAATGCCATTGCCAGCGAGCGAAAATTGCTGGTGGGGTCGGGCGACCGTTCCGAGCGGATCCGTACTTACAATTTCGCCCAGGGTCGGGTCACCGATCATCGAATCAACCTGACGCTGTATTCCCTCGACGAAATCCTTGCCGGTGGCGTCGAGGCCGTGATCGAGCCGTTGCTGGCCGAATACCAGGCCGACCAACTGGCCGCGATTGGCGAGTAAGCAGAGGTGAACCCATGACCATCATCGCCAGTGTATTACGCGCCGCCGAGCTGCCGGATTCGCCGACCCCACGCCTGGATGCCGAGTTGCTGCTGGCGGCTGCCCTGGGCAAGCCCCGCAGCTTCCTGCACACCTGGCCCGAGCGGATCGTGCCGAGCGAAGCGGCGCTGTTGTTCTCCGAATACCTGCGTCGTCGTCGCTCCGGCGAGCCGGTGGCTTATATCCTGGGGCAACAGGGGTTCTGGAAGCTCGACCTGGAAGTCGCTCCTCACACCCTGATCCCCCGTCCGGACACCGAGCTGCTGGTGGAAACCGCGCTGCAATTGTTGCCGGCCACCCCGGCCAGGGTTCTGGACCTGGGCACCGGCAGCGGTGCGATTGCCCTGGCATTGGCCAGTGAGCGCCCGGCCTGGACGGTCACTGCGGTTGATCGTGTGCTCGAGGCTGTGGCCCTGGCCGAACGCAATCGCCAACGCCTGGATCTGGGCAATGTCACGGTGCTGAGCAGTCATTGGTTCAGTGCCCTGGCAGACCGGCGCTTCGAGTTGATCATCAGTAATCCACCTTATATCGCTGCCACCGATCCGCACCTGGCCGAAGGCGACGTGCGTTTCGAGCCGGCCAGTGCGCTGGTGGCGGGCCAGGATGGGCTCGATGACCTGCGCACGATCATCGCCCAGGCGCCGGATCATCTTGCTCCGGGCGGATGGCTGATGCTCGAACATGGATACGACCAGGCCGATGCGGTGCGTGACCTGCTTCAAACCCAGGGATTTGCCGAAGTCCACAGTCGCAAGGACCTGGGCGGCCATGAACGCATCAGCCTGGGGTGCCTGCCGTGCTGAACGACCAGGAGCTGTTGCGCTACAGCCGGCAGATCCTGTTGCAGCACGTCGACATCGACGGCCAGGTACGGCTCAAGCAGAGCCGCGCATTGATCGTCGGTCTTGGCGGCCTCGGCGCCCCGGTGGCGCTGTACCTGGCCGCCGCCGGCGTTGGCGAGTTGCATCTGGCGGATTTCGACACGGTTGACCTCACCAACCTGCAACGCCAGATCATCCACGACACTGGCAGCGTGGGGCTGAGCAAGGTCGATTCGGCGATGCGTCGTCTGGCAGCGCTGAACCCTGAGATCGGGTTGGTCCCTCATACGACCGCCATGGACGAAGACAGCCTGGCCGCCGCCGTCGGAGCCGTGGACGTGGTGCTGGACTGCTCCGACAATTTCTCTACCCGCGAAGCGGTGAACGCGGCGTGCGTCGCAGCAGGCAAGCCGCTGGTCAGCGGCGCGGCGATCCGCCTGGAAGGGCAGCTGTCGGTATTCGACCCGCGTCGCCCCGAAAGCCCTTGCTACCACTGTCTCTACGGCCACGGCAGCGAAGCCGAGCTGACCTGCAGCGAAGCGGGCGTGCTCGGTCCGGTGGTGGGGCTGGTGGGGAGCCTGCAAGCCCTCGAGGCGCTGAAGCTATTGGCCGTGTTCGGTGAACCATTGGTAGGACGCCTGCTGTTGATCGATGCCCTGGGTTCACGTTTCCGCGAACTGCGGGTCAAGCGCGACCCAGGCTGCAGCGTGTGTGGTGACAGGCATGAATAACGCGCCGGTCGGGGTGCTTGATTCGGGGGTCGGCGGGCTTTCGGTGCTGGCAGAGATCCGTCATCTGCTGCCCAATGAATCGCTGCTGTACGTCGCCGATTGTGGACATATTCCCTATGGCGAGAAAACACCGGAATACATCCGGCAGCGCAGTTCCATCATCGCCGACTTTTTGTTGGGGCAGGGCGCCAAAGCCCTGGTGGTCGCCTGCAATACCGCAACGGTCGCTGCCGTGGCCGATCTGCGCCGTGACTTCCCCGATTGGCCCATTGTCGGCATGGAGCCGGCGGTCAAGCCGGCGGCTGCCGCTACCCGTAGCGGCATCGTCGGGGTACTGGCCACCACCGGCACCTTGCAGAGCGCCAAGTTCGCCGCGCTGCTTGATCGCTTTGCCACCGACGTGCGGGTCATCACCCAGCCGTGTCCCGGATTGGTGGAGCTGATCGAAACGGGGGATTTGCACAGCCCGGCCCTGTATCAACTGCTGCGCCAGTACGTCGACCCCCTGTTGGCCGCCGGTTGCGACACGCTGATCCTGGGCTGCACCCACTATCCGTTTCTCAAGCCCATGCTCAAGCAGATGATCCCGGCCCATATCAGCCTGATCGACACCGGCGCCGCCGTGGCTCGCCAGTTGCAGCGCTTGTTGGCTGAACGGGGAGCGTTAGCGGAAGGGCCTGCCAGCGAAACCCAGTTCTGGAGTAGCGCAGATCCGATACATTTAGGAAAAATCCTACCAATGTTGTGGCAATCGTCTGGCATTGTGCGAAGCTTCGCTCTGTAAAAGAAATGTGAAAATTACGTAAATGGGGCTGAACTTCTGTTTCAACGGGGATTTCTATAGCTCTGTCTGTTTGTAAGAAAAAACTAACTAAGTCTGTTCGGAAAAGGATGTTTCTAATGAAGCGCTTATTCTGTTTGGCCGCACTTGCGGCTGCGTTGCTGGGGCACACTTACACTGCTCAGGCGGCGGGTGTGGAATTCGGGGTCGGTCAGACCAGCGATTCGACCATGACCTATCGACTGGGCATGCAGTTCGATTGGGACAAGAGTTGGTTGCAAAGCGATGTGGGGCGTCTGACGGGCTACTGGAGTGGTGCCTACACCTATTGGGAGGGGGATGAGACTTCGAGTAACCACAGCCTGTCGTTCTCGCCGGTCTTCGTGTATGAATTTTCCGGTCAGAACGTGAAACCGTACGTTGAGGCTGGCATCGGCGTTGCGTTGTTCGCTAACACCGAGCTGGAAGATAACAAGCTGGGCAGTTCGTTCCAGTTCGAAGATCGCATTGGTTTCGGCCTGCGCTTCAATGGCGGGCATGAAGTGGGCATTCGCGCCACTCACTATTCCAACGCGGGTATCTCGTCGAACAACGACGGTGTGGAGAGCTACGCGCTGCATTACACGATGCCGCTGTAATACCCGACAGCCCTGTGGGGGCCGGCCCCTTCGCGAGCAAGCCTGCTCCCACACATCTTTCGAGGCTCCCGCAATGGGAACCCGCCCCATCAAGGGCCTGCTGACCTTTATCGATACACCGTCGCAATGCCCTGGCGTTCTTCAACGCATTCCGGCGCGCCCATTTCGAACTCCCGGCAAATCAACGGACGTTTCTCGTAGATCGTGCACCTCATACTGTCGCGATCCAGCGCCGCGCACCAACCATCATCCAGCCGCAACATGGCTTCGGCGCCCCAATCGTCCACGGCGATGAATCGTTGCGGGACACCCGTGTCGGTGATCAACAACACTTCCAGTCGGCAGCAGCATGCCGCGCAGCTCGAACAGGTAACGGCCGGCGCAGGAAGATCTATGAGAGGGATGTTTTTCATGGCCGGCAGTGTAAGGCAACCGGGGCCTTCAAGGACGACCCTTGATCGGTGACCAGGCATCGGGTTGACACGGTGCGATGTCCGGCCGGTCGGTCCGGGTCGAGGCGGGTAACGGCCAGAGCGCCGCCAGGGCAGCGACGGGGAGGATCAGCTCGGGGGGCCTTTTGGCCAGGTTGGTCAGGATGTAGGTCGCTGCTTCGTCTGTCGAGCAGACCGTGGGCAACGCACCATTGTCCAGGCACAGCGACACATCATCGAACCCCGGGTGGACCAGCGTCACGTCGATGCCCTCGGGGGCGAGCCTCGTGCGAGTCGATTCGAACAGGGAGCGCATGGTGCTGCCACTGGCCTCGGTGTGTGATGGGGACAAGCAAGTCGCCGGGCTGGCGATCCCTGTCAGATGGGGGTGGATGCCTGCCTGTAACAGCGGCAAGGCCGTTTCGATGCATAGACTGGCCGCCAGCAGGTTGCTGCGTACCAAATGTTCGATGAATGCCTGGGGGGTAGGTTGGGCGCCGGCGTATTCGGTGGTTCCAGCATTCAGGATGACGGTGTCCAGGGCACCCCACTGCTGGGCGATCCGTTCGCCAATTTTGCGTACGGTCTGGCTGTCGGTCAGATCGCCGGGCACGATCAGTAGCTGGTCCGGATAACGTGCGTCAAGGGCTTCGCAGGGTTGGGTCGAGCGCGAACTGATCGCCAGGTGCGCACCGCTGTCAAGCAGCTTTACAGCAAGCGAAGCGGCGACGCCGTCACCCGCCCCTGTCAGCCAGTATCGCCGTGGCGGTTTCACACCCATTCCATGCTCCTTCCGTTAGGGTTGCGCCGTGTCTGCTATAAGGCTTTTACGGCGGTCCATGATTAAGTAAGACTATATTCCGAGTGGTGGAAAGTGCATCCGCATTCAATCAATTTCATGTTCGTTCAGCGCCCAACGGTTCGGCGGCACTGTGTTGTCGCGTTGGCAGCTGTCTGAAAGCGGCCAGCGCACGCGCTCGTGATCGACCGAGGTCGACGATCGGAGCGGGATAATCCACACGGTCAAACAGTCCACAGAGGGCTTTGGGGTTATGGACCTGTTGCCTATCCAGATCGTTCAGTTCCGGTAACCAGCGTTTGATGAACGATCCTGTGGGGTCGAATTTTTCCGATTGACTCAATGGATTGAAAATCCGGAACCAGGGCGCCGCGTCCGTGCCGGTGGAGGCGCTCCACTGCCAACCGCCATTGTTGGCGGCCAGATCCCCGTCGATCAAGTGCTGCATGAAAAAGCGCTCGCCTTCGCGCCAGTCGATCAGCAGGTTCTTGGTGAGGAACATCGCCACGACCATTCGCAAGCGGTTGTGCATCCATCCTGTCTCCAGCAGTTGGCGCATGGCTGCGTCAATGATTGGCAGGCCGGTGCGGGCCTCTTTCCAGGCGGCCAGTTCTTCGGGGGCATCACGCCAGGCCATCGCTTCGGTTTCCGGGCGGAATGCCCGGTGACGGGATACCCGTGGATAGCCCACCAGAATGTGTTTATAGAACTCACGCCAGAGCAATTCATTGATCCAGGTCACCGCCCCGACGTTACCGCTTTCGAATTCGCCCTGGTTGGCTTGCAGCGCGGCGTGCAGGCACTGGCGCGGCGAGACCACGCCGGCCACCAGGTAAGCCGAGAGCTGGCTGGTGCCGGGTTTGGCCGGAAAATCCCGATCGGTCTGGTAATGGTCGAGGTGCTGATCGACGAACGCCTCCAGGCGTCGTCGGGCTTCGCTTTCGCCTGCGGGCCAAAAAGCACGCAGGGCTTCGTCGGAAGGTGCAAAGCCTTCGATGAGCAACGGCACCGGATCGCTGGCGATGCCGGTGGGTGCCTGCCGGGCCGGTGCGCGAACCAGGCTTGGCAATGAGATGTGCAGCCGGCCGTAGCAGACTTTGCGAAACTGGCTGAACACCTGGAAATAGTTGCCGGTTTTGGTCAACACGCTGCCGGGCTTGAACAGCAACTGATCGAGGTAGCTGTGGAATGCGATGCCTTGATCGCCCAGCGTGCGAGCGACTTCAGCGTCGCGCCGGGTTTCGTTCAGCCCATATTCTTCATTGACATGGACTGCATCGATCTTCAATTCGCGGCATACCTTGAGCAGCACTTGCGGTGCCTCGTCCCAGCGTGGCGCCGGACGGATCAGTAATGGGATGTTCAGTGCGCCGAGGGCGGCGCTCAAGGAGGCCAGGTTGCGTAGCCAGAAATCGATCTTGCACGGCGCATCGTCGTGGCTGCGCCATTGTTCCGGGCTTGGCAGGTACACCGCCACGCAAGGCCCCCGTGCTGCGGCGGCGGTCAGGGCGGTGTTGTCGTGCAGGCGCAAATCGCTGCGCAGCCAGATCAGTTGCATGGGGTTTTCCATTCAGAGAAGGGCTCTGCGGCTCAATTCACGGTAGGCCGCCAAGGGATCTTCGGCCCAGGTGACGTTCATCATCGCTACGCCGGTGGATAACCTGGCGTGGTGAATCGATGCGGGAGTACCGGCGATGACGACCGGGCAGTCGATACCGCTCAGCAGCCTGGGCAGTTGGGACAGGTTCAGGGCGTGACTGGAATACAACAGCACGCCGCGTGCCTTGAGGCGTTCGACGGCTATTGCCAGCTCACCTGCCGGTATCGGTCCGTCGAATACCTCCACCGGGCAATCGGCGTTGCTGGCCAGCCAGGCGGTGATCCACAGGTGGGGTTCCAAAGGCTCGTCCGAATGGTTGACCAGTAGCAACGGCGTGCCGCGTAGCTGGCGGTTGTTGTGGTAAATCCGGCTGCCGAATTTGCTGCGTAGCCAGGAGTGCAGGAATACCCGCTCCAACTGCGCCCCGAACTGCCCCTGCCAACGCAACTGCAGATCGCTCAGCAAGGGCAGCAGCAACTGTTCACATACCGTCAGGGGCGGGTAGAGCGCCATGGCCTGGTTGACCAAATCATCGATTTGGCGCTCGGCCAGTTGCGTGACGGCCACGATGAGGGCGTTGCGCTGGCGATGCCAATCATTTTCCACAGGCTCGGCTGGCGGTTGCGGTGCATCGAGCAAGGGCTTGATCTTGCTCACTGCCATCCCTCGGTTGATCCAGGTGAGGATGGTCTGGATACGTTGTACATGCTCGGCGCTGAACAACCGGTGGCCCTTGGGCGTGCGGTGCGGCACGATCAAGCCATAACGGCGTTCCCAGGCCCGCAGCGTGACGGCGTTGACACCGGTCCGGCGCGCGACCTCGCGTATCGGAAGCCAACCCTGTGCCAGGGCCTCGGCGAAGTCCGCACCGAGGTCTTCCCGAGCGCTCGAATCCGGTTCGCGCGCCATCAGATAGCGTTCCGCAAGCTGAGGTTTTCCGGATGCGGTTGCAGGTAGGCCTGCTGTGCCAGATAAGGATCGGGATGTTGGCGCAAGTGATGCTTGAGCAAGGTCAGCGGCACCACCAGCGGTACGATGCCGCGTCGATACTGGCCGATGAGGTGCTGCACTTCCTGTTTGTCTTCGCTGTCGATGACATGCTTGAGATAACCGCTCAGGTGCTGCAAGACGTTGGTGTGGGTGCCACGGGTGGCGCATTTTTTCAACGCGGCCATCAGTGCACTGAAGTAGCGTGGCCCCAGTTCGTTGGGATCGGTCTTGCCCATGCTGCCCAACAGGTTGCCCAGCGCCTTGTACTGCACCGGATTGTGGGCCATCAGCAGGTATTTATAGCGGGAGTGGAATTCGATCAGATCCCGGCGGGTCAGGTGCTTCTGGCGTAATGGCTGCCAGGCTGCGTAGGCGAAAACCCGGGTCAGGAAATTCTCCCGCAGCACCGGATCGTTGAGGCGGCCATCCTCTTCCACTGGCAGGTCCGGGTGCCGGTCACAGAACGCCTGGGCATACAGGCCGCGTCCACCACCGCCCTGCGGCACGCCGTTATGATCGTAGACCTTGACCCGTTCCAGCCCACAGGACGGTGACTTCTGCATGAAGATGTAGCCGCAGATGTCACCCAGGGTGTCAGCCATTTGCTGACCGTATTCGGCCAACGGCCGTGTCACGTTCAGCTCAGGCGTCACCGTGCCGACCGCTTCGGGATGCTGCGGGTTACCCACCAGCCGGATGGCTTCTCTTGGAATGCCCAGCCCGATGGCAACTTCCGGGCACACCGGTATGAAATCGAAATGCTCCGCCAGTTGCTGGCTGCACAGTTGCGACTGTTTATGACCGCCATTGAAACGGACTTGTGCGCCCATCAGGCAGGCGCTGATGGCGATCTTCGGCTTGGCGACGGTTCCGTTGGACATGGGCACCTCTGATTTCATGATATTGTACAAGGTTATATTTTTGTACAATTATTCCATCATAGATTTGCGGGCGCGCAAGTCAACCGGTTTCAGCGTGCAGGGTAGAGACGGCATGTTCGCAGACAGGCTGCTGTCTGTTGCGACAGCAGCGGTAGCGCGGAGTGAAACGAATTACTGCAGGCTGGCGTGCAGTCGGCGGGCGGCATCCTGGCCACTGAGCCATGCGCCTTCGACCCGGCCGGACAGGCACCAGTCGCCACAGACATACAGACCCAGGTCGGCATCGGCCAGGGCGCCCCATTCGTGGTTGCCGGCGGGACGGGCGTACAGCCAGCGATGGGCCACGCTGAAGCTGGGAGCAGGCATTGCGCTGTGCAGCAGTTCGGCGAATGCACCGTGCAGATGCTCGATCACCGCTTCCTTGGACAGGTCGATGTGCTGCCGGCTCCAGTCGCTGGTGGCGTGCAGCACCCAGGTGTCGAGCCGGCTGTCGCGTCCCGGCTTGCTGCGGTTACGCGCCAACCAGTCGAGGGGGCTGTCTTGTACGAAGCAGCCCTCCATGGGAGTGTCCAGCGGTTTCTCGAAGGCCAGGGCCACGGCCCAGGTCGGGTCCATTTTCACCCCGGCCGCCACCCCGGCCAGCTTTGGCACGGCTGCGAGCAATGCGGTGGCTTGAGGAGCAGGGGTGGCAATGACAACCTGGCCGAAAGGGCCGTGAGTGAAGCCTTCCGCGTCCTGCAGGTGCCAATGCTCCTGGCCGCGGTACACCTCGGTGATCCGGCAAGAGAACTGCACTTGCAATTTGCCGAGCAAGGCGCGGGTGATGGCGCTCATGCGTGGGGTGCCGACCCAGCGGGTCTGCTCATCCGGCGAGGGCGTCAGTTGCCCGCCCTGGGAGTTGTAAAGCTGCGGGTTCCATTCCGCCGCCCAGCCATTGGCCTGCCAGCGCTGCACTTCGGTCACGAAGCGGCGATCGCGGGCGGTGAAATATTGCGCGCCCATGTCCAGTGAACCGGCGTCGCTGCGTTTGCTGGACATGCGTCCGCCGCTGCCATGGCTTTTATCGAAGAGTTGAACGACATGCCCGGCCTCCGTCAGGGCCTGGGCGGCTGAGAGTCCGGCGATGCCGGTGCCGATGATTGCGATAGGTACAGTCATGAGGGCCTCGTTTACCTTTCTGTACAGACTACGCCGTCGTTTAAACCTGTACAATTCGGGTTTTTGGTATAAGTTTTTACCGTTCGCGTTCGACAGGTTGTCCTATTGTTAAAACAGACCCTGTCCGATACGAAAAATCCCTGCTTATAAAAATAGACTAATGGGCCGGGTAAAACGCGATGAGAGGATCACCTCATGCACATATTGCTGACCGGCGGTACTGGTTTAATCGGACGCGAGCTTTGCCGTCACTGGCTGGAAAAGGGGCATCGTCTGACGGTATGGAGTCGTCGGCCCGAACAGGTGGCGGACCTCTGTGGAGCGCAGGTGAGGGGGATCGCCAAGCTCGACGAGATCGACGATCCGGTGGACGCTGTGATCAATCTTGCCGGCGCGCCGATTGCCGACCGACCCTGGAGCCACAAGCGCAAGTTGCTCTTGTGGAGCAGTCGCATCACCCTGACGGAAGTGTTGTTGGCCTGGTTGGAGCGTTGCGAGCAGAAACCCCGGGTGTTGATTTCCGGCTCGGCGGTGGGCTGGTACGGTGACGGTGGCGAGCGTGAGCTGACTGAAGAATCGGGACCGGTGAGCGAGGATTTCGCCAGCCAACTGTGCATCGCCTGGGAGGAAACCGCGCAACGGGCCGAGGCCACGGGGGTGCGTGTAGTGCTGGTGCGTACCGGCCTGGTCCTGTCCGCTGACGGCGGCGTTTTGTCGCGGCTGCTATTGCCCTTCAAACTGGCGCTGGGCGGGCGTATCGGCAATGGTCGGCAGTGGATGCCATGGATTCATATCGACGATCAAATCGCCCTGATTGATTTTCTTCTACACCGCGATGATGCCAGCGGTCCTTATAATGCCTGCGCGCCGAACCCGGTGCGCAATCGTGACTTCGCCAAGGCCTTGGGTGAGGTATTGAACCGGCCTGCGGTGGTGCCGGTGCCGGAGTTGGTGTTGAAAGTCGCGTTGGGAGAAATGTCATTGCTGTTGCTGGGCGGCCAGCGTGCCATGCCGGCCCGATTACAGTCGGCGGGTTTCATTTTCCGGTTCACTGATTTGCCCGCGGCGCTGGACGACTTGTCCCCCCGCTTTTGAAATAGGACGTTGCATGACCGATCACGCGTTGCTTCTGGTGAATCTGGGTTCGCCTGCTTCCACCTCGGTGGCCGATGTGCGCCGCTACCTCAATCAATTCCTGATGGACCCATACGTCATCGACTTGCCCTGGCCGGTGCGGCGGTTGCTGGTGTCGCTGATCCTGGTCAAGCGCCCCGAGCAATCGGCCCACGCCTATGCGTCGATCTGGTGGGAGGAAGGGTCGCCGCTGGTGGTGCTCAGCCGCCGGTTGCAACAGGCGATGACCGCACAATGGACTCAGGGCCCGGTGGAATTGGCGATGCGCTATGGCGAACCGTCCATTGAATCGGCGCTGGTGCGCCTGGCGAGCCAGGGCCACAAGAAGATCACGTTGGCACCGCTGTATCCGCAGTTCGCCGACAGCACCGTGACCACGGTGGTCGAGGAAGCCAGGCGTGTCGTACGGGAGAAGGGACTCGATGTGCAGTTCTCGATTCTCCAGCCATTCTACGATCAGCCGGAATACCTCGACGCGCTGGTGGCCAGCGCCAGACCTTATCTGGCGCAAGACTATGATCACCTGCTGCTCAGCTTCCATGGCCTGCCGGAACGGCACCTGACCAAGCTCGATCCAACGGGTTTTCACTGCTTCAAGGACGCTGACTGCTGCAAGAATGCGTCGTCTCAGGTCATGGCCACCTGTTACCGCGCCCAGTGCATTCGCAGCGCCGAATTGTTCGCCAAGCGCCTGGGGCTGGCGGATGGGAAATGGTCGGTGTCCTTCCAGTCGCGACTGGGCCGTGCCAAGTGGATCGAACCTTATACCGAAGCACGGCTGGATGAGCTGGCCAAAAGCGGTGTGAAGAAGGTGCTGGTGATGTGTCCGGCATTCGTGGCGGACTGCATCGAAACCCTGGAGGAAATCGGGGACCGTGGGCGTGAACAGTTCCGCGAGGCGGGCGGGGAGGAACTGGTGTTGGTACCGTGCCTCAATGATCAGCCGCAGTGGGTAAAGGCATTGAGCACATTATGCGAGCGGGCACCGATCGCTCTATAGAGTTCAAAGGCCCTTTCGCGGGCAAGCCCGCTCCCACATGGGATCTCTGGTGTACACAAGTCCTGTGACCACCCAAGATCCACTGTGGGAGCGGGCTTGCTCGCGAAGAGGCCCTATCAGATAACACACCTATCAGATCAGCGGCTCATCCGCCTTCTTGTGCTTCCAGCTGTCATTTCCCGGCAGGATCAGGTTCAACCCTATCGCCACCACTGCGCACAGTGCGATGCCCTTGAGGCCGAAGTCGTCCGGGCCGGTGCCGGTGCCGATCAGCACGCCGCCGATACCGAACACCAGCGTCACCGAAACGATCACCAGGTTGCGTGCCTCGCCCAGGTCGATCTTGTGGCGGATCAGGGTGTTCATGCCCACCGCTGCAATCGAACCGAACAACAGGCACAGGATCCCGCCCATCACGGGTACCGGGATGCTTTGCAGCAGCGCGCCGAACTTGCCGATGAATGCCAGGGCGATGGCGAAGATCGCCGCCCAGGTCATGATCTTCGGGTTGTAGTTCTTGGTCAGCATCACCGCGCCGGTGACTTCGGCGTAAGTGGTGTTGGGCGGGCCACCGAACAGGCCGGCGGCGGTGGTGGCGATGCCATCGCCGAACAGGGTGCGGTGCAGGCCGGGCTTTTTCAGGTAGTCGCGACCGGTCACGCTACCCACGGCGATCACGCCGCCGATGTGCTCGATGGCCGGAGCCAGGGCCACCGGTACGATGAACAGGATGGCCTGCCAGTTGAACGCCGGCGCGGTGAAGTTCGGCAGCGCGAACCACGGTGCGGCGGCGATCTTCGCGGTGTCCACCACGCCGAAGAAGAACGACATGGCGAAGCCCACCAGCACGCCGGAAATGATCGGCACCAGGCGGAAAATGCCTTTGCCGAACACCGCGACGATCAGGGTGGTCAGCAGGGCCGGCATGGAGATCATCATCGCGGTCTGATAGTGAATCAGCTCGGCGCCGTCACCGGCCTTGCCCATGGCCATGTTCGCGGCAATCGGCGCCATCGCCAGGCCGATGGAAATGATCACCGGACCGATCACCACCGGCGGCAGCAGCCGGTCAATGAACCCGGTGCCCTTGATCTTCACCGCCAGGCCCAGGAAGGTATAGACGAAACCGGCCGCCATCACGCCGCCCATGGTTTCCGCCAGGCCGAACTGGCCCTTGGCGAGGATGATCGGGGTGATGAATGCAAAGCTGGAGGCCAGAAACACCGGCACCTGGCGCCCGGTCACCACCTGGAACAGGATCGTGCCCAGGCCGGCGGTGAACAGTGCGACGTTCGGGTCCAGCCCGGTGATCAGCGGCATCAGCACCAGTGCGCCAAAGGCGACGAACAACATCTGGGCACCGGACACCACCTGCCGCCAGAGCGGGTCGTTGAACTCGTCCTGCATGCTCAGGCGTCCTTCTGCTTGGTGCCGAAGATCTTGTCACCGGCATCGCCCAGGCCCGGGATGATGTAGCCGTGCTCGTTGAGCTTCTGGTCGATGGAGGCGGTATAGATGGTCACGTCGGGGTGGGCGTCTTCCACCGCCTTGATGCCTTCAGGCGCGGCCACCAGCACCATGGCGCGGATGTCCCGGCAACCGGCCTTTTTCAGCAGGTCGATGGTGGCGACCATGGAGCTGCCCGTGGCGAGCATCGGGTCGATGATCATCGCCAGGCGCTCGTCGATTTCCGGCACCAGTTTTTCCAGGTAGGTATGGGCTTGCAACGTTTCTTCGTTACGGGCCACGCCCACCGCGCTGACCTTGGCTCCCGGGATCAGGCTCAGCACGCCTTCGAGCATGCCGATGCCGGCGCGCAGAATCGGCACCACGGTGATCTTCTTGCCGGCGATTTTCTCCACCTGGACCGCTCCGGCCCAACCGTCGATGCTGTAGGTTTCCAGCGGCAGGTCCTTGGTGGCTTCGTAGGTGAGCAGCGCACCGACTTCCTGAGCGAGCTCACGGAAGTTCTTCGTGCTGATGTCGGCGCGGCGCATCAGGCCGAGTTTGTGTCTGATCAGCGGATGGCGGATCTCGAGGATGGGCATGGGAAGGCTCCGGCGGCGGGCAAAAAAACCGGGCTAGATTAATCTATCCGGGGATGTTGTCCTATAGACAATACAGAACGTTAGTCCACAAACGCTTGATCTGGCCTCGCTTGATGCGTACCTTTGCCGGCTTTTCCGAACCGTCCCTCCCCTCAAACGCCACTGGAGAGCGCCATGTCCGCTGATCTCGAGCATATCCGTCAAATCATGCGAGAGGCTGACTGCCTGTACACCGAAGCCGAAGTCGAAGCGGCCATCGCCCGTGTCGGTGCGCAAATCAACGATCAATTGGCCGATAGCAACCCTGTGGTGTTCTGCGTCATGAACGGCGGGCTGATTTTCTCTGGCAAGCTGCTGACTTATCTGAACTTCCCGCTGGAAGCGTCTTATCTGCACGCCACCCGCTACCGCAACGAAACCAGCGGTGGCGACCTGTTCTGGAAAGCCAAGCCGGAAGTCTCGTTCATCGACCGCGACGTATTGATCATCGACGACATCCTGGACGAAGGGCACACCCTGGGCGCGATCATTGACTTCTGCCGACATGCCGGTGCCCGCGCGGTGCACACCGCCGTACTGATCGACAAGGACCATGACCGCAAGGCCCGTCCAGACCTGAAGGCCGATTTCGTGGGTCTGCCCTGCGAGGACCGCTACATCTTCGGCTATGGCATGGACTACAAGGGCTACTGGCGCAACGCCAACGGTATTTTCGCCGTCAAGGGGATGTAATCGATGAACCTGCCGAGCTTTCTGGATGAGGCGCTGTTCGGTGCGTTAGCCGAGAAAGCGGCGGCCAATCCCCGCGGGCGACAACACCACAATTTCCACCAGATGGACGAGCCGTGCCACCGTATGGCGGTGGGGTTGCAGCCGTCCACGTACATCCCGCCTCATCGACATCTGAGCGCCGACAAGGCTGAAACCTTGCTGGTCCTGCGGGGGCGTCTCGGTGTGTTGATCTTCGACGAGGCGGGTGCCGTGATCGACAAGCGTGTTCTGCAAGCCGGGGGCGATTGCCTCGGTGTCGACTTGCCGGCGGGCGTGTATCACGGTCTGGTGGTGCTGGAGGCCGATAGCCTGATGTTCGAATGCAAGGCCGGTCCTTACCGGCCTGTGGGCGAGGGTGAACTGGCTCATTGGGCGCCTCGCGAAGGCGAAGCGGGCGTGGTCGAATACCACGCCTGGATGCGCGCCCAGTTCGACTGATCACCGCGGCCCTTGTGGCGAGGGGATTTAGCGAAACGTCGCACCACCCCGCTCAAGTGCGCAGCGCTCGCAAGTTCTCGGTCAGGATTGAAATCGCAGGGGCTGCTTCGCAGCCAGCGGGGATAAATCCCCTCGCCACAGGATTCTTTCCCGCAGATCAGGCGCGCCCCGTTTCCACCCACTGCTCACTCTTGACCCGTGCCTGTTCCAAGGTCTGCACATACGCCAATTGGCGCTGCTCGCGATGGACACCGGCGCGGCGCAATTTCAGGCGCACCCGTGGGGTGGTCGCCACCAGAATCAGGCCGATGCCCTGCCTGCGGTAATCCTTGAGGATATTGTCAAACGCGGCCAATGCGGTCATGTCCAGCATCGGCACGGCACTCATTTCCACGACGACCACCCGCACACCTGGATCGAACTTGCGCAGCACGTCCAGAGCTTTTTCCGCCGCGCCGAAGAACAACGGGCCGCGAATGGCGTAGCAACGCACATGCTCTGGCATGTCCAGCAACGCTTGATGGAACTGGCGTGGCAATTCGGCACTGTCGGTCAGTTCGCTCATGCGCTTGATGAACAGCCCGGCGGCCAGCAGCAGGCCGACGGCAACGGCCAGGACCATATCAAACAATACCGTCAGGCTCAGGCAGGTCAGCAACACCAGTACGTCGCTGCGCGGGGCAATGCGCAGGGTGTGCAGCACATGCCCGGCCTCGCTCATGTTCCAGGCCACCATCACCAGCAATGCGGCCAGCGCGGCCATGGGCAGGTAGCTGAACAGCGGCGCCAGCAGCAACATCGCCAGCAGCACCACGAGGCTGTGGATGATCGCGGCCAGCGGAGAAGACGCGCCGCTGCGCACATTGGTGGCGCTACGGGCAATCGCCGCCGTGGCGGTAATGCCACCGAAGAGCGGCGCGACCAGATTGCCCAAACCCTGGCCCATCAGTTCGGCATTGGGATCGTGCTTGCTGCCGGTCATGCCGTCCGCCACTACGGCGCACAACAGCGATTCGATGGCGCCAAGCATGGCAATGGCGAATGCGGGCGCCATCAGCTGGCGAATCAGGTCGTAGGAAAGCTGCAACGGTCGACCGTTGCTGTCCGGCAGGTTCCAGGGCCAGTCGAAGGTCGGCAGGAACGGCGGAATACCTGGGTGGCTGACGCCATCGACCATATAGCTGAAGCGTTCGCCCAACGTCGCGATCGGCCAGCCAGCGAGCTCCAGCGCTACACCCAACAAAGCCCCGACGAGCAGCGCGACCAGATGCCCCGGAACGCGAGGGACCCAGCGTGGCCAGGCAATCAGCACCGCCAGGCAAGTGATGCCGACGACGCCATCGCCCAATCGGGCGCTGGGCAGCGCCAAGATCAGCGCGCCCAGCTGTTCGATGTAGTGCTGGGCCTGGCCGGCAGTATTCAGACCGAGCAGATCCTTCAACTGCAACGTGGCGATGACCACGCCGATGCCGGCGGTGAAACCGAGGATGACCGGATAGGGGATGTACTGGATCAACCGTCCGGCGCGCATCAGCCCCAGGGCGATCAGGATCAGGCCGGCCAGCATCGTGCACAACAGCAGGCCGCCCACTCCATATTGCTGGGTAATCGGGAGCAGGATCACCACGAACGCGGCGGTCGGCCCACTCACGTTGAACCGCGAGCCACCGGTGAGGGCAATCAGCGGCGCGGCGACCAGCACCGTGTACAAGCCATGTTGCGGCGGTACGCCGACGGCGATTGCCAGGGCCATGGCCAGGGGAATGGCAATGATGCCGACGGTGAGCCCGGCCACCAGGTCGCCGCGCAGGCGATCGAGGGTGTAACCGGCGCGCCAGGATTGGCGAAAGGCGGCGAACAGAGGCAGGGCGGAGAAGGACATGGGCACTCCACACAGAGGATTGGACAAACGCCTGACCTGTGGCGAGGAGCTGGCTCCCTTGCCACAAAAGACATCACCACATCTTGCGCAATGATGGCCCTTTGAGTATGCCGCGCTCGGGGCCCGGATGTATTGATCCGGATCGTTTATTTTCAACGACCGTGCCCATGCTAGAGTGCCAGGCCAAGATTCCGGAGCCTGCCAATGAGTGTATCGACCCGCCGCCGCACCGCTTTGCTGTTGCTATCCAGCCTGACCCTTGCGGTCGAAGCCGCGCCGATGCACAGCCAGTTCCTGCCACCCGATGACCTGACGGTGCGCCAGGAGCAACCTGATCAGCAGCAACTGCTGCAAGTCACCGAATATTCGGTGGTGCTGGGCAACCAGCGCCAGTCCAACCAGCAACCGATCCCGGTCACTTCGCCTTTGCTGGTACGCCTCAAAGGCAAGCCCCTGAACAAGGGCGCCACCATCAGCCAGGTGATCCTCAACTTCGATGGGGAAAGTAAAAGCCTGAAGAAACCGGTCTTCGACGAGGCGAGCAAGACCCTGACGTTGTCTTATCCACAGGCCCATTACCGGGCAGTCATCGATTTACTGCGTAACGACACGGTGTATGTGCAGTTTCTCAGTTACCCCAACGGCCACATCTGGGCCGACCTGCACACCGGGGCCGTACGCCCGCGTTGAGCCCCGGCCCCTGCCGGGGGTAAACTGCCCGCCCCCGTGAACTGTGCGAGTTGGAGCCGGCAATGCGTAAAGACAAGAAACAGGTGATTGGCGATGAAATTGGCGATGAACAGATCAAGCTGTTCCTCAATTTCGAACCGGCCGATGCTACCTCGCCGTCGCTGCACAAACTGATCAAGGGCTACCGTGGCCTGCGGGTCGACGATTTCGAACGGTTCCTGACGTTTTTCGTCGAAGCCGGCTACGACCTCAACGGCAAGGATGAGCACGGTAACGATTTCGTTGCGCTGATCCAGGACCAGCGTAATGCCGAAGAGTACATCGAACTGTTCAACAGGGCGCGTGGTTGATTGCAGGCCAGCGGGAGCGAGTGTCCTCGCCTCGACGCAATGTCCAGATAAAAAAACGCCCCGCTCTCGGAACAGAGCGGGGCGTTTTTCATGGGGGGCAAATCAAGCGTAGCTCGGGGTCTCGCTGCTTTCTTCAACCAGTCCCAGCGCAATGTTGTTCTGCGTATTGATCTTGCGATACAGCGCCGCATCGGTTTCCAACACTTTTTCCCGGGCCGGGAAGATTTCCGCGAGCTTGGCGGCCCACTCACCCTTGGCCTTGTCCGGGAAGCAGCGCTCGATCAGCTCGAGCATGATCGAGACGGTGACCGAAGCGCCTGGCGATGCGCCGAGCAGGGCGGCGAGGGTGCCGTCCTTGGCGGCCACCAGTTCGGTGCCGAATTGCAGGACACCGCCTTTCTTCGGGTCTTTCTTGATGATCTGCACCCGTTGGCCGGCCACTTCCAGGCGCCAGTCCTCGGCTTTCGCCTCGGGGTAGAAGCGACGAAGCGATTCCAGGCGTTGCTCCATGGATTGCATCACTTCGCTGATCAGGTACTTGGTCAGGTCCATGTTGTCGCGGGCCACGGCCAGCATCGGGCCGATGTTTCCGGCGCGTACCGACAGCGGCAGGTCCATGATCGAGCCGTGCTTGAGGAACTTGGTGGTGAAACCGGCGTATGGCCCGAACAGCAGGGATTTCTTGCCATCGACCACGCGGGTGTCCAGGTGCGGTACCGACATGGGCGGCGAGCCCACCGCGGCCTGGCTGTAGACCTTGGCCTGGTGATGCTTGACCACGTCCGGGTTGTCGCAACGCAGCCACTGGCCGCTGACAGGGAAGCCGCCGAAGCCCTTGCTCTCCTCGATGCCTGAAGCTTGCAGCAAGGGCAATGCCGCGCCGCCGGCACCCAGGAATACGAACCTGGCGTCTACATCACGGCTGGCGCCGGAGTTGACGTCCTTGATGCTCACGGTCCAGCCACTGCCGTTGCGCTTGAGGCCGGTGACGCGCTTGCAGTACTTGACCTGGGTGTCCGGAGCGCTGGTCAGGTGCTTGAGCAATTGATTGGTCAGGGCGCCGAAGTTGACGTCGGTGCCGTTCATGACGCGGGTGGCGGCGATGACTTCATCGGCCGGTCGGCCTGGCATCATCAGCGGCATCCACTCGGCCATCTTGCCTTTGTCTTCGGTGTATTCCATCTCGGAAAAAGCGTGATGCCGGCTCAGCAGTTCGAAACGCTTCTTCAGGAACGACACGCCTTTCTCGCCCTGTACGAAACTCAGGTGTGGCACCGGGGCGATAAAGGATTTGGATGAGCCGAACGTGCTTTTCCTGGTCAGGTATGTCCAGAACTGCTTCGACACCTCGAACTGGGTGTTGATGTGCACGGCTTTCTTGATATCGACAGTGCCGTCGGCCGCCTGGGGCGTGTAGTTCAGTTCACACAGCCCGGCGTGGCCGGTACCGGCGTTGTTCCATGGGTTGGAACTCTCCGCGGCACCGGAATCCATCAGCTCGACGACTTCCAGCGAGATCGCGGGGTCGAGCTCCTTGAGCAGCACGGCCAGGGTGGCACTCATGATGCCGGCCCCTACCAGAACTACATCGACTGCTTCGTTATGCGCCATTTAACGCGTCTCCAAAATCTGCAGCACCAAATTGTCGGCATGGCGGCCAGGATTGGCGGGGCAGGTCGGTTGCGCCCCAGGTTCCCATGGCCAGTTACGCCATGTCCGAATCTTCGCAATTTTTCGCAACACTGCGGATGCATGCAGCCTGGCCTCAAGAGTCCCATGAACTCATTTAAGCGCCGGGCGGGCAATTCGACTTATGGCCGAGACATCCGTTCGTGCAACCAAATCCGTAGCGGACAGGCTTCAGGCGACGGTTCTTGAGCGATATCCGGTCCTGTGTCGTTGGGCTGTTCCAGACGCCAATGGTGCTTGTTCAGACGCAAAACTATTCATTTGCTCGCCACACTCTTGTGAAGTTGTGAAAACCCGTTTTTTCACGCTCTTTTGAAGACGTGAACCTCAAAAAAGGGCTGTCCCAGCCTGGCACCGCGCCCGGTTGACTCGCCCCCCATGTAGTACATGACAGGCAAAACGGGCAGACAGCTCAGTGACCGAGCGTAATGACAGCTCTGCAGATTCGCGAAAAGTGGTGACTTGCCCGGAAACAGGGGGCGCGCCAGCTTCACTCGATCTGTGTGGGCGGCTCTCTGTGGGCGATGCTGGGTGCCGATGACAGTGCATCAGCGGTGTTGCGAGGCCCGATCAGGAGACGTCCTTATAATCGGGGGGAGATTGTAACGAAGAAACGCAGGGAAATGGTCGTGTTTTATGACTTTTATTAGCCGTCCGGTCAGATGGCCAACAGTTGGCGGTTGCGGGCACGGGCACAAAGCGGTTGTACCCGGGCGCTGGCAGGCAAAGGCTGGTTCAGCCAGCTAAGGCGGATTTCGTCGATTTCCACCCAGCCTTCGCCCATGGGTTGCAGGCTGCATTGCTTGAACGCCTGGCAGCGGCCGTCGCGGTCCAGCAGGGCGAAGCTGCGGTGTTGCGGGCGCGGGGTGAACAGCGAAATGAGAAAACGCATGATCGAATACCGTATCGGGGAGCCTGGAGTCAGCCTGACAGCGGGCCGTGACATGTCGGTGTAAGGACCGTGACAATGGAGTGACAGGAACCGGGATTGGCGGCTCATGTCATATATTTCAGTATTTGTCGGCTAGTTCGCCGCCCTGGCGCACCGCTATACTGCGGGCCTGTCAGTGCCCGATTCTGGAGAGAAGAGCATGTTGCAACGCCTGTTGTTCGGTTTGATCGCTGTGACCAGTCTGACCCTCGTCGGCTGTGCCCACAGCCCGCAACAACTTAACCCGGAACCCAGGCTCAACGCCCAATTGGCGCCTGTGGGGCGCGGCCAGCCGGTGGTGGTGCGGGTGGTGGACGGTCGTCCGTCGCCGACTCTCGGCACTCGGGGCGGCCTGTACCCGGAAACCAGCGTGATCACGGTGCAAGGCGCCCAGATCCTGCCCAAGCTGCAAGCCCAGGCTGAAGCGGCGGTACGTTTGCTGGGCTTCACCCCGACCCCGAACGCGATGAATGCACCGCAACTGACGGTCACCCTGGCCGAGCTGAAATATCAATCGCCCAAGGAAGGCATGTACGTGACTGAAGCCACCATCGGCGCGACTTTCCGCTCCGACGTGCAGAACGCCAACCGTCGCTATAGCGGTCGGTATGGCGCTTCGCTGGACCAGCGCTTCGGCATGGCGCCCAACCAGGACACCAACACCAAGCTGGTCAGCGACGTATTGAGCGACGCCCTGACCCGACTGTTCAAGGATCCGACCATTGGCCAGGTGCTGGCCGAGTAACACTTCCCGGTCTTCCAGGCAATTCAACCCTGTGGGAGCGAGCCTGCTCGCGATGGCGATGGCACATTCGAAATCAATGTGACCGATAAATCGCTATCGCGAGCAGGCTCGCTCCCACAGTTGTTTTTCATGCAGCCTGCGAGTACAACTCCAGCACACTGATGCCGGTCAGCAGGTCGGTCTCGGGCAGGTCGGCATGTTCATGGCCGCCAAGGGCGCAATACACCAGCCAGTGCCGATCCTGTACGTTGAAGGACAGGCTGCCGACAAGGTTCTGTTGTTCCTCGCTCGGGGTGATGAGGTAGAGGCGATCCTGGTTTTCAGCGTGGAGCATGGCGGGGTCCGTGCAGGTTTTTGACGGGCGACAGAGTGGCCTGCTCAGATGACGAAATCGTGACAGCTGAAATTAATCTCTGGCCCAGTCCAGCGGCAAGCAAGCCTTGCTCCACAGGTCGGAAAAAACACGGCAGGGCTGCGGGCTTTAGGTAGAATCCCCGCCCCGTTCGTCTGGTCGCGCTCCTTGAGGTTTTCGATGTCGCTGCATCTGCTTTCGCTGTTCGCCAATCATCCTGCCAAGCTGATCAACCTGATCGCCCTGCTGTTTGCCTGCCCTGGCGGTTGGTTGCTGCACGCTACGCGCCGTCGTGAACTGCGGGCGCGGGCCAGCCTCGAAGCGCGCAATGGCAATGGCGAAGAACGGTTCGAAGCGCTGCTGGACCTGGCGACCCAGCGCATGAACCGATTCTTCTACCGCTTCGGTTTCGGCTGCCTGGCGCTGGCGTTGTTGGTTTCCTGGATCAGCACGCAGATCCATTGAGGCAGCATTTGGCGCCTTACAGCGCCAACCCCGCCTTGACCCGATATTGATTACGCACCGGCGTCGCATATTGCAGCACCAGGAACGGTCGGTGTTCCTCCGGGCAAGCGTCCAGCCGGCGTTGCCATTCTTCCTGGGCCTTGGCCAACTCCTCGGCACCGAATACTTCGGCCGCTTTCGGAACTTCCAGTTGCGGGTCGGCGTCGGCCCACTGGGCGTAAGCCAGGTAATGCACCGGGAACAGGCGATAGCCACCGAGAATCTGCCGGTCCATTTCCTGGGCCAGTTGCTTGGTGTCTTCGAACAGCTCGGTGATCGGCGCGGCGAAGTTCACGTGTACCCGACCCTTGTAGCCGGTGATGCCTTTGGCGATGCTCACGTCATCCTCACCCGGGGCCTTGGTGTAGGTGCCGGTGGTGGCGCGGATGTACAACTCCCGCGCCTTGGCCTGGTCGCACGGGTCGTATTCATAGCTGATGGACACGGGAGTGAGGTTCAGCGATTGGATGACTTCACCGAACGGCTCGTCCTTGCGACTCATATGGAACATCTTGAGGATCGCCGACTCGGTACGGTCGTCGCCGTCCTTGGCCCGGCCCTCGGCCTGGGCGATCCAGATCGAAGCGCAGTCGTTGCGGATCGAGTGGTTGATGTAGGCCGAAAGCAATTGATACGCCGCCAGCTTCTCCTTCCGACCGGTGAGAGAGCGGTGCACGATGAAGCTCTTGTTCAGGCGCATCAGGTCGCTGACGAAGGGTTTTTGCAGCAGGTTGTCGCCAATGGCAATGCGTGGGGTCGGCAAGCCAGCGTGGTAGACGGCGTAGTTGACGAAGGCCGGGTCCATCACGATGTCGCGGTGGTTGGCGATGAACAGGTAAGCACTGCCTGACTTGAATTGCTCCACCCCGGTGTAGGTCACGCCATCGGTGGCACGTTCGATGGTGTGGTCGACGTAGAACTCCACTTTATCCTGCAAGGTGGCGACCGAGGTCACGCCGGCGAACTCTCGACGCAATCTTTGCGCTATAAGAGGTTTGAGCATCCAGCCGAAAGCACCGGCCAGGCGCGGAAAGCGGAAGTGGGTGAGGATATCTAGAAACGCCTTGTCGCCGAGCAACCGTGCCAGCACCGCTGGGACTTCACTGTCGTCGTAAGGTCGGATGGCATCGAATTCGCCCATCATGCTCTCTTGTTGGAAACGGCTAAGGTAAGTTAAGGGTTCGATCAAAAAAACGACAGGGCACGGCCTGGAAAACAAGCCAGACGAAAATAGCCCTGCAAATAGACCGGCGATTATACGCACAAGTCACCTGGGAGGCCGCGATGCTGGAATCTGCTCTTTACGATTGTCCCTATTGTGGTGAAGAAGTTGAGACGACCGTGGACCTGTCCGGTGGTGACCAGACCTATATCGAGGACTGCCAGGTTTGTTGCAAGCCCATCACCTTCGTCTTGCAGGTTCACGAAGAGGAGTGGCATCTCACGGTCTACAGCGAAAACGAATGACGGGGGCGCCGATGCAGCGAATCTACGAACTGGAAAACCTGATGGAGGGCGAGCTGCTGCAAGGCATGCTCGCCAGCGAAGGCATCACGGCGTATCTGGCGGGGCGTGATTTGGTAGGCGGGATCGGTGAGTTGCCGGTGCAGGGCCTGCTGGGGCTGGCGGTGGAGGACGACCAGGCGCAACGCGCGAGGGAATTGATCGCGGCCTACAATGTCGCGTTGCCGTTGCCTGGTGATGAACCCGACAGTTATCCCGGCACGCTGGTCTGTTAGGCTCTGTACGAAAGTCTTGATACTCGTTCATGCTGCGTTGAAAACAGCCTCGCAATGCTCATGTACTCCAGTACACTGCGCTTGCTCGGCTGTTTTCGCCTTGCCTGACCTTCGTCTCAAGGCTTTTCGTACAGAGCCTAGGCTGGCGGTCGTTTGATCAAGAGTTGTGTTGCCCCATGTGTGGACGTTATGCCCTGTTTCGCTGGAACCCCGCTTTCGCGGCCTTGCCCGGCTTCCCCGCCGACCAGAAGGCCCAATGGAATATTTCGCCCAACGACTCGGTGCTGATGCTGCGGGCCGACGCCGAAGGTCGGCGCGAGGTGGCGCGGGCGCGTTGGGGGCTGACGCCGCCATGGTTGACCGACTTGTCGCGCACGCCCGCCCATGCCCGCGCCGAGACAGTGGCCGAGCAACCGATGTTCCGCGAAGCGTTGCGCCTGCGCCGCTGCCTGCTGCCGGCGAACGGGTTCTATGAGTGGCGTGGCGGCACGCGCAAGCGGCCTTTCTGGCTGACGCCGGGAGAAGGTTCGTCGCTGTTCTTTGCCGCGATCTGGGAAGCGTACCCGGTCCAGGAGCAGGTGTGGCTGAGCACAGCGGTCATCACCCAGCCGGCGGCGGGGCAACGGCGGCCGTTGATTCTGGATGAAGAGGGGCAGCGGATATGGCTCGACCCAGAGACGCCGTTGCATGCCTTGCATGGGCTGCTGGCGAGTGAGCCGGCGCTACTGCGCGAGCGGGTGCTGGCGAACCTGGTCAACGATCCGAAGCTCAACGGGCCGGAGTGCCTGACTCCGGCTTGAGTGTGCGGTGCCTGGGCTGGCCCCATCGCGAGCAGGCTCGCTCCCACAAGGTAGTTGCGGCGTTCCTATAATGTTCGTGTCGCCGCCAATTCCTGTGGGAGATTCTATGTTGCAGGGCAACCCTGCAATATCGGCTTCGGCTGGTATTCGCTCTGATTTTTCATCAGAGCGAATGCAACTCGGCAGAGCTTACGGGCAAGCACCACCAATGCCTGAGTTTTTGAAAAGCCTCTTGCCAGGTATGACTCGTAGAAGG
>NZ_RQJK02000032.1:0-64506 GCF_022342325.2 Pseudomonas sp. AF32 | reverse complement strand
GTAATGCTGGCTCGCAAGCTTGCTCGGATCGTATTCGCTCTGCTGAAAGGGCAAAGCGAATACCAACCAAAAGCGGCTTGAGGGCTTCCCCTCAACCATAGAATCTCCCACTGGGGATCTTTGGTGCTCTGCGGCCAGTGTGGGAGCGAGCCTGCTCGCGAAGGCGGCCTACCAGACACCACAAGACCCCGCGTATAGTTGCCCCATCCGAGCGTTCTACGAGATTCCCATGACCCAGGACACCCCGTACATCTTCGACGCCACCACCGCCGATTTCGACCAGTCGGTGATCGCGAACTCCTTCCACGCACCGGTATTGGTGGATTTCTGGGCCGAGTGGTGCGCGCCGTGCAAGGCCCTGATGCCGATGCTGCAAGCCATCGCCCAGAGCTACCAGGGCAATTTGCTGCTGGCCAAGGTGAACTGCGACGTCGAGCAGGACATCGTCGCCCGCTTCGGCATCCGCAGCCTGCCCACTGTCGTGCTGTTCAAGGACGGCCAGCCTGTCGACGGTTTTGCCGGTGCCCAACCGGAATCAGCGGTGCGGGCGATGCTCGAACCCCATGTGCAGATGCCACCGCCGGCCGCCGCCGATCCGTTCGAACAGGCCCAGGCACTGTTCGACGACGGTCGTTTCGCTGACGCCGAGGCGCTGCTCACGGTATTGCTCGGCGAAGACAACACCAACGCCAAGGCGCTGATCCTGTATGCCCGTTGCCTGACCGAACGCGGTGAGCTGGCTGAAGCGCAGACCGTGCTCGATGCCGTGAAGAGCGACGAACACAAGGCCGCGCTGGCCGGCGCCAAGGCGCAGATCCAGTTCCTCGGCCTGGCGAAAGACCTGCCGGACGCCGCCGATCTCAAGGCGCGCCTGGCGAAAGACCCGCAGGACGATGAAGCGGTGTACCAACTGGCGATCCAGCAACTGGCGCGCCAGCAGTACGAACCGGCCCTCGATGCCCTGCTCAAGCTATTCATGCGTAACCGCAGCTATAGCGAAGGCCTGCCCCACAAAACCTTGCTGCAAGTGTTCGAACTGCTCGGCAACGATCATCCCCTGGTCACGACCTATCGTCGCAAGCTGTTTGCGGCCTTGTATTAACCGACCCAGCTATAGAGCGGCGTATCCCCGCCGCTCAACACCTTGACCTCGGCACTGTGGCGCAAGCGCACCAGCAGGCGCTTGCCCGCCGAGGCGCTGCCGGTCAGGCCTTCGAGCTGCTCCAGCAGGTCCGGGCCGCTCAATTGCCCGGCCTTGCGCAACAGCTCCCTGGCGATCTGCCACAGGGCATCGTCCTGATTCGCAGGTTTGGCCGCAGGCGTTGCAGCGTTGTCGGGCTTGACCGCTTGCAGTTGCGCGCCGAGCTGCGCCCAGTCGCCTTCATCCATTTCGATCGACAAGTCCACCGGCCAATCGCCGACGGTTCCGCGTATGCGCAACATCACCGTGCTCCTGAAGATTTAATGTGCCCATGCTCCCATGGGCCTTGCGCGACGCCAAGCAGACGGTCAAACTCTCCACGCTTTCGTTATAAGATTACATAACAGAATATTCATGTTACCGGAGACTCGTCATGCGCCGTCTGCTTCTCGCCCTGCCGTTCGCCCTGCTGCCCTTGGCTGTCGCACATGCGGCTGTCGAGCACGACCATGATCACGATCATGAGCACGGGAGCCTGGGTGCCCACGAACATGGTGTTGCCCGCCTCAATGCCTCTCTGGACGGTGAAACCCTGGAGCTGGAACTGGACAGCCCGGCCATGAACCTGGTGGGCTTCGAGCACGCCGCCACCAGCGACGCCGACAAGGCCAAGGTCGCGGCTGTCCGGGCGAAGCTGGAAAAGCCGGCGGCGTTGGTCGTTCTCGCCGATGGCAAATGCTCCCTGGAGCAGCAAGAGCTGGAGAGTCCGTTGTTCGGCGACGAACCGGACCACGAAGACCACGCCGCAGATGATGACGATGGCGACGAGCATCACGAACACAGCGAAATCCACGCCCACTACCAGTTCCGCTGTGTCGCGCCCGGTTCCTTGACGGAGCTGAACCTGGCTCCACTGTTCAAAGCCTTCCCGGCTACCCGGAAAATCCTGGTGCAACTGGTCGGCCCGAACGGCCAGCAAGGTGGGGAAGTGACGCCTGAAGCACCAGCGCTGAAATTCTGAAAATGCAGTTGCAAAAACCATGTGGGAGCGGACATATCCAACACAGATGTCGATTGTCATGCCGCCATCGCGAGCAAGCTCGCTCCCACATTGAGCGGCTGTGAATACACAATTCAATCCAGTGTGGGAGCGAGCCCTGCTCGCGATGAGGGCGGCACATCCGATGCAGATATCGACTGTCATACCGCTATCGCGAGCAGGCTCGCTCCCACAGGTTCTATTACCTTGATACTGCAACCATGACCCAAGCACTCATCGAACTGTCCGACCTGGTCTTCAGTTGGCCCGGGCATCCGCCGTTGCTGGATATTCCGGCGTTTCGCCTGGAAGCTGGCGAAACCCTGTTTCTCAAGGGCCCGAGCGGCAGTGGCAAGACCACACTGCTGGGCCTTCTGGGCGGCGTGCAGGTGCCGGATCGCGGCAGTATTCGTTTGCTCGATCACGAACTCGGCACGCTGGGCGCAGGTAGCCGCGACCGTTTTCGGGTGGACCACACCGGCTACATCTTCCAGCAGTTCAACCTGCTGCCGTTTCTCTCGGTGCGTGAGAATGTCGAACTGCCCTGTCACTTCTCCAAACTACGGGCGCAACGGGCCGCGCAGCGCCACGGCAGTGTCGATCAGGCCGCCGCGACCTTGCTGGCCCACCTGGGCCTGACCGATCCCAACCTGCTCGGGCGCCGCGCCGACTCGCTGTCCATCGGCCAGCAGCAACGGGTCGCCGCCGCGCGGGCGTTGATCGGCCAACCTGAACTGGTGATCGCCGACGAACCGACTTCCGCCCTGGACTACGACGCTCGGGAAAACTTCCTGCGGTTGTTGTTCGCCGAATGCCGCGAAGCCGGGTCGAGCCTGCTGTTCGTCAGCCACGACCAGAGCCTGGCGCCGCTGTTCGACCGCAACCTCTCGCTGGCCGATCTCAATCGCGCCGCCAAGCCACTCGAGGTCTGAGATGTATCTGTTCCGTCTAGCCATGGCCAGCCTGGCGAACCGCCGCTTTACCGCCATCCTCACGGTTTTCGCCATCGCCCTGTCGGTCTGCCTGCTGCTGGCGGTGGAACGGGTGCGCACCGAGGCGCGTGCCAGTTTTGCCAGCACCATCAGCGGCACCGACCTGATCGTCGGCGCCCGCTCGGGTTCGGTAAACCTGCTGTTGTATTCGGTGTTTCGCATCGGCAACGCCACCAACAATATCCGTTGGGACAGTTTCGAACACTTCGCCAGCAACCCGAAAGTGAAGTGGGCAATCCCCATGTCCCTGGGCGATTCCCATCGCGGCTACCGGGTGATGGGCACCACCGAGGCTTACTTCGAGCATTACCAGTACGGGCGTCAGCAGCACCTGGAACTGGCCGATGGCCGGGCCTTCGCCACCGACCCGTTCGAAGTCGTGCTCGGCGCCGAAGTCGCCGAGGCGCTGCATTACAAGCTCGGCGACAAACTGGTGTTGGCCCACGGCGTGGCAGCGGTCAGTCTGGTCAAGCATGACGACAAGCCCTTCACCGTGGTCGGCATCCTCAAGCGCACCGGCACGCCGGTGGACCGCACGCTGCACATCAGCCTTGGCGGCATGGAAGCGATCCACATCGACTGGAAGAACGGCGTGCCGGCCCAGGGCAATGGCCGCATCAGCGCCGACCAGGCCCGCAATATGGACCTCACGCCCCAGGCGATCACGGCGTTCATGCTTGGCCTCAACAGCAAGATCTCCACCTTTGCCCTGCAACGGGAGATCAATGAGTTCCGTGGCGAACCGCTGCTGGCGATCCTCCCCGGCGTGGCATTGCAGGAATTGTGGAGCCTGATGGGCACGGCGGAAAAAGCCTTGTTCGTGATTTCGCTGTTCGTGGTGCTGACCGGGTTGATCGGCATGCTTACGGCGATCCTCACCAGCCTCAACGAACGCCGTCGGGAAATGGCGATCCTGCGCTCGGTCGGTGCCCGACCGTGGCACATCGCGAGCCTGCTGGTGCTCGAAGCCTTCGCCCTGGCACTGGCCGGTGTCACGTCCGGGCTGGCGCTGTTGTACGTCGGCATCGCCGCCGCCCAGGGTTACGTGCAGTCGGCCTATGGCCTGTATTTGCCCCTGGGCTGGCCGAGCGAGTATGAATGGACGCTGATGGCTGGCATCCTGCTCGCCGCCCTGCTGATGGGCAGCGTGCCGGCCTGGCGCGCCTATCGCCAATCGCTGGCCGACGGCCTGTCGATCCGTTTATGAGGACGTTGCACATGCCCCGCGCCCTGCTTGCGCTGTTGATGATGGTCGCCCTGCCCCTGTGGGCGGCCGAACCGAGGGACCTGGCCTGGTCGGAAATGATCCCGGCGGGCGCGCCACCGGAAGTGCCGAACATGACCCCGCTGCATGATCTGTCGAAGATGAGCGACGCGTTGTCCGCCGAGTCCGCTCCGGCCGCCAAGCAGGACCTGCCCAACGCGCCGGTGGTCAAGGAACTGGACGGCCAACAGATCCGTTTGCCGGGTTATATCGTGCCGCTGGAAGTCAGCGAGGAAGGCCGCACCACGGACTTTCTGCTGGTTCCTTACTTCGGCGCCTGCATCCACGTGCCGCCCCCGCCGTCGAACCAGATCGTGCATGTGAAGAGCGAGGTCGGGGTCAAGCTCGATGAGTTGTACCAGCCGTACTGGGTCGAGGGGCCGATGCAGGTCAAGCCGTCCACCAGTGAACTGGCCGATGCCGGGTACCAGATGGAGGCTGAGAAGATTTATGTGTATGAACTGCCGGAGTGAATCCGGTGGTTATTTGGGCGCGAAGAGATCGTCAAGCCTTTCGCTTCACCATTCCATTGAGCTGGGTCAAAAAATCGGGCCGGACTCATTGAGCTGAGTCAAAAGACCGCCCCAGAGCGCTTCGTACCATAGGTCATCACTTTTCGAATGCCCTATGGAGCCCCCATGCACAAGTCTCTGCTCAGCGCTTCCCTCGTCGCCCTCGCACTCGCCGCCCCGCTCGCCCAGGCCCATACGGCCGGCGATATCATCGTTCGTGCCGGCGCCATCACCGTCAATCCCGAGGCCGACAGCTCCAGCGTCAAGGTCGACCGCGGCCCGCTGGCCGGCGCCGATCTGGGCGGCAAGGCGACCATGAGCAGCGACACCCAACTGGGCCTGAACTTCGCCTACATGCTCACCGACAACCTGGGTATCGAACTGCTCGCAGCCTCGCCGTTCGAGCATGACGTGAAGCTCAAAGGAACCGCCCTCGGCGCCGCCAATGGCAAGCTCGGTACCCTCAAGCACCTGCCACCGACCCTGAGCCTGGTCTACTACCCGCTCGACGCGAAGTCGGCGTTCCAGCCTTACGTCGGTGCCGGCATCAACTACACCTGGATCTACGACGAACACGTCGGCAGCGGCGCCAGTGCCAACGGCTTCAGCAACTTCCGCGCGAGCAACAGCTGGGGCATGGCATGGCAAGTGGGCGCCGACTACATGCTGACCGATAACATCATGATCAACGGCCAGATTCGCTACATCGACATCGACACCACTGCCTATGTCGACAATAACGCCGTGGCCGGTGGTACCCGGGCCAAGGTGGATGTCGACGTGGATCCACTGATCTACATGGTGGGGTTGGGTTACAAGTTCTGACCGCGACTCGATAGCGACACAATCAATGTGGGAGCGGGCTTGCTCGCGAATGCGTTCTGTCAGTCACCTGTTAAGTGACTGACCCACCGCATTCGCGAGCAAGCCCGCTCCCACAGTGGTTTTGTGGCGGTTGAAAACTCAGCGACCCAATAACCGCGCCAGCCCCACACTCATCGGCGTCTGCTGCGCTAAGCTGAAGCGCTCCAGAAGGCGCCGGTTGTCGGCACGTGAATGGCGGATGTCACCGGAGCGTGCCGGGCCGTAGCTGATCGGCGGCAGGTCGCCGACAACCTGCGCGAGGGCCTGGAGCATCTGCTTGAGGGTCGTGGCCTGGTTCCAGCCGACGTTCACCGCGCCGACTTCCACCTCGTTTTTTTCGATGGCCTGTACCAGCAGGTCCACTAGGTCTTCGACGTAAACGAAATCCCGTGTCTGCTCGCCGTCGCCAAACACAGTGATCGGCAGGCCTTTCTGCGCCCGTTCGCTGAAGATGCTGATGACCCCGGAATACGGCGACGACGGATCCTGGCGTGGACCATAGATATTGAAGAAGCGGAACACCACCGGCTCCAGGGCATGCTGGCGGCGATAGAAATCCAGATAGAACTCGCTGGCCAGCTTATCCGAGGCGTACGGGGTCAGCGGGGCCTTGGGCGTGTCTTCGTCGATGGACTGGCCTTCGCCATTGTTGCCATAGACCGCCGCGCTGGAGGCGAACAACACCCGTTTCACACCGGCCTGGCGCATGGCTTCGCAGACGTTCAGGGTTCCGATGAAGTTGCTCTGGTGCGTGCGTACCGGATCGTCCACCGAAGCCTGGACCGAAGCCACCGCGGCCAGATGCGCCACGGCGCTGCAACCAGCCATGGTCCGGGCCACCAGCGCCGCGTCGGCGACGTCGCCTTCGATTAATTCGACCGCCGGGTTATCCAGCGGCAGGTTGCTGCGCTTGCCGGTGGACAAGTCATCGAGGATGCGCACCGAGTGGCCCTTGGCGAGCAAGGCGTCGGTCAGGTGCGAGCCAATGAAACCCGCACCGCCGGTGATTAAAACAGGGCCTTCAGCCATGGCGATAAAACCTATCCAGTAAGGCCGGGAGCGCGGCGCGCCAGGCGCGGGGCTTGATCCCGAAAGTGTGCAGAATTTTCTTGCAGGCCAACACCGCGTGCTGCGGCTCTTCCGCGGCATCCGGTCGGGCGGCGTGGGCCTGGGCAGTGGGTGATTCGATGGCCAGCGGATGCAGCGCGCGGGCTTCGGTGAGGATCGCCTGGCCCAGCGCCAGGGGCGTGGTCGCCTCGTGCCCGGCGTAATGGTAGGTCCCCCACAACGGTGCCGCGCAATCGAGCTGCTTGAGTACGGAAATGATCACCCGTGCCGCATCGTCTACCGGCGTTGGATTGCCGCGACGGTCATCGGCCAGCAGCAATTCCTCGGGTTGTTCGGCGCGTGCCAGGAAACGCCCAAGAATACCATCGGGGCTGTCATCGAGCAGCCAGCCGAAGCGCAACAGTACATGTTGCGGACAGGTGGCGCGCACGCTTTGCTCGATACGCCACAGCGCCTGGCCGCGCAGGCCCAGGGGCACGGGTTCGTCCTTTTCGCTGTAGGCCGTGGCGCGAGAACCGTCGAACACGCGATAGCTCGACGGTTGCACCAGGACGATCTCGTGGTGCTGGCACAGTTCGGCCAGGCGCTCGACGGCGCGCTCCTGGCTGGCCAGGCGCTGCTCGCTGACGGCCTCGGCCTGAAACCAGTCGAAGTAGTACGCCAGATTGATCACGGCGTCCGGCCGGGTGTCGTCGAGCAGTTGCGTCAGGCTCGCGGCATCCCAGCCGTCTTCGGGCGGTCGGGGGGCGAGAAAACCGATGTCTTCTTCCGCACCGAGGCGAATCAGCGCCTGCCCAAGGGCATTTCCGCCGCCCAGTAACATAAGGCGCATTCGCATAAAATCAGCAGGCCCAGTCTGTTGGCACAAGAATTTGGTCGACAACGCCCACAGGCGTCGTCGGAATCGTTGCATTTTGCGGGTTTAGTGCGCAACCGTCATCCGTAAAGTGCAGATCATGAATGTATGCTGTCCTTTAGGGCCTCTTCGCGAGCAAGCCCGCTCCCACAGGGACGGTGTACGCCGATCAAATGTGGGAGCGGGCTTGCTCGCGAAAGGGCCCTACCTGTCGACAGAGATCCCAACCGGTACTTGCATCTTCCCCGTCCCACCCGCATAACTGCCCCCATGAATCTGCCCCTTGCCGCCGACCACGCCATGGCAGGCTTCCACCCTGCCGTTCGCGCCTGGTTCAGCCAGACATTCCCGGCGGTCACGGCCGCCCAGGCCCAAGCGTGGCCGTTGATCGGCCAGCGCCGTTCGACCCTGGTGGCCGCGCCCACCGGCTCGGGCAAGACCCTGACGGCGTTTCTCGCCGTGCTCGATGACCTGGTGCACCGCGGCCTGGAACAAGGCGGCCTGCCAGACCAGACCCTGGTGGTCTACGTTTCGCCACTCAAGGCCCTGAGCAACGACATCCGGATCAACCTGCAAACCCCGCTGGCCGGGATTACCGAACAATTGCGCCAGATGGGCCTGCCGCCTCTGCAAATCACCACCGCCGTGCGCACCGGCGACACGCCGCAAAAAGATCGTTCGGCGATGCGCAAGACCGCGCCGCACATTCTGGTGACCACCCCCGAATCGCTCTACGTGCTGCTCGGCTCCGATTCCGGCCGGCTGATGCTCGCCAGCACCCGCACAGTGATTGTCGATGAAATCCACGCCATCGCCGCCAGCAAACGCGGCAGCCACCTGGCCTTGAGCCTGGAACGCCTGCAAGCGCTGTGCGCCGAACCGCTGGTGCGCATCGGCTTGTCTGCCACGCAAAAGCCCATCGAAGCGGTGTCGCGCTTTCTGGTCGGCGAAGGACGCACCTGTGAAATCGTCGACATCGGCCATGCCCGCCCGCGGGACCTGGACATCGAAGTGCCGCCGGTGCCGCTCTCGGCGGTGATGGCCAATGACGTCTGGGAGTTGGTCTACAACCGCCTCGCCGACCTCGCCCGAGAGCACCGCACCACCCTGGTGTTCGTCAACACCCGGCGGCTGGCCGAACGTCTGAGCCGGCACTTGAGCGAACGCCTGGGCAAGGACGCGGTGGCTGCCCACCATGGCAGCCTGGCGAAAGAGTTTCGCCTCGACGCCGAACAACGGCTCAAGCGCGGCGAATTGCAGGTGTTGATCGCCACCGCGTCCCTGGAGTTGGGCATCGACATCGGCGATGTCGACCTGGTGTGCCAGATCGCCTCGCCCCGCTCGATTTCCGCCTTTCTGCAACGGGTCGGACGTTCCGGCCACCAAGTGGGCGGCACACCCAAGGGCCGACTGTTCGCCACCACCCGCGACGACCTGATCGAATGCGCCGCTCTGCTCGACTGCGTGCGCCGCGGCGAGCTGGACATCCTGCACATTCCCAGGGCACCGCTGGACGTGCTGGCTCAGCAGATTGTCGCCGAAGTCAGTTGCCAGGAATGGCAGGAGCAGGCGCTGCTGGAGATGTTCCGCCGCGCCTCGCCCTATGCCGGACTGGATGAAGGTCATTACCAGGCCTTGCTGCAGATGCTCGCCGAAGGCCTCAACGGCCGCCAGGGCGTGCGCAGCGCTTATCTGCATCGCGATGCCGTCACCCGTACGCTGCGCGGTCGCCGCGGCAGCAAGCTGACGGCCGTGACCAGCGGCGGCACCATCCCGGACAATGCCGATTACAGTGTGTTGCTCGAACCCCAGGGTCTTAACATCGGCAGCGTCAACGAAGACTTCGCCGTGGAGAGCATCGCCGGCGACGTGTTCCAACTGGGCAATACCTCTTACCGCATCCTCCGCGTAGAGACCGGCCGCGTGCGGGTCGAGGACGCCCAGGGCCAGCCACCGACCATTCCGTTCTGGCTCGGCGAAGCCCCCGGGCGCAGCGCCGAGCTGTCCCTGGCCGTGGCCCGCCTGCAAGCGCAACTGGATCGACTGTTGGGCGCGACGCCGGGCAACCTGCAACCGGCCCTCGACTGGTTGACCGGCACCTTGCAGTTGAACCGGGCCAGCGCCGAACAACTGGTGGATTACCTGGCGCCGGCACGCCTGGCCTTTGGCGCCCTGCCCTCCCAGGGCACGCTGGTGATGGAGCGGTTCTTCGACGAGTCCGGCGGCACGCAACTGATCATTCATACGCCCTTTGGCAGTCGCATCAACCGCGCCTGGGGCCTGGCGCTGCGCAAGCGGTTCTGCCGGACCTTCAATTTCGAATTGCAGGCCGCCGCCAGTGAAGACGCCATCGTGCTGTCACTGTCCACCAGCCACAGCTTCGAGCTCGACGAAGTCTGGCGTTATCTCAACAGCCAGAACGCCGAACAGATCCTGGTCCAGGCGGTGCTGGACGCGCCGCTGTTCGGCGTGCGCTGGCGCTGGAACGCCGGGGTGGCCCTGGCCTTGCCGCGCTATACCGGCGGGCGCAAAGTCGCGCCGCAAATCCAGCGGATGAAAAGCGAAGACCTGATCGCCAGCGTGTTCCCGGACCAGATCGCCTGCCTGGAGAACCTCGCCGGCGAACGGGAAATTCCCGATCATCCCCTGGTGGAGCAAACACTGGACGACTGCCTGCACGAAGCCATGGACAGCGAAGGCTGGTTGGCCTTGTTGCGGCGCATGGAAGCGGGCGAGATTCGCCTGATCAGCCGTGACCTGCCGGCGCCCTCGCCGCTGGCGGCAGAAATTCTCAGCGCCCGGCCCTACACCTTCCTCGACGACGCGCCGCTGGAAGAACGGCGCACCCAGGCGGTGATCAATCGCCGCTGGAGCGACCCACAGTCCACCGACGACCTCGGCGCGCTGGACGTCGAGGCCATCCAGTCGGTACGCGAAGAAGCCTGGCCGACGCCGAACAATCTCGACGAAATGCACGAAGCGCTGATGAGTCTGGCCTGCATCGCCGACAGCGAAGCCAGCGCCCACGCTCCATGGTTGGAATGGCTGACTGTCCTGGCCGAACGCGGACGCGCCAGTCACCTGCAAGTCAGCGCCGAACGCGGCCTGTGGGTGCCGCTGGAACGGCTGACGTGCTGGCAGGCGATTTATCCACAGGCTTCATGGCAACCGCCCCTGGCGCCCCTGATCGGCTTCGATGAAACCTGGGACCGTGACGAAGCCGTGGTGGAAGTGCTCCGTGCCCGACTCAGTGCTTTCGGCCCGCTACCGCTGAAGGCCATCGCCTACCCGCTGGGCTTGTCGACACCGCAGGCCACCCAGGCCCTGGCACAACTCGAGCAGCAAGGTTACGTATTGCGCGGTCGGTTCACGCCCGGCACGGGGCAGGAAGAATGGTGCGAGCGGCATCTGCTGGCGCGTATCCACCGCTATACCGTCAAGCGCCTGCGCCGGGAAATCGAGCCGGTGACGTTGCAGGACTTCATGCGGTTCCTGTTCGACTGGCAGCACCTGTCGACGTCGACTCAAGGACGGGGCAGTGCCGTCCTGCCGTCGATCATCAGCCAGTTCGAAGGCTACCCGGCAGCGGCCTCGGCCTGGGACAGCGACCTGCTGCCGGTACGGATCAAGGATTATTCGCCCACTTGGCTCGATGAGTTGTGCCGCAGCGGCAAGCTGGTCTGGATGCGTTTGAGCACTCGCCAGAAGCTTTCGGCCAGCGCCCTGCGCAGCACGCCGGTGGTATTGCTGCCCCGCAGTCAGGTCGCGCTGTGGAGCAGCCTGGCAGAGCAGACACCTTTGGACGAACTGTCGCTCAAGACACAGAAAGTCCATCAGGCCCTCAGCGAGCACGGTGCGTTGTTTTTTGACGAACTGCACGAAGCCCACCTGCTGCGCGCGGAACTGGAAATCGCTTTGCAGGAACTGGTGGGTGCCGGTTTGGTGAACGCCGACAGCTTCGCCGGCCTGCGGGCGCTGATCACCCCGGCCAGCAAACGCCAGGCCCGCAGCAGCCGACGCGGGCGCGGGGCGTTTGTCGGCGGCATGGACGACGCCGGGCGCTGGGCCTTGCTGCGCCGTAGCCCCGCGTCCATGGAAGGCATCCGGCCCGCTTTCATACCGCCCGAAACCCTGGAACACATCGCCATGACCTTGCTGCGTCGCTACGGCGTGGTGTTCTGGCGCATGCTGGAGCGCGAGGCCGATTGGTTGCCCAGCTGGCGCGAATTGCTGCGCACGTTTCATCGCCTGGAGGCGCGGGGAGAAATTCGTGGTGGACGGTTTGTCAGCGGGCTGGCGGGCGAGCAATTTGCCCTGCCCGAGGCCATCCCGCTGTTGCGCGAAGTCCGCCGCCGCCCAACCGATGGCAGCCTGGTCGCGGTGTGTGGCGTCGATCCGCTGAACCTGGCCGGCACCCTGTTGCCGGGGGCGAAGGTGCCGGCGCTGGCGAGCAATCGGTTGGTGTATCGCGATGGGGTGCCGGCGGCGGCGCTGCTTGCCGGCAAACCGGTTTTCTGGGTGGAGCTGGATCAGCAGGGGATGGCTGAGGTGCGTAGCAGGTTGATTCAGAAAAGTTGAGGGTGGCTGGACGGGCCCCTTCGCGAGCAAGCCCGCTCCCACAGTTTGATCGCATTCCATCTGAAGAAACTCGGTCACCTGTGGGAGCGGGCTTGCTCGCGAAAGGGCCGTAAGCCTCGCCAACCGACTTGGCGATTATTGCGGTTGACTAGGCACCCCATCCCCCACCTTCGACTCCCCCACCAACCGCTTCGGCATCACCACCTGCTGTGGGTAAGTCTGCGCAAAATGCACCTCTGGATGGTTATCCACAAGCTTTTTCAAGCGCTGGTTGAACGCTCGACTCACCGCATACTGCCCGCCCGACACGGTGCGGAACTGAGCGGTGAGGACCACGCCGTTGAGGTCCATCCGGTCCACGCCGAACACATCCAGCGGTCCTTGCAGATTGAACTTGAGAAACGGGTCTTCGGAAATCGAATTCCCAGCCTCGCGGATCAGTTCGATGGCCTGGTCCACGTCAGTGTCGTAGGTGAACTGCACCGAGAAGAACGCGAAAGCGAATTGCCGGGATTGGTTGGTCACCGCCTTGATCTGGCCGAACGGCACCGAGTGCACGAACCCTTTGCCGTCGCGCAGGCGCAGGGTGCGGATGGTCAGGCCCTCGACGGTGCCGGCGTGGCCGGAACTGAGCACCACCCAGTCGCCGATGGACAGGGTGTCTTCGATGATGATGAACAGCCCCGTAATCACGTCCTGCACCAACTGCTGGGAACCGAAGCCGATCGCCAGGCCCACCACACCGGCGCCGGCCAGCAATGGCGCGACGTTGATGCCCAGGTTGGCCATGGTGGTGATCGCGCAGATCACCACCAGGATGATTTTGATCGCGTTGCGCAGCAGCGGCAGGATGGTCTTGATCCGAGTGCTGGGCTGACGTGCCCCTCGCTTGTTGAGCGGCGGTTTCAGGGCCTCCTGGATCGCCGTGTCGAGCACCACCCACGTGAGCCAGGTCACCAGGAAGATCAGGCCGATGCGGCTCAGGGAATCACTGATCGCCCGGCCCACGGCATTGCGCGAAGCGAACTCGAACAGCGAGACGCCCCAGATCCGGCCAAGCACTTCAATGAACGCCACCGCCATGACAATACGCAACAGCGCATGCAACAGGCTGAACAAGCGGCTCTTGTAGGCGCTGTTGCGCTGGATGGCTTCGACCTTGGGAGACTTGAACACCTGCTGGAACACCGTGCTGAGGAACACCGTCGCGATCAACAGGATGGTGGTGAACAACGCACAACGCAGGGCTTTCTGGTTGTCCTCGCCTACACCGATCAGGCTCACCGCCGAAACCAGCACCATCAACAGGATCGGCCAGTTCCAGAGCCCGGAAAAAATCCGCAGCGACTCCTGCAAGGCCGGCTGTTTCAGGCGTTGGGCCAGCGGTCGGTTGCGAATCAGGTGCGCCACCGGCCGGCGCATGCGGATCACCAGCCAGCCAAAGATCAACGAGGCAAGCAATCCGGTGAACACCGCGACGCTGCTGGTGATGTTGCCGCCCAGTTGCCGGGCGATCTGCGGGCTGGTCAGCGCGTCGCTGAGGGCGGCGAGAAAGCCGATCAGGAACAGCGGCCGGGGGCTGAAACGGCGAATGATCGCTACCGCCCGGCGCTTGTGGCCGGCGTTGAACATCACGATCACGCACAACAACACCGACGTTGAGAATATCCCGCTGCTGGTGGCGTAGGCGAAGCACAGCGCCAACGCGCGACCGACCGACACCTGCAAGAAGTGGCTGACGTAAAGAGTCAGCGGCAGGCAGACCAGCGCCGGTACGGTGTAGGGCAGCAGGTAGCCGAACAAGTCCCGCACCCGCTGGCGGCGTTGCAGCCATCGGCGCTGGCCCAGGTGGCGCACCAGCAACCGGGCACCGGCCCAGATCAGCGCAAAGGCGCCCAGCCAGACGCCGGAGAGCAGCAGGAAATCCCCGGCCACCCGCCAGGACGAGCGGGCGGTCTGGTCGACCAGGCGGTCCACCTCATCCGCCGCCCGGTCGGCCCGCAGGCGCCAGGCATCGACCAGGCTCTGGTTGAGATCGAGCTTGTCCTGGACATCGTCGATGCTCGAACTGATGGCCCCCAACAACCCGCCCTGCACCAGCGGCTCAGGTTCGGCGGGGGCTTCGCTGGGCGCGGGAACACCGGGAACGGCCGCCGCCCCGAAGGCGACATTGCCGGCCAGCGCCAGCACAATCAGCAGCAATGCAGTGGTCAATCGAGACAAAACGCGAGGCTCCTGTGCGGGGGATCGATAAGGAACTGATCCAAATCGGGCGGGCAAGTTCGCTCTTGAGATCGATACAACCCTCTCTGGCGAGGGGATAAATCCCTGGCCACTGGACCCAACCTTCGCCGCCGCCTGTAACCCCGTCGAAACTTTCCGGCCCGCCCGACAGTCATCAAAAGACACAGGCAGTACGAGGTCATCTGGCACGGGAGGGGCACATGACGGCGATCCACATTGGCATTTCCGGTTGGCGATACACGCCTTGGCGGGGGGATTTCTACCCCAAGGGCCTGACCCAGAAGCGTGAATTGCAGTTCGCCTCGCGAGCGGTCAACAGCATCGAAATCAATGGATCGTTCTACGCCCTGCAACGTCCCGAACGGTATGCACAGTGGTACGCCGAGACACCGCCGGGCTTCGTGTTCAGCGTCAAGGCACCGCGCTTCATCACGCATATCAAGCGCCTGCGGGACATTCGCAAGCCCCTGGCCAACTTCTTCGCCTCCGGCGTGCTGGAGCTCAAGGAAAAACTCGGCGCCATCCTCTGGCAGTTTCCCCCCAGCTTCAAATTCGACCCTGAGCTGTTCGAAGACTTCCTCAAGCAATTGCCCCACGACACTGAAGGCGCTGCGGCCCTGGCCCGGGAGCACGAGCCGCGCCTGGATGGCCACGCCAGCACCGAAACCGACAAGAAACGTCCGCTGCGCCACGCCGTCGAAATCCGCCATGAGAGCTTCATCGACCCGCATTTCGTTGCCCTGCTCAAGCGCTACGACGTGGCGCTGGTCATCGCCGACACCGCCGGCAAGTGGCCTTATCGCGAAGACGTCACCAGCGATTTCGTTTACCTGCGCCTGCACGGCGCCGAAGAGCTGTATGCCAGCGGCTATACCGACGAAGCCTTGAAACGCTGGGGCGACCGCATCGAGGCCTGGAGCCACGGCACTCAGCCAGACGATGCCCAACTGATCGATCCGAAAAAGAAACCCAGGGCGCGCAAGAGCCGGGAAGTGTTCTGCTATTTCGACAACGACATCAAGGTGCGTGCGCCCTACGACGCACGCCACCTGCTGGAGCGATTCGACCTGGACAAGGACCTTACCACCGTACCCGGCCAGCGCCCCACCGAGGGAGTGTTGCCATGAGCACAGAGCCCATTGAAGCGCGCCTGGACCCCACCCGGAATCTTGCGCACGAGCTGGACAGGGTCAGTCGCTTCACCGTCCTGACGGTCAACACACATAAAGGCTTCACCGCGCTGAACCGACGCTTCATCCTGCCTGAACTGCGCGAAGCGGTGCGCAGCGTATCCGCCGACGTGGTGTTCCTGCAGGAAGTCCATGGCGCCCATGAACATCATCCCCGGCGCTACAGCAACTGGCCGAGCATGCCGCAATACGAGTTCCTGGCCGACAGCCTCTGGCCGCAATTCGCCTACGGGCGCAACGCGGTTTACCCGGCGGGGGATCACGGCAACGCGTTGCTGTCGAAGTTCCAGATCATTCGCCACGACAACCTGGACGTGTCCATCAGCGGCCATGAAAGCCGCGGCATGCTCCACAGCGTGCTGCGGCTGCCGGGTGGCGACGGCCCGCAGATCCATGCAATCTGCGTTCACCTGGGATTGCGCGAAGGCCATCGTGTCGAGCAGTTGAAACTGCTGTGCAAACGCCTGAGCGAACTGCCGCCCGAGGCGCCGGTGATTGTCGCCGGCGACTTCAACGATTGGCGCGGCAAGGCCAACGACCTCCTCGAGCCCTGCGGTTTGCGGGAAGTGTTCGCCGAGCAATGGGGCAAACCGGCCCGCAGCTTTCCGGCCCGCCTGCCCATCCTGCGCCTGGACCGCATCTATGTGCGCAACCTCAAGGCCCATCACCCCAAAGTGCTAAGCGTACGGCCCTGGTCGCACCTTTCCGACCACGCCCCCCTGTCGGTGGAGATCGAGTTATGAGCGCGACGATGAACAAGGCCACGGTGGAACAGGTCGAGGTCCCGCCGACCGAACGCGATCCGGCGCTGGTGGACATCGAATATGGCTGGCACGGCAATAACCGCGTGACGCTGCTGGAGAATGGCGAGGAATATTTCCCGCGGGTGTTCGAAGCGATCCGCCGGGCGGAGACGGAAATCCTCATCGAGACCTTCATTCTTTTCGAGGACAAGGTCGGCAACGAATTGCGCGACCTGCTGGTGGACGCCGCCCACCGAGGCGTGCGGGTGACCCTGAGCCTGGATGGCTTCGGTTGCGGGGAACTCACGCCAGAGTTCCTCGCGTCGTTGAGCGATGCCGGTGTGCGCCTGCAAATGTTCGACCCCGCCCCGCTTCACCTGGGGATTCGTACCAACTGGTTCCGCCGCCTGCACCGCAAGGTGGTGGTGGTAGATGGCGTGATTGCCTTCATCGGTGGGATCAATTTCTCCGCCGACCATCTGGGCGACTTCGGCCCCGAGGCCAAGCAGGACTATTCGGTAGAGGTCAAAGGGCCGGCGGTGGTCGATATCCATCACTTCGCCTTGATGCAAAGCGGCCGGCCGAGCCGGGCCAAATACTGGTGGCAGCGCCGCCGCAGCCGTCGCAGCGAGCTGGCCTTCAGCGACCACGACGGCCAGGTACGGCTGGTCTACCGGGATAACCATGAACACCAGACCGACATCGAAGAGGTCTACCTGCAAGTGTTGCGCAGCGCCCAGCGGCGGGTGGTGATCGCCAATGCCTATTTCTTCCCCGGCTATCGGTTGCTGCGCGAGATCCGCAATGCAGCGCGACGCGGGGTGGAGGTGCGACTGATTCTGCAGGGTCAGCCGGACATGATGATCGCCAAGCTGGCGGCACGAATGCTTTATGACTATCTGCTCAAGGCCGGGGTGGTGATCTATGAATATTGCGAGCGCCCCCTGCATGGCAAGGTGGCCCTGGTGGATGAAGACTGGAGCACCGTGGGGTCGAGCAATCTCGACCCCTTGAGCCTGTCCCTGAACCTGGAAGCCAACGTGCTGATCCGTGATCGGGCGTTCAATCGCGAGCTGTTCGAGCGTCTCGATCACCTGAGCCGCGAGCATTGCACCGTCATGCCGGCCAACCACGCCCCGAGGGGGCTGCTGTGGCGCATGACCATCGGTTTTATGGTTTTCCACTTCCTGCGGCATTTCCCGGCCTGGGCCGGATGGCTGCCGGCCCATAAGCCGCGTCTGAAACCTTTTTCGCCGCCGACGGCGGTTCGGAGCGAACCCCATGAACCACTCTGAAGCGCACACCGCGCCAAGAGACGCCCACGGATCGGAGCGCAACCATGCCGAGGCGAAACCGGCCACGCGCTGGAGCCGCTGGAAACGCCCGCTGACGCTGGCGTTCTTCCTGTTGCTGATCGTGCTGTTCACAGCCCTGGCAAGGCGCATCGACTGGGCGGAAGTGTTTGATACCCTGGCCGACTTCAAGATCCGCACCTTGATCATCGCAGCGGCGCTGACTATCACCAGTTTCATTACCTACGCCTGCTTCGACTTGATCGGTCGTACCTACATCCGGCAAAAACTCGGCTGGCGCCAGATATTGCCCGTGGGCGTGATCAGCTATGCCTTCAACCTCAACCTCAGTGCCTGGGTCGGCGGCATTGCCATGCGCTACCGCTTGTACTCTCGGCTGGGGGTCAGCACCGGCAATATCGCCAAGATCCTTGGCCTGAGCCTGGCAACCAACTGGTTTGGCTACATGACATTGGCCGGCGTGGTGTTCAGCAGCGGCCTGGTCACGATGCCGCCAGGCTGGAAACTGAGCAGCAACGCCTTGCAGGGTGTGGGTGTATTGCTGCTGTTGGCGAGCGCTGGCTACCTGCTGGCCTGTCGGTTTTCCAAGCGGCGCGCCTGGACGATCCGTGGCATGGAAATCAACCTGCCCTCGCTGCGCATGGCCGTGTTGCAACTGGCGCTCGGCGCGCTGAACTGGTCGCTGATGGCGGCGGTGATCTTCACCTTGTTGCCGAGCAAACTGGAATACCCGGTGGTACTCGGGGTGCTGCTGATCAGCAGCATCGCCGGCGTGATCACCCACATCCCGGCCGGGCTCGGCGTGCTGGAAGCCGTGTTCATCGCGCTGCTACAACACGAAGTGTCGCGGGGCAGTCTGTTGGCGGGGTTGATTGCCTATCGGGCGATCTACTTCATCTTGCCGCTGTTGATCACGGTGGTGATGTACCTGGTGATCGAGGCGAAGGCCAAGGCGTTGCGGGTCAAGCCGGGGCTCAAGCGAAGCCGTGACTGAGCGGGCTGGCCTCTTCGCGAGCAAGCCCGCTCCCACAGGGTTGGGTGTCGGACATTAGTTCTGTTCACCGCCGATACAAATTGTGGGAGCGGGCTTGCTCGCGAAGAGGCCAGTACAAACGCCACACAACTACCGCTCCTGAATGATGCTCAACCGCTCTCCCACCACCATTTCCGTGATCCAGCCCACCAGGATCGAGGTGTAGGCCTGCTGTGATATGGGGTCGCTCAAGGCATGGTCGGCGCCGTCGATGATCCGGTGAGTCAACGAGTGGGTCTGCTGGCAGGCGGCGCGGTAGCTCATGATGGTGGCATGGGGCACGTGGTCGTCGGTTTCCGACTCCACCAGCAACACATCGCCGGTGAACTGCGAGCAGGCGTGCAAGGCGCGGTTAGTGTTGGCGTGCACCAGGGTGCTGCGGTAATCCAGCAGGTCAGCCTTGTCCAGGTCGCGCTTGGGCGTGTGCCATTGCTCGTCGCGATACAGCGCCGGTACCCGCAAGGCCAGCCAACGCACCGGGCGCAGCGAGGTCAGGATGGAGGCCAGGTAACCGCCATAACTGGTGCCCACCACAGCAATCGCCGACGTGTCCAGGGCCGGATGGGCCAGCAACCGGTCATAGGCCGCCAGCAAATCCCGCAGGTTGTCTTCCCGCGTCACCCGGGACAGCGGAATGCCCGCGCCGCCAGTGTGCCCGCGCAAGTCGAAGGTCAGGCACACGCAACCGAGGCCGGCGATGCCCTTGGCCCGCTCCAGGTCACGCTCCTGGCTGCCGCCCCAACCGTGGACGAACAGGACGCCAGGCACTTTCGACTTGGGGCTCAGGAAGGTCCCGTTCATGCGCTCATCGTCGATCTCGATCTGAATGGTTTCGCTTCTAGCCGTCATGGGAATGAACCGTTGCGTATTTGAGTAGGAAGTCGCCGTTGTGCGCCGGACCGCGATAGACCTCCACGGCACCGGCCGGCAACGGCTGATCGACATAGGTTTCCACCGAGGACACGCGGACCACGCTGGTCGCAGGCTCCTCGACGAACACCTGCAGTGCCGCCAGCTCCGCGCTGCTGGCTCCGCCCATGCGCCACGACTGCTCCAGCACGCCACCGCGGGGCTGGCCGCCGACATCGAGGCCCTGGGCGATGTCGTAATTCCGCCGGGAAGCAAAGAAGCCGGGATAGGCCTGGTTGGCGGCATTGTCGAACACCTGGGCCAACCGCACCGCTTCACGCACGTCATCGGGTAAGTCGAGCCTGAGCAGCTCAATATAGCCGCCCTGCACCACCAGCAGGTCCGAGCCGCCATACACTTGCAGCCCTTCACTGTCGCGGGTCAGGTGCTGCACGCCGCAATAGCTGATGAGCTTGCCGTCGATGCGGCTCTGGCCGACGCTCTGGGTCTTGACGTCCCGAAGGTTCTGCTCCAACACCACTCCGTCGCTGAACAGTGCCTGAGCGTCAGGAGCGGCGACGATTTCATCGAACTGGGCGAGGGTCTCGATCACCCGCTGATCGCGCCCCGCACAGGCGTGGATAGGCTTGAAGCGGATGGGCCCGGCGTAGAGCATATGCTCGGCGGCGGGGCGGGCATCCTTGAGCGAAAAAACACTGATCCCATCAAGCACCACGCCACGGCTCAGTTTGGCGAACAGCGGCGACCAGCCGGTTGGCGCGACGGCATACTTGTTCAACAGACCGTGGGTAATGGCCTTGGTGCAAATGAAGTCATGTTCGACATACCCTCCCCACAGATCGTCCGCCCCCGTGACACCCAAGCGCCGCAGGGTTTCGCCGCCAACCAGCGTCTGGGTGGGCAGCAGGTACAGATCGCGTCCGGCATGTTGACCGGGGTCGTAGCTGCCACCGAATTCGCACCCCATTATCCGCGCCAGCCAGCGGGCCAGGGCCCGATTGGTTTCCACCTCGTGGAGCGGTGCCTGAGGATTGATCGAATAGGCGACTACCGTTTTGTTGCGATTGATTGAGGTCATTCGTGGCCCTTTTACCTGCGCGCTATGGCTTCAGGTAAAGGAGTGCAGAGATCAGGCCAACGGTCTATGGGGGACGAACGGTCAGGGAAACGGGTGCATCGCAAGGTGATAGATGGCGCCTGGCCTGTTTCATTCTGCACGACCGGCTCAGCTCATCCCGCAAATTGCACGATGTTTACCTCGGACATCCTGTGGCGAGGGCGCTACTGTTTTGAGGCGCTTGGTGGACTCACCCCAAACCGCGCCCGGTAATCGCTCGGTGTCAGCCCGGTAATTTTCTTGAACGTCGTCCGAAAGGCGCTCGGGTCCTGGTAGCCGACCGTCCAGGCGATGTGGTCGATGGTGCCATTGGTGAACTCCAACATCTCCCGGGCCTTGCCGACCCGCAGATGCTGGCAGTACTCGGTGGGCTTGAGCCCGGTGGCCGCACGGAACCGGCGCAGGAACGTGCGCTCTTCCAGCCCCGCCCGCTCGGCCATCGTGCCAAGGGACACGTCTACCGCACCGCTGCCTTGCAACCAGTGCTGGACCTTGAGGATGGCCGCATCCCCATGCCCGAGGATCGGTGCGAAATTGCTGCCGCACTGGCTGGCGCTGTCGCTGTGCTCAACGACCAGAAACTGAGCAGTGCGCGTGGCGATGCTCGGGCCAAGCAGGCGATCCACCAGCCGCAGCCCCAGTTCCGACCAGGCCATCAGGCCGGCGGTGGTGATCAAATCGCCGTCGTCGACGATGGGTTTGTCCGCGTGAAGCCTGACATTCGGGTAACGGTCGGCGAAGGACTTGGCCGACGTCCAATGGGTGGTGGCGCTACGCCCATCGAGCAAGCCGCTTTCGGCCAGCAGGATCGAACCGACGCAAACCCCGCCCAATACCGTACCGCTGGCATGCTGGGCCCGCAGCCATTGCATCAGCGCCCGTGGGGCCTGACCCTCGCTGAAGCCGGCCAGGGACGGCGGAATCAGCAACGCAGTCAATTTTTCTGCCGTTCCCGGGCCGCTGTCGAACACCCGCTCCGGCGTCTCACCGTTCTCGGCCCGCCAGTGGCTCACCCGCAGCCGCGGCAGTTGCGCGGAGGCATGCTCGCCTGCGATCCGTTCCGCCACGGCAAACAGATCGGTCAACCCGTGCACCGCCGCCAGTTGCGCGCCGGGGTAAATCAGCACCCCGAGCTCGGCGACTGCCCTTTGCTGCGTCATTGTCAGTTTTTCCCCGCTAATTGTCGTTGCGGCCAATCCTCGATCCCACCGCAAACGCCGATGATGACCTCACTCCCAACCTGATAGAGGAAGCCTCATGTCCAAGCAAGCGCTCATCGTAGTCGATATCCAGAACGACTACTTCCCCCAGGGAAAATGGCCACTGGTCGGCGCCGAAGCCGCCGCCGACAACGCCGCCCGGATCATTGAAGCCTTTCGCCAGGCCGGCAACCACGTGGTGCATATTCGCCACGAATTCACATCCGAGGAGGCACCGTTCTTCACGCCGGGCTCCGAAGGCGCGAAGTTGCATCCCAAGGTGCTCAACCGCGCCGATGAGCCGGTGGTGCTCAAGCACTATGTCAATTCGTTCCGTGAAACCGAGCTGCAAGCCCTCCTCGACCAGCACGGTATCGAACAACTGGTCATCGTCGGCAGCATGAGCCATATGTGCGTCGACGGTATCACCCGTGCGGCGGCGGACCTGGGCTATGGGGTCACGGTGATCCACGATGCTTGCGCCACGCTGGACCTGGAGTTCAACGGTGTGGTCGTCCCGGCCGCCCAGGTGCATGCGGCCTTCATGGCGGCACTGAGGTTTGCGTATGCGAGTGTGGTGAGTACCGAGGAATTTCTCGGCAGCCGGCTATAAGCAGCCTAGCTACAACCTGCAAGCGAAAAAAAACCGCGCTCGGAACGATGCGCGGTTTTTTCTTGAGCTTGAAGCTTGCGGCTTGGAGCTTTCAGCTGCTCTTAGAACGGAATATCGTCATCGAAGCTGTCGAAATCCGGAGCCGGTTGCGGCGCGGCCTGTTGCGGAGCCGGGCGTTCGCGTTGCGGCTGAGGCGCCGACTGCGGACGCGGTGCCTGCTGACGAGGCGCGGACTGCTGGTAGTTGTTACCGCCTTGCTGCTGATCGCCTTGCGGACGGCCGCCCAGCAACTGCATGGTGCCTTGCATGTCGACGATGATTTCGGTGGTGTAACGCTTGATACCGTCCTTTTCCCACTCGCGGGTCTGCAGCTTGCCCTCGATGTACACCTGTGAACCCTTGCGCAGGTATTCGCCGGCGATCTCGGCCACCTTGCCGAACATCGACACGCGGTGCCATTCGGTCTTCTCGACCTTCTGGCCAGTCTGCTTGTCGGTCCACTGTTCGCTGGTCGCCAGACTCAGATTGGTCACGGCGTTGCCGTTAGGCAGGTAGCGAACCTCGGGATCCTGGCCGCAAGTACCGACCAATATGACTTTGTTAACCCCACGGGCCATAACGTTCTCCTAGGCTTCGCACGCGGTCGGTGCCGGGTTGTTCACCAGGCGCTCGAGCGTCGCACGATCCAATAATTCGGTGTCCAGTTTGATATATACGGCCGCTTCGTCGGCGACCACCACTGCATCGGTTACTCCCACGACGGCCCTGAGGCGCTCGGCCAGGCCTGCTTCGCGGATGGCTTCGGGCGACAACGGCAAGCGCAGGCTCGTCACATACGGAGGTTCGCGCATGGTAACAGCAAAGACCAGCCAAAGTGCAGCCAACGCGGCGCATCCCAGGAACACAACCGACAAACCGCCATGCTGGAACAGCCAGCCGCCGAGGATCCCACCCAACGCCGAACCCAGGAACTGGCTGGTGGAATAAACCCCCATGGCCGTGCCCTTGCCGCCCGCCGGTGAAACCTTGCTGATCAGCGACGGCAGCGATGCCTCCAGCAGATTGAACGCGGTGAAGAACACCACAGTCCCGATTACCAGGGCCCGCAGGCTATCACCGAACTGCCAGAAGAATAGCTCAGTGAGCATCAGCGTCACGACGGCGCCGAGCAAAACTCGTTTCATTTTGCGTCGTTTCTCGCCATAGATGATGAAGGGAATCATGGCGAAGAACGAAATCAACAGGGCGGTCAGGTACACCCACCAGTGCTGCTCCTTGGGCAAGCCGGCCTTCTCGACCAGGGCCAGCGGCAGGGCAACGAAACTGGACATCAGCATGGCGTGAAGGACGAAGATGCCCAGGTCCAGGCGCAGCAGGTCGGGGTGCTTGAGCGTCGGGATCAACGCCTGGCGAGCCACGCCGGATTCACGATGTTGCAACGGCCCGGTAGAGCGCGGCACCACGAACGCCACGATCAGGATCCCCAGCAGCGCCATGGCGCCAGTCGCCAGGAACAGGCCCGACAAACCGAAGGCACGGGTCAGCAAGGGGCCGACCACCATGGCGACGGCGAACGACAAGCCAATGGTCATGCCGATCATGGCCATGGCCTTGGTGCGATGCTGTTCACGGGTCAGGTCCGACAGCAAGGCCATGACGGCGGCAGAAATCGCCCCGGCACCCTGCAGGATCCGTCCGGCGACCACACCCCAGATGGAATCGGCACCGGCCGCCAGGACACTGCCCAGGGCAAAGACGATCAGCCCGAGGTAGATGACGGGACGCCGGCCGATACGGTCGGAAATGATCCCGAACGGGATCTGGAAAATGGCCTGGGTCAGGCCATAAGCGCCAATCGCCAACCCGATGAGGGCCGGCGTCGCGCCCGCCAGGTCCATGCCGTAGGTGGCCAGTACCGGCAACACCATGAACATGCCCAGCATACGGAAGGCGAACACCAGGGCCAGACCGCTTGCTGCTCGCGTCTCGCCGCTACTCATGCGTTCGCTGTGGGGATCGTGCATGGAAAAACCTCGTGTGAACCGGCGGCGATTCTACCAGTCCCATCGATTGAGGGGGTATATGGCGACCGTTTGCCGCGCAGTCTTCATGTATGGCTGAAAACTCACTTCCAATAGTGTGTATCCATCCAGTATTTACCCGTATACTCCTACGTTTTCGACGCCCGCCGAGCGAGGCCACTTTGGACAAGATCCTGATTCGTGGGGCCCGTACCCACAACCTGAAGAACATCGACCTGACCCTGCCGCGGGACAAGCTGATCGTCATCACCGGCCTGTCCGGATCCGGCAAATCATCCCTGGCTTTCGACACCCTGTACGCCGAAGGCCAGCGACGCTATGTCGAATCGTTGTCGGCCTACGCCCGGCAGTTCCTGTCGATGATGGAAAAACCCGACGTCGATACCATCGAAGGCCTGTCGCCGGCGATTTCCATCGAACAGAAATCGACCTCCCATAACCCGCGGTCGACGGTCGGCACCATCACCGAGATCTACGACTACCTGCGCCTGTTGTATGCGCGGGTCGGGACCCCCCGCTGCCCTGACCACGACATTCCCCTGGAAGCCCAGACCGTCAGCCAGATGGTCGACCTGGTGCTGGCCCAGCCTGAAGGCAGCAAGTTGATGCTGCTGGCACCCGTCGTCCGTGAGCGCAAAGGCGAGCACCTGCTGGTCTTCGAAGAGTTGCGCGCTCAGGGCTTCGTGCGTGCCAGGGTCAACGGCAAGCTGTGCGAGCTGGACGAACTGCCGAAGCTGGATAAACAGAAGAAACACTCCATTGATGTCGTGGTGGACCGCTTCAAGGTGCGCCCCGACCTGCAGCAACGCCTGGCCGAATCCTTCGAGACAGCCCTGAAGCTGGCCGACGGCATCGCTCTGGTAGCGCCGATGGACGACGAACCCGGGGAAGAAATCATTTTCTCGGCACGCTTCGCCTGCCCGGTCTGCGGCCATGCCATCAGCGAGCTGGAACCCAAGCTTTTCTCCTTCAACAACCCGGCCGGCGCCTGCCCCACCTGCGACGGCCTGGGGGTCAAGCAGTTCTTCGACACCAAACGTCTGGTCAATGGCGAACTGACCCTGGCCGAAGGCGCGATTCGCGGCTGGGACCGGCGTAACGTCTACTATTTCCAGATGCTCGGGTCGCTGGCGGCCCACTACAGGTTCAGCCTGGACAAACCTTTCAACGAACTGCCCGCCGAACAACAGAAGTACATCCTGCACGGCAGCGGTTCGCAGAATGTCGATTTCAAGTACCTGAACGACCGCGGCGACATCGTCAAACGCTCCCACCCGTTCGAAGGCATCGTACCGAACCTTGAGCGGCGCTACCGTGAGACCGAATCGGCGAGCGTACGGGAGGAACTGGCCAAGTTCCTCAGTACCCAGCCCTGCCCCGATTGTCGTGGCACCCGCTTGCGTCGCGAAGCACGACACGTTTGGGTTGGCGAAAAGACCCTGCCGGCGGTGACCAGTCTGCCGATCGGCGACGCCACCCATTATTTCGACGGTCTTAAACTGACCGGTCGCCGGGGTGAAATTGCCGACAAGATCCTCAAGGAGATCTGCGAACGTCTGCAATTCCTGGTGAACGTGGGCCTGGATTACCTGACCCTGGATCGGAGCGCGGACACGCTGTCCGGCGGCGAAGCCCAGCGTATTCGCCTGGCCAGCCAGATCGGTGCCGGCCTGGTGGGAGTGATGTACATCCTCGACGAACCGTCCATCGGCCTGCATCAACGGGATAACGACCGGCTGCTCGGGACCCTCAAGCACCTGAGGGACATCGGCAACACGGTGATCGTGGTCGAGCACGACGAAGATGCGATCCGCCTGGCGGACTACGTGGTGGATATCGGTCCGGGTGCCGGCGTGCATGGCGGAAACATCGTCGCCCAAGGCACCGCTGCCGAAGTCATGGCGCATCCAGACTCCCTCACCGGCAAGTACCTGTCGGGCCGTGTGAAGATCAAGGTCCCGGCCAAACGCACGCCCCGCAACAAGAAACTGTCTCTCACGCTCAAGGGCGCGCGAGGCAACAACCTGCGCAACGTCGATCTGGAGATTCCGATCGGCCTGCTGACCTGTGTCACAGGTGTCTCCGGCTCCGGCAAATCAACCCTGATCAACAACACCCTGTTTCCCCTCAGCGCCACGGCCCTGAACGGTGCCACCACCCTGGAAGCCGCCCCCCACGACAGCATCAAGGGGCTGGAGCATCTGGACAAGGTGGTCGACATCGACCAGAGCCCGATCGGCCGTACGCCGCGCTCCAACCCGGCGACTTATACCGGGTTGTTCACGCCGATCCGCGAACTGTTCGCCGGCGTACCGGAGTCCCGCTCCCGTGGCTACGGCCCGGGTCGGTTCTCGTTCAACGTCAAGGGCGGGCGCTGCGAGGCCTGCCAGGGCGACGGTCTGATCAAGGTGGAAATGCACTTCCTGCCGGATATCTACGTGCCGTGCGACGTGTGCAAGAGCAAGCGCTACAACCGCGAAACCCTGGAGATCAAGTACAAGGGCAAGAACATCCACGAAACCCTCGAGATGACCATCGAAGAGGCCCGGGAATTCTTCGACGCGGTGCCTGCCCTGGCGCGCAAGCTCCAGACGCTGATGGATGTCGGGCTTTCCTACATCAAGCTCGGGCAGTCGGCGACGACTCTCTCCGGAGGTGAAGCCCAACGGGTCAAGCTGTCCCGCGAGCTGTCCAAGCGTGACACCGGCAAGACCCTGTACATCCTCGACGAGCCGACCACAGGACTGCATTTCGCCGATATCCAACAACTGCTCGACGTGCTACATCGCCTTCGCGACCATGGCAACACCGTGGTGGTGATCGAACACAACCTGGACGTGATCAAGACCGCCGACTGGCTGGTGGACCTGGGGCCGGAAGGTGGTTCCAAGGGTGGGCAGATCATCGCCGTCGGTACACCTGAACAGGTGGCCGAGATGAAGCAGTCCCATACCGGCCATTACCTCAAGCCATTGCTGGAGCGTGACCGGGACTGATTCATTCCGGGCATGAAAAAGCCCCTGCCATCTCATCGATGACAGGGGCTTTTGTTTTTCTGGAGAATCCCGATCAGCACTGCGATTGCAGGTAATTCTCCAACCCGACCAATTTGATCAGACCCAACTGCTTCTCAAGCCAGTAGGTATGGTCTTCTTCAGTGTCGTTGAGCTGAACGCGCAGGATCTCGCGGGTCACGTAGTCGTTGTGCTGCTCGCACAGCTCGATGCCTTTGCACAGTGCAGCGCGGACCTTGTATTCCAGGCGCAAGTCGGCTGCCAGCATATCGGGCACAGTCGTGCCGATGTCCAGGTCATCCGGGCGCATCCGCGGAGTGCCTTCGAGCATCAGAATCCGACGCATCAGCGCATCGGCGTGCTGAGTCTCTTCTTCCATCTCATGGTTGATACGTTCGTAGAGTTCGGTAAACCCCCAATCTTCGTACATCCGCGAGTGGATGAAATATTGGTCACGGGCTGCCAGCTCACCGGTCAGCAACGTGTTGAGGTAATCGATTACGTCTGGGTGACCTTGCATCGCCCTACATCTCCACAAGCTTTGAAAGGCTCTAGTTTGAACCATGCTGACTGCAAGGTCACTCGTTCATCGCAAGAAAAGCAAAGAAAATCCGAGAAAAGCAGGACAAATAACGCAAAAACCGCCCAAATGAGGGCGGTTCTGCTTCTCGTTTAGACTTAGTTAAGCTGTACACCCAAAGCTTTTGCGATACCTTCACCGTAAGCGGCATCAGCCTTGAAGAAGTGCTGCAGCTGACGATCCACGACATCTGCCGAGACACCGGCCATCGCACCGGCGATGTTGCTGATCAGCAGGGCCTTCTGCTCATCGTTCATCAGCCGGAACAGCGCACCTGCGTGGCTGTAGTAATCGGTATCTTCACGATGATCGTAACGATCAGCTGCTCCATTCAGCGCCAGTGCCGGCTCGGCGTAACGTGGGGCCTGCTTCGGCGCCTCTACGTAGCTGTTGGGCTCGTAGTTCGGTGCCGCACCGCCGTTACTGCCAAAAGCCATGGCGCCGTCACGCTGGTAGGTGTTGACCGGGCTACGTGGTGCATTCACCGGCAATTGCTGGTGATTGGTGCCGACACGGTAGCGGTGCGCATCGGCGTAAGCGAATACCCGCCCTTGCAGCATGCGGTCTGGCGAAAGACCTACGCCTGGCACCATGTTGCTAGGCCCGAACGCTGCCTGTTCGACTTCCGCAAAGTAGTTCAGCGGGTTGCGGTTGAGCTCAAGCTCGCCCACTTCGATCAATGGGAACTCTTTCTGCGACCAGGTTTTGGTCACGTCGAACGGGTTCTCGTAATGAGCCGCGGCCTGGGCTTCGGTCATGATCTGGATGCAAACGCTCCATTTCGGGAAATCACCGCGCTCAATGGCGTTGAACAGGTCACGCTGGGCGTAGTCCGGATCAGTACCCGCCAGGCGCGCAGCCTCGGCCGGCGACAAGTTCTTGATGCCCTGCTTGGTCTTGTAGTGCCATTTCACCCAATGACGTTCACCTTGAGCATTGATCAGGCTGTAGGTGTGGCTGCCAAAGCCGTGCATATGACGGTAGCCGTCCGGAATACCGCGATCAGAGAACAGAATGGTGACCTGATGCAATGCTTCGGGTGAATGCGACCAGAAATCCCACATTGCCTGGGCGCTTTTCAGGTTGCTTTGCGGCAGACGTTTCTGGGTGTGGATGAAATCCGGGAATTTCAGTGGATCGCGAATGAAGAATACCGGCGTGTTGTTGCCGACGATGTCCCAGTTACCTTCTTCGGTGTAGAACTTCAGGGCGAAACCGCGCGGATCCCGCTCGGTGTCGGCAGAGCCGCGCTCACCGCCCACGGTGGAGAATCGCAGGAACGTTGGCGTTTGCTTACCTACCGACTCGAACAACTTGGCGCTGGTGTATCGGGTGATGTCCCGGGTTACGGTGAAAGTACCGTAGGCGCCCGAGCCTTTGGCGTGGACACGGCGCTCAGGGATGTTCTCGCGGTTGAAATGAGCAAGCTTCTCGATGAGGTGGAAGTCATCGAGCAGCAACGGACCACGAGGGCCGGCGGAGCGAGAGTTCTGGTTATCGGCGACAGGAGCGCCGCTTGCGGTTGTAAGCGTTTTGATCTGGCTCATGCTCAATCTTCCTCGGTCGGTCATCGAACTGCCGGCTAATCGGCTGGAAAGGAGTATTGATCATGTTAGTTACAGTATCCAAATTCATTAAATCATGGGCATCGATAGTCATTATCTACTGTTCCCGACTTGCCATAACGAAGCCAGGCGCAACAGCGGGTCCCAGTTTTTTATGGACATAAAAAAACCGGGCACGAGGCCCGGTTTTTTCTATGTTGCCGTCTTACTCAGCGGATACAGCTTCACCGCCGATAGCACGATCAACCAACTCGACGTACGCCATAGGCGCGTTGTCGCCAGCGCGGAAACCGCACTTGAGGATGCGCAGGTAGCCACCCTCACGGGTAGCGTAACGCTTGCCCAGGTCGTTGAAGAGCTTACCAACGATAGCTTTCGAACGAGTACGGTCGAAAGCCAGGCGGCGGTTAGCCAGGCTGTCTGTCTTGGCCAGAGTGATCAGCGGCTCGGCAACGCGGCGCAGTTCTTTGGCTTTTGGCAGTGTAGTTTTGATCAACTCGTGCTCGAACAGCGACACCGCCATGTTTTGGAACATGGCCTTGCGGTGCGAGCTGGTGCGGCTCAGGTGACGACCACTTTTACGATGACGCATGGTTCATTCCTTACCAAACACTACGTTCGGTGATTACGACGATCAGGCAGTCGCCTTGTCGTCCTTCTTAAGACTTGCAGGCGGCCAGTTGTCGAGGCGCATGCCGAGGGACAGACCGCGGGAGGCCAGAACGTCCTTGATTTCAGTCAAGGATTTCTTGCCCAGGTTCGGAGTCTTCAACAGCTCTACTTCGGTACGCTGAATCAGGTCGCCGATGTAGTAGATGTTTTCCGCCTTAAGGCAGTTAGCCGAACGTACAGTCAGTTCCAGATCGTCAACCGGGCGAAGCAGGATCGGATCGATCTCGTCTTCCTGCTCGACAACCACTGGCTCACTGTCACCCTTGAGGTCGACGAACGCAGCCAACTGCTGTTGCAGGATGGTTGCAGCACGACGGATAGCCTCTTCAGGATCCAGGGTACCGTTGGTTTCCAGATCAATAACCAGCTTGTCCAGGTTGGTACGCTGCTCGACACGGGCGTTTTCCACCACGTATGCGATACGGCGAACCGGGCTGAACGAAGAATCAAGCTGCAAGCGACCGATGCTGCGGCTTTCATCTTCATCGCTCTGACGCGAGTCTGCCGGCTCATAACCACGACCACGAGCTACGGTGAGCTTCATGTTCAGGGCGCCGTTAGACGCCAGGTTAGCGATTACGTGATCGGGGTTAACGATCTCGACATCATGATCCAGCTGAATATCGGCAGCGGTAACCACCCCCGAACCCTTCTTCGACAAGGTCAGCGTAACTTCGTCACGACCGTGCAGCTTGATAGCCAGGCCTTTAAGGTTCAACAGGATTTCAATGACATCTTCCTGTACGCCTTCGATGGCGCTGTACTCATGGAGTACACCGTCAATCTCGGCCTCGACTACTGCACAGCCGGGCATTGAGGACAACAGGATGCGGCGCAGCGCGTTGCCCAGGGTGTGGCCAAAACCGCGCTCGAGAGGCTCGAGAGTGATTTTGGCTCGGGTTGGACTGACAACCTGCACATCAATATGGCGGGGTGTCAGGAAATCATTTACCGAACTCTGCATGGATGCACCTATTTTCTAGCCCTTACTTGGAGTAGAGCTCGACAATCAGGCTTTCGTTGATGTCGGCGGACAGATCACTGCGAGCTGGAACGTTCTTGAAAACGCCCGACTTCTTCTCAGTGTCTACTTCTACCCATTCTACGCGGCCACGTTGGGCACACAGATCGAGAGCTTGGACAATGCGAAGTTGATTTTTTGCTTTCTCGCGAACAGCAACCACGTCACCAGCACGAACCTGGTAGGACGGAACGTTCACGGTCTGACCGTTAACGCTGATCGATTTGTGCGATACCAGCTGACGGGATTCGGCACGAGTCGAGCCAAAGCCCATACGGTATACAACGTTGTCCAGACGGCATTCGAGCAGTTGCAACAGGTTTTCACCGGTTGCGCCTTTCTTGCCAGCAGCTTCTTTGTAGTAGCCGCTGAACTGACGCTCGAGAACGCCGTAGATACGACGGACCTTCTGCTTTTCACGCAGTTGGGTGCCGTAATCGGACTGGCGACCGCGGCGCTGGCCGTGGATACCAGGTGCTGCTTCGATGTTGCACTTCGATTCGATCGCGCGCACGCCGCTCTTCAGGAAGAGATCAGTGCCCTCGCGACGAGCGAGTTTGCATTTTGGACCAATGTAACGAGCCATTCTTTACAATCTCCTGGATTACACGCGGCGCTTCTTCGGCGGACGGCACCCGTTGTGCGGGATTGGCGTCACGTCGGTGATGCTGGCGATCTTGTAGCCGCAGCCGTTCAAAGCACGGACTGCAGATTCACGACCTGGACCTGGGCCCTTGACGTTGACGTCGAGGTTTTTCAGGCCGTATTCCAGCGCAGCTTGACCAGCACGCTCAGCAGCTACTTGAGCAGCGAACGGGGTGGACTTGCGGGAACCGCGGAAACCCGAACCACCGGAGGTAGCCCAGGAAAGAGCGTTACCTTGACGGTCGGTAATGGTCACGATGGTGTTGTTAAAAGAAGCATGGATGTGGGCGATGCCATCAACCACTGTCTTTTTAACTTTTTTACGAGGACGAGCAGCAGGTTTTGCCATGATTAAATTCCTGTCGATTCGCTGGGGCGATTACTTGCGGATCGGCTTACGCGGCCCTTTACGGGTACGCGCGTTGGTCTTGGTACGCTGACCGCGTACTGGCAGACCACGACGATGACGCAGACCGCGATAGCAACCGAGGTCCATCAAGCGCTTGATTTTCATGTTGGTTTCGCGACGCAGGTCACCTTCAGTGGTGAACTTCGCCACTTCGCCACGCAGCTGTTCAATTTGCTCGTCGCTCAGATCTTTGATCTTTGCAGCTGGGTTGACCCCAGCGTCTGCACAGATTTTCTGTGCAGTAGTGCGACCAACACCATAGATGTAGGTCAGCGAGATAACAGTATGCTTGTTATCTGGAATGTTGACGCCTGCAATACGGGCCATTCAGTGGGACTCCAATTGACAGCTACCTACGCCCCGGAAGCCAAGAAATAGGGCGCGAGATAATATCGCTGTAATAACAAATAATCAACCCGGCAGCGCACTAGCTGCCGGGCTTAAAGCACAATCACACTCAGCCTTGGCGCTGTTTGTGACGCGGTTCCGCGCTGCAAATTACTCGAACAACACCTTCGCGGCGAATAATCTTGCAGTTACGGCACAGCTTTTTCACCGATGCACGAACTTTCATCACCAACTCCTCGAACCTTATGGACGCTACTCAGCGCAACATGCCGCTGCCGTAGCCCTTCAGGTTGGCTTTCTTCATCAGGGATTCGTACTGGTGCGAAACGAGGTGCGATTGTACTTGGGACATGAAGTCCATCACAACCACGACCACGATCAGCAACGAGGTCCCGCCAAGGTAGAACGGTACGTTTGCCGCAACCACCAGAAACTGGGGCAACAGGCAGACGGCCGTCATGTAAAGAGCACCGAACATGGTCAAACGGGTCAGAACGCCATCAATGTAGCGCGCCGACTGCTCACCAGGACGGATACCCGGAATAAAGGCACCGGACTTCTTCAGGTTTTCCGCTACGTCTTTCGGATTGAACATCAACGCCGTATAGAAGAAGCAGAAGAAAATAATCCCTGCACTAAACAGCAGAATATTCAACGGCTGACCAGGAGCGATCGACTGCGAGAGATCCTGCAACCAGCCCATACCTTCAGACTGGCCGAACCAGGCGCCCAACGAAGCCGGGAACAGCAAGATGCTGCTCGCGAAAATAGCCGGAATAACACCAGCCATGTTCACCTTCAACGGCAAGTGGCTCGTCTGCGCAGCAAACACCTTGCGGCCCTGCTGACGCTTGGCGTAGTGAACAGCAATACGACGCTGACCACGCTCGATGAACACCACGAAACCGATAATCGCTACTGCCAGCAAACCGATGGCAACCAGAGCGAAAATATTGATATCACCCTGACGCGCAGACTCGAAAGACTGCCCGATCGCTCTCGGAAGACCGGCAACGATACCTGCGAAGATCAACATCGAGATACCGTTGCCAACACCACGCTCAGTAATCTGCTCACCCAGCCACATCATGAACATCGCGCCCGCCACGAAAGTGGTTACCGCAACGAAATAGAAGCTGAAGTCAGCAGTGAACGAAACGCCCTGCCCTGCCAGACCGATGGACATGCCAATGGCCTGGACAAGAGCGAGGACGACAGTGCCGTAGCGGGTGTACTGGCTGATCTTGCGACGGCCAGCTTCACCTTCCTTCTTCAACTGCTCCAGCTGCGGGCTGACAGCGGTCATCAGCTGCATGATGATCGATGCCGAGATGTACGGCATGATCCCCAGTGCAAAGATACTCATCCGCTCCAGCGCGCCGCCGGAAAACATGTTGAACAAGCTAAGAATGGTCCCCTCATTCTGTCGAAACAGGTCTGCGAGTCGGTCCGGGTTGATACCTGGAACCGGGATGTGTGCGCCTATTCGGTAGACGATAATCGCCAGGAACAGAAAACGCAGACGAGCCCAGAGTTCAGACATACCGCCTTTGCCGAGCGCAGAGAGAGCACCTTGCTTAGCCATTTATTCCTCGAACTTGCCGCCAGCTGCTTCGATAGCCGCACGCGCACCTTTGGTGGCGCCGATTCCCTTTCCGATGGTGACAGCACGAGCAACTTCGCCCGACAGCATGATTTTCACACGCTGAACGTTCTGATTGATCACGTTGGCATCCTTCAGGGACTGCACGGTGACGATGTCGCCGTCCACTTTAGCCAGCTCGGACAGACGCACTTCTGCACGGTCCATGGCCTTCAGGGAAACGAAACCGAACTTCGGCAGGCGACGATGCAGCGGCTGTTGACCGCCTTCAAAGCCTGGAGCAATGGTGCCACCGGAGCGGGAGGTCTGACCTTTGTGACCACGGCCACCAGTCTTGCCCAAACCACTACCGATACCACGGCCCGGACGATGCTTTTCGCGACGGGAACCCGGCGCTGGACTCAGATCATTGAGTTTCATCGATTAACCCTCGACACGCAGCATGTAGTAAGCCTTGTTGATCATCCCGCGGTTTTCGGGAGTATCCTGGACTTCTACAGTGTGACCGATGCGACGCAGACCCAGACCCTTAACGCACAGTTTGTGGCTAGGGATACGGCCGCTCATGCTTTTGATCAGCGTAACTTTTACAGTAGCCATGATCAGAAGATCTCCTTGACGCTTTTGCCACGCTTGGCGGCAATGGATTCAGGAGACTGCATTGCTTTCAAACCCTTGAAAGTGGCGTGAACCACGTTCACCGGGTTAGTCGAGCCGTAGCACTTGGCCAGAACGTTCTGAACGCCAGCAACTTCGAGGACAGCACGCATGGCGCCGCCGGCGATGATACCGGTACCTTCAGAAGCAGGCTGCATGTACACCTTCGAAGCGCCATGGGCGGACTTCATTGCGTACTGCAGAGTGGTGCCGTTCAGATCAACCTGGATCATGTTGCGGCGAGCAGCTTCCATTGCCTTCTGGATCGCAGCAGGCACTTCACGCGACTTGCCACGGCCGAAGCCAACACGGCCCTTGCCGTCACCCACCACGGTCAACGCGGTGAAAGTGAAGATACGGCCGCCTTTTACGGTTTTGGCTACGCGGTTAACTTGAACCAGCTTCTCGATGTAGCCTTCGTCGCGCTTTTGGTCGTTATTGGACATAACTTAGAACTCCAGCCCAGCTTCACGAGCAGCATCAGCCAGCGCCTTGACGCGGCCGTGGTACTTGAAGCCAGAGCGGTCGAAAGCCACCTGCGAGACGCCAGCGGCTTTAGCACGCGTAGCGACCAGCTGGCCAACCTTAGTGGCCGCGTCGATGTTGCCGGTAGCACCATCACGCAGTTCTTTATCCAAAGTCGAGGCACTTGCCAGGACTTTGTTGCCGTCGGCCGAAATGACCTGGGCGTAGATGTGCTGCGAAGAGCGGAACACGCAGAGACGCACGACTTCGAGTTCGTGCATTTTCAGGCGTGCTTTGCGAGCGCGACGCAGTCGAGTAACTTTTTTGTCGGTCATTTGCTATGCCCTACTTCTTCTTGGCTTCTTTACGACGGACGACTTCGTCCGCGTAGCGCACACCCTTGCCTTTGTACGGCTCTGGTGGACGGAAGTCGCGGATCTCGGCGGCCACTTGACCTACCAGCTGCTTGTCGATGCCCTTGATCAGGATATCGGTCTGGCTAGGGGTCTCAGCGGTGATGCCTTCCGGCAGTTCGTAATCCACAGGGTGCGAGAAGCCAAGAGCCAGGTTCAGAACCGAGCCTTTTGCTTGCGCTTTGTAACCAACACCGACCAGCTGGAGCTTGCGCTCGAAGCCCTGGCTTACGCCTTGGACCATGTTGTTTACCAACGCACGAGTGGTACCAGCCATTGCGCGAGTCTGTTGATCGCCATTGCGAGCAGCGAAACGCAGCTCACCGGCTTCCTCAACGATCTCAACGGACGAATGGATGTTCAGTTCAAGAGTGCCCTTGGCACCCTTCACCGAAAGCTGTTGGCCTGCGAATTTGACTTCGACACCGGCTGGCAGCTTAACGGGGTTCTTAGCGACGCGAGACATGCTTATCCCCCCTTAGAACACAGTGCAAAGAACTTCGCCGCCGACACCGGCAGCGCGCGCAGCACGATCAGTCATCACACCCTTGTTGGTGGAGACGATAGACACGCCCAGACCGCCGCGAACTTTCGGCAACTCCTCGACGGACTTGTACTGACGCAGGCCTGGACGGCTAACGCGCTTCACTTCCTCGATGACCGGACGGCCTTCGAAGTATTTCAGCTCGATGGACAGCAGAGGCTTGATTTCGCTGCTGATCTGATAACCCGCGATGTAACCTTCGTCCTTCAGGACTTTTGCTACAGCCACCTTCAACGTGGAAGACGGCATGCTTACGACGGACTTTTCAGCCATCTGGGCATTACGGATTCGAGTTAGCATGTCCGCTAACGGGTCCTGCATACTCATGGGCTAGACGCTCCTAATGCAAAAAAATTAGCCTTGCGGCTACTACGTGTCGCCGAGAAACTCCGGGCGTGAAAAACACGGGCTCAGGCGAGCCGGTCATTCTAGACACACCCCAGAAATGAATCAAGCCCCAAAAGGGGCTTGATTCGGTTTCAAGGCCACCGGCGGTCAGGATCCTGAGACCCTGAGCACCGGGACTTTGACAGTGCTTACCAGCTGGCTTTGACCAGACCTGGAACGTCACCACGCATTGCAGCTTGACGCAGCATGTTACGGCCCAGGCCGAACTTGCGGTACACGCCGTGCGGACGACCAGTCAGGCGGCAGCGGTTACGCATGCGCGAGGCGCTTGCGTCACGTGGCTGCTTCTGCAGCGCAACAGTAGCTTCCCAACGCGCCTCTGGACTTGCGTTCAGATCAACGATGATAGCTTTCAGCGCTGCACGCTTGGTGGCGTACTTGGCAACGGTGAGCTGACGCTTCAGCTCACGGTTTTTCATGCTCTTCTTGGCCATTTTCCTACTCCAATCAGTTGCGGAACGGGAATTTGAAAGCACGCAGCAGAGCGCGACCTTCTTCATCCGATTTGGCAGTGGTGGTCAGGGTAATGTCCAGACCGCGCAGAGCATCGATCTTGTCGTAATCGATTTCCGGGAAAATGATCTGCTCTTTCACGCCCATGCTGTAGTTGCCACGACCATCGAAGGACTTGGCATTCAGGCCGCGGAAGTCGCGAACCCGAGGCAGGGAGATCGACAGCAGACGATCCAGGAACTCATACATACGATCGCGACGCAGGGTCACTTTGACACCGATCGGCCAACCTTCGCGGACTTTGAAGCCAGCGATGGATTTGCGAGCGTGAGTCACAACGACTTTCTGGCCGGTGATCTTCTCCAGGTCAGCTACCGCGTGCTCGATGACTTTCTTGTCGCCGATCGCTTCGCCCAGACCCATGTTCAGGGTGATCTTGGTAATGCGCGGAACTTCCATCACGTTCGCCAGCTTAAGTTCTTCCTTAAGCTTCGGTGCGATTTCCTTCCGGTAAATCTCTTTCAGTCGTGCCATGGTCTTCTACCTAGCAGTGTTCAAGCATCAACCGCTTTTTGGGTCGACTTGAAGACACGAATTTTTTTGCCGTCTTCTACTTTGAAACCAACACGGTCAGCCTTGTTGGTTTCGCCGTTGAAAATGGCGACGTTGGAAGCGTGCAGTGGCGCTTCTTTCTCGACGATACCGCCCTGTACGCCCGACATCGGGTTAGGCTTGGTATGACGCTTGACCAGGTTCAGACCACCAACAACCAGACGGTTGTCAGCAAGAACCTTAAGCACCTTACCGCGCTTGCCCTTGTCTTTGCCGGCGATCACGATGATCTCGTCGTCACGACGAATCTTTTGCATGTCGGATCTCCTTACAGCACTTCTGGGGCGAGCGAGACGATCTTCATGAACTTCTCAGTACGAAGTTCACGGGTCACTGGCCCAAAGATACGGGTGCCGATTGGCTCTTGCTTGTTGTTCAGCAGAACAGCAGCGTTGCCATCAAAGCGGATGATGGAGCCGTCTGCACGACGAACACCGTGGCGAGTGCGGACTACAACAGCAGTCATCACTTGACCTTTCTTCACCTTACCGCGAGGAATTGCTTCCTTGACGGTAACTTTGATGATGTCGCCAATAGCAGCGTAACGACGATGGGAGCCACCCAGCACCTTGATGCACATAACGCGGCGAGCGCCGCTGTTATCGGCCACATCAAGCATGGATTGAGTCTGAATCATATAATTTCTCCGACCCCTAGCCCTTAGACTTCCACAGCGCGTTCGAGAACATCAACCAGCGCCCAAGATTTGGTCTTGGCCATCGGACGGGTTTCACGAATAGTGACCTTGTCGCCGATGTGGCACTGATTGGTTTCGTCGTGCGCGTGCAGCTTAGTCGAACGCTTAACGTATTTACCGTAGATCGGGTGCTTTACGCGACGCTCGATCAGAACGGTGATGGTTTTGTCCATCTTGTCGCTGACAACACGGCCAGTCAGCGTACGGACAGTTTTTTCGGCTTCTGCCATGATTACTTACCTGCCTGCTGGTTGAGCACAGTTTTCACGCGAGCGATGTCACGCTTAACTTGCGAGAGCAGATGAGACTGCCCCAACTGGCCAGTTGCCTTCTGCATACGCAGATTGAACTGGTCGCGCAGCAGGCCGAGCAGTTGCTCGTTCAGCTGCTGTGCGGATTTTTCACGAAGTTCATTCGCTTTCATCACATCACCGTCCGTTTAACAAAGGAGGTGGCGAGCGGCAGCTTTGCAGCAGCCAGGGCGAAAGCCTCACGCGCCAGCTCTTCAGAAACACCCTCGATTTCATACAGGACTTTGCCTGGCTGAATCTGGGCAACCCAGTATTCCACGTTACCCTTACCTTTACCCATCCGCACTTCGAGTGGCTTCTTGGTGACAGGCTTGTCCGGGAATACACGGATCCAGATCTTGCCGCCACGTTTTACGTGACGGGTCAGAGCACGACGCGCTGATTCGATCTGACGAGCGGTGAGACGACCACGAGCAACAGACTTCAGCGCGAACTCGCCGAAGCTGACTTTGCTACCGCGCAGTGCCAGGCCACGGTTGTGACCGGTCATCTGCTTGCGGAACTTCGTACGCTTTGGTTGCAACATTTGGCGTACCCCTTACTTAGCAGCTTTTTTACGAGGCGCTGGTGCTTGTGGCTTCAGCTCTTCTTGGCGACCACCAATTACTTCGCCTTTGAAGATCCAAACCTTTACACCGATCACACCGTAGGTGGTGTGAGCTTCGTAGTTGGCATAGTCGATGTCGGCACGCAGGGTGTGCAGTGGCACACGACCTTCGCGATACCATTCAGTACGTGCAATTTCAGCACCGCCGAGACGACCGCTCACTTGGATTTTGATGCCTTTGGCACCAATGCGAATGGCGTTCTGTACAGCGCGCTTCATAGCGCGACGGAACATTACGCGACGCTCCAGCTGCTGAGCTACGCTCTGCGCAACCAGCATACCGTCGAGCTCCGGCTTGCGGATCTCTTCGATATTGATGTGCACAGGCACACCCATTTGCTTGGTCAGGTCCTGACGCAGCTTCTCAACATCTTCACCCTTCTTCCCGATAACGATACCTGGGCGAGCGGTGTGGATGGTGATACGTGCTGTCTGAGCCGGACGATGGATATCGATACGGCTTACGGACGCGCTTTTTAGTTTGTCTTGGAGATACTCACGCACCTTCAGATCAGCGAACAAGTAGTCCGCATAAGTCCGACCGTCTGCGTACCAGACGGAGGTGTGCTCCTTGACGATTCCCAGGCGAATGCCAATGGGATGTACTTTCTGACCCATCTCTTCGACTCCGTTACTTGTCAGCAACCTTGACAGTGATATGGCAAGACCGCTTGACGATGCGATCAGCACGGCCTTTGGCACGTGGCATGATGCGCTTCAGCGAACGCCCTTCGTTAACGAAAACGGTGCTGACCTTCAGGTCATCAACGTCTGCGCCTTCGTTATGCTCGGCGTTGGCTACGGCCGACTCCAGCACTTTTTTCATGATCTCGGCGGCTTTCTTACTGCTGAAAGCCAACAGGTTGAGCGCCTCGCCCACCTTCTTCCCGCGGATCTGGTCGGCGACCAAGCGGGCTTTCTGGGCGGAGATTCGAGCGCCCGACAACTTAGCGGCTACTTCCATTTCCTTACCCCTTAACGCTTGGCTTTCTTGTCAGCCACGTGCCCACGGTATGTGCGGGTACCGGCGAACTCGCCCAGTTTGTGGCCGACCATGTCTTCGTTCACGAGAACCGGGACGTGCTGGCGACCGTTGTGTACAGCGATGGTCAGACCGACCATCTGTGGCAGGATCATCGAACGACGCGACCAGGTCTTGACTGGTTTGCGATCGTTCTTTTCCGCCGCCACTTCGATCTTCTTCAGTAGGTGAAGATCAATAAAAGGACCTTTTTTCAGAGAACGTGGCACTGTCGTATCCCTCTATTTACTTGCGACGACGGACGATCATTTTGTCGGTACGCTTATTACCACGAGTCTTCGCGCCCTTAGTCGGGAAGCCCCATGGCGATACCGGATGACGACCACCAGAGGTACGACCTTCACCACCACCATGTGGGTGGTCAACCGGGTTCATGGCAACACCACGAACGGTTGGGCGAACGCCACGCCAGCGTTTGGCACCAGCTTTACCCAACGAACGCAGGCTGTGCTCGGAGTTCGAGACTTCACCCAAGGTCGCACGGCATTCAGCCAGTACTTTACGCATCTCACCGGAACGCAGACGCAGGGTAACGTAGACACCTTCACGGGCGATCAGCTGAGCCGAGGCACCAGCGGAACGAGCGATCTGTGCGCCTTTACCTGGCTTCAATTCGATGCCGTGTACGGTGCTACCAACTGGAATGTTGCGCAGTTGCAGAGCGTTGCCCGGCTTGATCGGCGCCAGAGCACCAGAGATCAGCTGGTCGCCAGCGCTCACGCCTTTAGGGGCGATGATGTAGCGACGCTCGCCATCTGCGTACAGCAGCAAAGCGATGTGAGCAGTACGGTTTGGATCGTATTCGATACGCTCGACGGTGGCAGCGATGCCATCCTTGTCGTTGCGACGGAAGTCGACCAGACGATAATGCTGCTTATGACCACCACCCACGTGACGCGTGGTAATGCGGCCATTGTTGTTACGACCACCAGACTTCGATTTCTTCTCGAGCAGCGGTGCGTGAGGAGCGCCTTTATGCAGCTCCTGGTTGACCACCTTGACCACAAAACGGCGGCCAGGGGAAGTCGGTTTGCATTTAACGATTGCCATGATGCACCCCTTCCTTACTCAGCACTGCTGCTGAAATCGAGATCTTGGCCTGGCTGAAGGGAGATAACTGCCTTCTTCCAGTCATTACGCTTGCCCAGACCGCGAGCGGTGCGCTTGCTCTTACCCAGAACATTCAGGGTAGTCACGCGCTCTACTTTCACGCTGAACAGGCTTTCGACGGCCTTCTTGATTTCCAGCTTGGTTGCGTCGGTAGCAACCTTGAAAACGAACTGGCCTTTCTTGTCTGCCAGAACCGTAGCCTTCTCGGAAACGTGCGGGCCAAGCAGAACTTTAAATACGCGTTCCTGGTTCATCCCAGCAGCTCCTCGAATTTCTTCACGGCCGACACGGTGATCAACACCTTGTCGTATGCGATCAGACTAACTGGATCGGAACCTTGCACATCACGCACATCGACGTGCGGCAGGTTACGAGCAGCCAGGTACAGGTTCTGATCAACAGCGTCCGACACGATCAGAACGTCGGTCAGGCTCATGTTGTTCAGTTTGCCCAGCAGGTCTTTGGTTTTCGGCGTTTCAACAGCGAAATCCTGAACCACGACCAGACGATCAGTACGCACCAGCTCAGCAAGGATGGAACGCATTGCTGCGCGATACATCTTCTTGTTCAGCTTTTGGGAGTGGTCCTGAGGACGAGCTGCAAAAGTGGTACCGCCGCCACGCCAGATTGGGCTACGGATAGTACCGGCACGAGCACGGCCAGTACCTTTCTGACGCCATGGGCGCTTGCCGCCACCGGAAACGTCGGAACGGGTCTTTTGCTGCTTGCTACCTTGACGGCCGCCAGCCATGTAGGCCACGACTGCTTGGTGAACCAGCGTCTCGTTGAATTCGCCGCCAAATGTCAGTTCGGAAACTTCGATCGCTTGAGCGTCATTTACATTTAATTGCATGTCAGCTTCCCCTTAACCGCGAGCCTTGGCTGCTGGACGTACAACCACGTTGCCGCCAGTAGCGCCAGGAACAGCGCCCTTGACCAACAACAGATTGCGTTCAGCGTCCACGCGCACTACTTCCAGGGACTGTACGGTCACGCGCTCGGCGCCCATATGACCGGACATTTTCTTGCCCTTGAATACACGACCAGGAGTCTGGCACTGGCCGATAGAGCCTGGAACGCGGTGGGATACGGAGTTACCGTGGGTGTTATCTTGCCCGCGGAAGTTCCAACGCTTGATCGTACCCTGGAAGCCTTTACCTTTGGACTGACCGGTTACATCAACCAGTTGACCAGCGGCGAAGATTTCGGCTTTGATCAGATCGCCGGCCTGGTACTCGCCTTCTTCAAGACGGAATTCCATTACGGTACGACCAGCGGCAACGTTCGCCTTGGCGAAGTGGCCAGCCTGAGCTGCTGTTACACGCGAAGCACGACGCTCGCCGACAGTGACTTGCACTGCACGATAGCCATCGGTCTCTTCAGTTTTGAACTGGGTGACGCGATTCGGCTCGATCTCAATGACCGTGACCGGAATGGAGACACCTTCTTCGGTGAAAATACGGGTCATACCGCATTTACGACCGACTACACCAATAGTCATGTTGTAAACCTCATGAGTGTACGGGGCTTTCACCCGCTATGGCCGCCCATTTCAGAGCGTTACACGACCAAGACCGAGTCTTAGCCGAGGCTGATCTGCACTTCCACACCGGCCGCAAGATCGAGCTTCATAAGTGCATCAACGGTTTTATCCGTTGGCTGAACGATGTCCAGAACGCGCTTATGAGTACGGATCTCGTACTGGTCACGCGCGTCTTTGTTGACGTGCGGGGAGACCAGAACGGTAAACCGCTCTTTACGGGTAGGCAGTGGAATAGGACCACGCACTTGAGCACCAGTACGTTTCGCGGTTTCCACGATTTCCTGGGTGGATTGGTCGATCAGGCGATGGTCAAAGGCCTTCAACCTGATACGGATTTGCTGATTTTGCATTGGATTTCAGACTCCGGCTGCTATTCCCACCGGGCGCAATACGCCCGTTAAAAGGAGGCGCAATTCTATAGACGCCCCTGGTAGGTGTCAACTCAATAAAAAAGCCCCCGCTAAGCGGGGGCTTTTTCAACTCATCGAGCTGACTCTACAAGAGTCTTATTCGATGACTTTGGCTACGACGCCGGCGCCGACGGTACGACCGCCTTCACGGATAGCGAAACGCAGACCATCTTCCATCGCGATCGGCTTGATCAGGGTGACAGTCATCTGAATGTTGTCACCTGGCATTACCATTTCAACGCCTTCTGGCAGCTCGCAGTTACCAGTCACGTCAGTTGTACGGAAGTAGAACTGTGGACGGTAGCCTTTGAAGAACGGAGTATGACGACCGCCTTCTTCCTTGCTCAGAACATAAACTTCTGCGGTGAACTTGGTGTGAGCCTTGACGGTGCCTGGCTTGACCAGAACCTGACCACGCTCTACGTCGTCACGCTTGGTGCCACGCAGCAGCACGCCGCAGTTCTCGCCAGCACGACCTTCGTCCAGCAGCTTACGGAACATTTCAACGCCGGTGCAGGTAGTTTTCTGAGTGTCGCGCAGACCGACGATCTCAACTTCTTCCTGGATGCGGACGATGCCACGCTCAACACGACCAGTCACAACAGTACCGCGACCCGAGATCGAGAACACGTCTTCGATTGGCATCAGGAACGGCTTGTCGATGGCGCGCTCTGGTTCTGGAATATAGCTGTCCAGGGTTTCAACCAGCTTCTTGACAGCAGAAGTGCCCATTTCGTTGTCGTCTTGGCCGTTCAGAGCCATCAGAGCCGAACCGATAACGATTGGAGTATCGTCACCTGGGAAGTCGTAGGTGCTCAGCAGATCGCGAACTTCCATCTCGACCAGCTCCAGCAGCTCTGCGTCATCAACCATGTCAGCCTTGTTCAGGAAGACAACGATGTATGGAACGCCAACCTGACGGGACAGCAGGATGTGCTCACGGGTTTGTGGCATCGGACCATCGGCGGCCGAGCAAACCAGGATCGCGCCGTCCATCTGGGCAGCACCGGTGATCATGTTTTTTACGTAGTCGGCGTGACCTGGGCAGTCAACGTGCGCGTAGTGACGCACGGCCGAATCGTATTCAACGTGAGCGGTGTTGATGGTGATACCACGAGCCTTCTCTTCCGGGGCGCTGTCGATCTTGTCGAACTCAACCTTGGCCGAGCCGAAAACTTCGGAGCAGACACGAGTCAGAGCAGCGGTCAGAGTGGTTTTACCGTGGTCAACGTGACCGATGGTGCCGACGTTGACGTGCGGTTTGTTACGTTCAAATTTTTCTTTAGCCACGACAATTAACTCCTAGCCTAAAGGGGCTGAATCAGCCTTGTTTTTTAACGAGAGCTTCGACGATGTTCGACGGAGCTTCGGAGTATTTGGAGAATTCCATAGAGTAGCTCGCGCGACCCTGGGACATGGAACGAACGTCGGTTGCATAACCGAACATCTCACCCAGCGGAACCTCGGCACGGATAACCTTGCCGGAGACCGTATCTTCCATACCCTGGATCAGACCGCGACGACGGTTCAGGTCACCCATCACGTCGCCCATGTAATCCTCAGGTGTTACGACTTCAACCTTCATGATCGGCTCAAGCACAACACCGCCACCCTTGGTAGCCAGCTGCTTGGTCGCCATGGAGGCCGCCACCTTGAACGCCATCTCGTTGGAGTCGACGTCGTGGTAAGAACCATCGAACACAGTAGCCTTCAGGCCGATCAGCGGATAGCCGGCAACAACGCCGTTCTTCATCTGCTCTTCGATACCCTTCTGGATAGCCGGGATGTATTCCTTCGGAACCACACCACCCACTACTTCGTTCAGGAACTGCAGACCTTCCTGACCTTCGTCAGCAGGTGCAAAACGGATCCAGCAGTGACCGAACTGGCCACGACCGCCGGACTGACGAACGAACTTGCCTTCGATCTCGCAGGACTTCGTGATCTTCTCACGATAGGAAACCTGCGGCTTACCGATGTTGGCTTCGACGTTGAACTCACGACGCATCCGGTCAACCAGGATGTCCAGGTGCAATTCGCCCATGCCGGAGATGATCGTCTGACCAGTCTCTTCATCGGTTTTGACGCGGAAAGACGGGTCTTCCTGAGCCAGCTTGCCCAGAGCGATACCCATTTTTTCCTGGTCATCCTTGGTTTTTGGCTCAACGGCAACCGAGATAACCGGCTCCGGGAAGTCCATGCGAACCAGGATGATTGGCTTGTCAGCGGAGCACAGGGTGTCACCAGTGGTGACGTCCTTCATACCGATCAGGGCCGCGATGTCACCAGCGCGTACTTCCTTGATCTCTTCGCGGGTGTTGGCGTGCATCTGCACCATACGACCCACGCGCTCTTTTTTACCCTTGACCGAGTTGATAACGCCGTCACCGGAGTTCAACACGCCCGAGTAGACACGAGCAAAGGTAAGGGTACCCACGAACGGGTCGGTAGCGATCTTGAACGCCAGAGCCGAGAACGGCTCAGCATCGTCTGCGTGACGCTCCATTTCGACAGTTTCGTCATCAGGGTCGGTACCCTTGATGGCCGGAATGTCGACCGGTGCAGGCAGATAGTCGATAACGGCGTCGAGAACCAGGGGAACACCCTTGTTCTTGAAGGAAGAACCGCAAACAGCCAGAACGATTTCACCAGCGATAGTACGCTGACGCAGAGCACCCTTGATCTCTTCGATCGTGAGCTCTTCGCCTTCCAGGTACTTGTTCATCAGCTCTTCGTTGGCTTCGGCAGCTGCCTCGACCATATTGCTGCGCCACTCTTCAGCCAGCTCTTGCAGCTCAGCCGGGATCGGACCACGAACAGCAGCCATACCCTTGTCGTTATCGTTCCAGCGAACAGCTTCCATGGTCATCAGATCGATCTGACCTTCGAAGTTGTCTTCGGCACCGATAGCCAACTGGATAGGCACTGGAGTGTGACCCAGACGCTGCTTGATCTGACCAACGACGCGCAGGAAGTTGGCGCCGGCACGGTCCATCTTGTTCACGTAGACAAGACGAGGAACGCCGTACTTGTTGGCCTGACGCCATACGGTTTCCGACTGAGGCTCAACACCCGAAGTACCACAGAACACAACGACAGCACCGTCGAGCACACGCAGCGAACGCTCTACTTCAATGGTGAAGTCCACGTGGCCGGGGGTGTCGATGATGTTGAAGCGGTGCTTAGGGAATTGCTTGTTGGAGCCTTCCCAGAAAGCAGTGGTAGCCGCGGAAGTAATGGTAATACCCCGCTCCTGCTCTTGTACCATCCAGTCCATGGTCGCGGCGCCATCATGCACCTCGCCCATTTTGTGGTTTACGCCCGTGTAGAACAGGACGCGCTCAGTGGTAGTGGTTTTACCCGCGTCCACGTGAGCAACGATACCAATGTTACGGTAGCGCTTGATATCAGTTGTACGAGCCATAAAGCCCTCGCGAAATTAGTGACGCCAGAATTAGAAGCGGTAGTGCGAGAAAGCCTTGTTGGCTTCAGCCATACGGTGCACGTCTTCACGCTTCTTAACTGCAGCACCTTTACCTTCAGCAGCGTCCAACAGTTCGCCAGCCAAACGCAGAGCCATGGACTTCTCGCCGCGCTTGCGGGCGAAGTCTACCAACCAGCGCATTGCCAGGGCGTTACGACGGGACGGACGAACTTCGACCGGAACCTGGTAAGTAGCACCGCCTACACGGCGCGACTTCACTTCGACCAGCGGAGCGATGGCGTCGAGAGCTTTTTCGAAGATTTCCAGGGGATCGCTGTTCTTGCGTTCCTTAACTTTGTCCAGTGCGCCATAAACAATACGCTCGGCAACGGCTTTCTTGCCGCTTTCCATTACGTGGTTCATGAACTTGGCGAGAATCTGGCTTCCGTATTTCGGATCGTCCAGAATCTCACGTTTGGCTGCTACGCGACGTCTTGGCATTGATAAGCCCTCAAACGGTCTTCAGGTTAGCCCGGGACAGCAGGTGCGTGCCCGACCTTACTCTTATCGACTCAATAAAAAAGAAAACTGCAAAACGACCGATTACTTCGGACGCTTGGTACCGTACTTCGAACGACCCTGGTTACGGCCTTTAACGCCGGAGGTATCCAAGGAGCCGCGAACGGTGTGATAACGAACACCTGGCAAGTCTTTTACACGACCGCCACGGATCAGGACCACGCTGTGCTCCTGCAGGTTGTGGCCTTCACCACCGATGTACGAGGAAACCTCGAAACCGTTGGTCAGACGCACACGGCATACTTTACGCAGTGCCGAGTTAGGTTTTTTCGGCGTAGTGGTATACACACGAGTGCATACGCCACGACGTTGCGGGCAGTTCTGCAGCGCAGGCACGTCGGATTTCTCGACGATACGCTTGCGCGGCTGACGTACCAGCTGGTTGATAGTTGCCATCTACTAGCTCCACTGTTGTCTTGCGACGCTATTGTCTTACAAGAAAAGCAAAAATGGCAGGAACGAATTCCCGCCAAATTTAGGGGATCAAGAGTCTAAAGAGGATCTTGGCCCCAGTCAAGGCGAGGCCCCGACCTCCCCGCCCGCCGAATCTCGACAATTTGTCTCGATCCGCCGAACGGAGTGATCAGGGCCAGGCACTCAATTACCGCAGAACTCAGTTACCACTCGAGTTCAGTGCTTCGGTCAGTGCAGCTTCCACTTCACTGGCGCTTACGCGCAGAGGCTTGTCTGCATCACGGCGACGCTTACGCTCGCTGTGATAGGCCAAACCAGTACCTGCCGGGATCAGACGACCCACGACCACGTTTTCTTTCAGGCCACGCAGATAATCGCGCTTGCCGGTTACCGCCGCTTCGGTCAGTACACGGGTGGTTTCCTGGAAGGAAGCCGCCGAGATGAACGATTCGGTGGACAGCGACGCCTTGGTAATACCCAGCAATACGCGAGTGAACTTGGCAACGAACTTGTCTTCGGCTGCCAGACGCTCGTTCTCCACCAGCACGTGAGTCAGTTCCATCTGGTCGCCCTTGATGAAGCTGGAATCGCCGGACTCGGTGATCTCAACTTTACGCAGCATCTGACGCAGGATGGTCTCGATGTGCTTGTCGTTGATCTTCACACCTTGCAGACGGTAAACGTCCTGGATCTCGTTCACGATGTACTTGGCCAGCGCACTCACGCCCAGCAGACGCAGGATGTCGTGAGGATCGCTCGGGCCGTCGGAGATAACTTCGCCGCGGTTGACCTGTTCGCCTTCGAAGACGTTCAGGTGGCGCCACTTCGGAATCAACTCTTCGTACGGATCGCTACCGTCATTCGGTGTAATGACCAGACGGCGCTTGCCCTTGGTCTCTTTACCGAACGCGATGGTGCCGCTGACTTCAGCCAGGATCGAGGCCTCTTTCGGACGACGGGCTTCGAACAAGTCGGCAACACGCGGCAGACCACCGGTGATGTCACGGGTTTTCGAAGTTTCCTGCGGGATACGAGCGATAACATCACCGATCGCGATCTGCGCACCGTCCGCAACACCGACCAAGGCGTTGGCTGGCAGGAAGTACTGAGCGATTACGTCAGTGCCTGGCAGCAACAGGTCCTTGCCATTGTCGTCGACCATCTTCACCGCAGGACGGATGTCCTTGCCAGCAGCCGGACGGTCTTTGACGTCGAGCACTTCGATGTTGGTCATACCGGTCAATTCGTCGGTCTGACGCTTGATCGTGATGCCCTCTTCCATGCCCACGTAGGTCACGGTACCTTTCATCTCGGTGACGATCGGGTGAGTGTGCGGGTCCCACTTGGCAACGATGGCGCCAGCGTCGACCTTGTCGCCTTCCTTGACCGAAATCACGGCACCGTATGGCAGCTTGTAGCGCTCACGCTCACGACCGAAGTCATCTGCAATCGCCAGCTCACCGGAACGGGATACCGCAACCAGGTGACCGTCCACTCGCTCTACGTGCTTCAGGTTGTGCAGACGGACGGTACCGCCATTTTTCACCTGAACGCTGTCGGCTGCGGAGGTCCGGCTTGCAGCACCACCGATGTGGAACGTACGCATCGTCAGCTGGGTACCCGGCTCACCGATGGACTGGGCAGCGATTACGCCGACCGCTTCACCGATGTTCACCTGGTGACCACGAGCCAGATCGCGACCGTAGCACTTGGCACAGATGCCGTAGCGAGTTTCGCAGCTGATCGGCGAGCGCACGATCACTTCGTCGATGCTGTTGAGCTCGATGAACTCGACCCACTTCTCATCGACCAGGGTGCCAGCAGGAACGATTACATCCTCAGTACCCGGCTTGAAGACGTCACGGGCAATGACACGACCCAATACGCGCTCACCCAACGGCTCTACCACGTCACCGCCTTCGATGTGCGGCGTCATGACCAGGCCATGCTCGGTGCCGCAATCGATCTCGGTCACCACCAGGTCCTGCGCCACGTCTACCAGACGACGGGTCAGGTAACCGGAGTTCGCCGTTTTCAACGCGGTATCCGCAAGACCTTTACGAGCACCGTGAGTGGAAATGAAGTACTGGAGTACGCTCAGGCCTTCACGGAAGTTCGCGGTAATCGGAGTCTCGATGATGGAACCGTCCGGCTTGGCCATCAGGCCACGCATACCGGCGAGCTGACGGATCTGCGCAGCAGAACCCCGTGCACCCGAGTCGGCCATCATGTACATCGAGTTGAAGGATTCCTGTTCGACTTCGTCGCCATGACGGTCGATGACCTTCTCTTTCGAGAGGTTGGCCATCATCGCCTTGGAGACTTCATCGTTCGCCTTCGACCAGAGGTCGATCACTTTGTTGTACTTCTCACCCTGGGTTACCAGGCCGGAGGCGTACTGGCTCTCGATCTCTTTAACTTCTTCGGTAGCGGTACCGATGATGCGGGCTTTTTCATCCGGGATAACGAAGTCGTTAACACCGATGGAAACGCCGGAGATGGTCGAATAAGCAAAACCGGTGTACATCAACTGGTCAGCGAAGATCACGGTCTCTTTCAGACCCACCACGCGATAGCACTGGTTGATCAGCTTGGAGATCGCCTTTTTCTTCATCGGCAGGTTGACGACGTCGAAGGACAGGCCTTTCGGCACAACCTGGAACAACAGCGCACGGCCGACAGTGGTGTCGACGATACGAGTGTTGGTCACGCTGTTGCCATCGCGATCGTTAACGGTTTCGTTGATCCGCACCTTGACCTTGGCGTGCAGTGCGGCTTCGCCGGCACGGAACACACGGTCAACTTCCTGCAGGTCCGCGAATACACGACCTTCGCCCTTGGCGTTGATCGCTTCACGAGTCATGTAGTACAGACCCAATACAACGTCCTGCGACGGAACGATGATTGGTTCACCGTTGGCTGGCGACAGGATGTTGTTGGTGGACATCATCAACGCGCGCGCTTCCAGCTGGGCTTCCAGCGTCAGCGGTACGTGCACGGCCATTTGGTCGCCGTCGAAGTCGGCGTTGTACGCAGCACAGACCAGAGGGTGCAGCTGGATAGCCTTACCTTCGATCAGTACCGGTTCAAACGCCTGGATACCCAGACGGTGAAGGGTCGGCGCACGGTTGAGCAGTACGGGGTGTTCGCGGATCACTTCAGCGAGAACGTCCCAGACCTCTGGCAGCTCGCGCTCGACCATTTTCTTGGCGGCTTTGATGGTGGTAGCAAGACCACGCATTTCCAGCTTGCCGAAAATGAACGGCTTGAACAGTTCCAGAGCCATTTTCTTAGGCAGACCGCACTGGTGCAGACGCAGGGTCGGACCTACGGTAATTACCGAACGACCGGAGTAGTCAACACGCTTACCGAGCAGGTTCTGACGGAAACGACCCTGTTTACCCTTGATCATGTCGGCCAGGGATTTCAGAGGACGCTTGTTGGAGCCGGTGATGGCGCGACCACGACGACCGTTGTCGAGCAACGCGTCGACGGCCTCCTGCAACATACGCTTTTCGTTGCGCACGATGATGTCCGGAGCGGACAGATCGAGCAGGCGCTTCAAGCGGTTGTTACGGTTGATCACTCGACGATACAGATCGTTGAGGTCGGACGTCGCGAAGCGACCGCCATCGAGCGGAACCAGTGGACGCAGGTCTGGCGGCAGAACCGGCAGAACGGTCAACACCATCCACTCAGGCAGGTTGCCGGAGCCTTGGAAGGCTTCCATCAACTTCAGACGCTTGGACAGCTTCTTGATCTTGGTTTCGGAGTTGGTCTGCGGGATTTCTTCGCGCAGACGGCCAATCTCGTGTTCCAGGTCGATCGCGTGCAGCAGTTCGCGGACAGCTTCGGCACCCATGCGGGCATCGAAATCGTCGCCAAACTCTTCCAGCGCTTCGAAGTACTGTTCGTCGTTGAGCAGCTGACCTTTTTCAAGGGTGGTCATACCTGGATCGATAACGACATAGCTCTCGAAGTAGAGAACACGTTCGATATCACGCAGGGTCATGTCCATCAGCAAGCCGATACGGGACGGCAGCGATTTCAGGAACCAGATGTGAGCAACCGGCGATGCCAATTCAATGTGCGCCATGCGCTCACGACGAACTTTTGCCAGCGCGACTTCAACGCCGCACTTCTCGCAGATCACACCACGGTGCTTCAAGCGCTTGTACTTACCGCACAGGCACTCGTAATCCTTTACCGGGCCAAAGATCTTGGCGCAGAACAGACCGTCACGCTCGGGTTTGAACGTACGGTAGTTGATGGTTTCCGGCTTTTTAACTTCACCGAACGACCACGAACGGATCATCTCAGGCGAGGCCAATCCAATACGGATGGCGTCGAACTCTTCGACTTGACCCTGGTTTTTCAGCAAATTCAGTAGGTCTTTCAAGGCCTTTCCTCCTGGCGGAGCAGAGAGCGGGCACTACAGCCCCGCTCTCGATTCGCGTCACGTGTTATTCGGTTTCCAGATCGATATCGATGCCGAGGGAACGAATTTCCTTGATCAACACGTTGAAGGACTCGGGCATGCCCGGCTCCATACGGTGATCGCCGTCCACGATGTTTTTGTACATCTTGGTCCGGCCGTTCACATCGTCCGACTTCACTGTGAGCATTTCCTGCAGAGTGTATGCAGCACCGTACGCTTCCAGTGCCCAGACCTCCATCTCCCCGAAACGCTGACCACCGAACTGCGCCTTACCACCCAGCGGCTGCTGGGTAACCAGGCTGTAAGAACCGGTAGAACGAGCGTGCATCTTGTCGTCTACCAAGTGGTTCAGCTTCAGCATGTACATGTAGCCAACGGTAACCGGGCGCTCGAACTTGTTGCCGGTACGGCCATCGAACAGTTGCATCTGGCCGCTTTCCGGCAGGTCTGCCAGTTTCAGCATGGCCTTGATTTCAACTTCCTTGGCACCGTCGAACACCGGAGTGGCCATTGGAACGCCGCCCTTGAGGTTCTTCGCCAGATCCAGGATCTCCTGGTCGGAGAAGCTGTCGAGGTCTTCGTTGCGACCACCGATTTCGTTGTAGATCTCATGCAGGAACTTGCGCAGGTCGGCTACCTTGCGTTGCTCCTCGAGCATGCGGTTGATCTTCTCGCCCAGGCCCTTGGCCGCGAGGCCCAGGTGGGTTTCAAGGATCTGACCGACGTTCATACGCGAAGGTACGCCGAGCGGGTTGAGGACGACATCGACCGGGGTGCCGTTGGCATCGTGCGGCATGTCTTCAACCGGCATGATCACGGAGACCACACCCTTGTTACCGTGACGACCGGCCATCTTGTCGCCCGGCTGGATGCGACGACGGATTGCCAGGTAGACCTTGACGATTTTCAGCACGCCCGGAGCCAGGTCATCGCCTTGCTGCAGCTTGCGCTTCTTGTCTTCGAACTTGTCGTCCAGCAGTCGGCGACGATCAACGATATAGGCCTGGGCCTTCTCGAGCTGCTCGTTCAGAGCATCTTCAGCCATGCGCAGCTTGAACCACTGGCCGTGTTCAAGACCGTCGAGCACTTCGTCGGTGATTTCCTGACCTTTCTTCAGGCCCGCGCCGCCTTCGACCTTGTGGCCGACCAACGCTGCGCGCAGCCGTTCGAAAGTGGCGCCTTCAACGATACGGAACTCTTCGTTCAGGTCCTTGCGAATCTCGTCCAGCTGGCTCTTCTCGATGGACAGGGCACGAGCATCACGCTCAACGCCGTCGCGAGTGAAGACCTGTACATCAATGACAGTACCCTTGGTGCCGGTAGGCACGCGCAGAGAGGTGTCTTTAACGTCGCTGGCTTTTTCACCGAAGATGGCACGCAGCAGTTTTTCTTCCGGAGTCAGCTGGGTCTCGCCTTTAGGGGTGACCTTACCAACCAGGATGTCGCCAGCGCCTACTTCAGCACCTACATAAACGATACCGGCTTCGTCCAGTTTGTTCAGAGCGGCTTCACCCACGTTCGGGATGTCCGCAGTGATTTCCTCTGGGCCAAGCTTGGTGTCACGCGCCACACAGGTCAGTTCCTGGATGTGGATCGTGGTAAAGCGGTCTTCCTGCACTACACGCTCGGACAGGCAGATGGAGTCTTCGAAGTTGAAGCCGTTCCATGCCATGAACGCGATGCGCATGTTCTGACCCAGTGCCAGTTCACCCATGTCGGTGGACGGGCCGTCGGCCATGATGTCGCTGCGCTGTACCCGATCACCCTTGCTCACCAGCGGACGCTGGTTGATGCAGGTGTTCTGGTTGGAGCGGGTGTATTTGGTCAGGTTGTAGATGTCGACACCGGCTTCGCCTGGCTCAACTTCGTCATCGGCTACGCGAACCACGATACGGCTGGCATCGACGGAGTCGATCACACCACCACGACGAGCCACGACGCAAACGCCGGAGTCACGGGCAACGTTACGCTCCATGCCAGTACCTACCAGCGGCTTGTCGGCACGCAAGGTCGGTACAGCCTGACGCTGCATGTTCGAACCCATCAACGCACGGTTGGCGTCGTCGTGCTCGAGGAACGGGATCAGCGAGGCCGCGACCGATACTACCTGCTTGGGCGAAACGTCCATCAGGGTGACGTCTTCCGGCGCCTTTACCGTGAACTCGTTCAGGTGACGAACAGCTACCAGCTCGTCGATCAACTGACCTTTTTCGTTCATGGTCGCCGAAGCCTGGGCGATCACGTGATCGGCCTCTTCAATGGCGGACAGGAACACGATCTCGTCGGTGACCAGCCCTTCCTTCACCACGCGATACGGGCTTTCCAGGAAGCCGTACTGGTTGGTGCGTGCATAGGCAGCCAGGGAGTTGATCAGACCGATGTTCGGACCTTCCGGCGTTTCGATCGGGCATACGCGACCGTAGTGGGTCGGGTGTACGTCACGAACTTCGAAGCCTGCGCGCTCACGAGTCAGACCGCCTGGGCCGAGTGCAGAGACACGACGCTTGTGGGTGATCTCGGACAGCGGGTTGTTCTGGTCCATGAACTGGGACAGCTGGCTCGAACCGAAGAACTCTTTCACCGCAGCCGCTACCGGCTTGGCGTTGATCAGATCTTGCGGCATCAGGCCTTCGCTTTCAGCCATCGACAGACGTTCCTTGACCGCGCGCTCTACACGCACCAGGCCAACGCGGAACTGGTTCTCAGCCATTTCGCCGACGCAGCGAACACGACGGTTACCCAAGTGGTCGATGTCATCGACGATGCCCTTGCCGTTACGGATGTCGACCAGGGTCTTGAGTACCGCAACGATGTCATCCTTGTTCAGTACGCCCGAACCTTCGATTTCGGTGCGACCGATACGACGGTTGAACTTCATCCGGCCGACCGCAGACAGGTCATAGCGCTCTGGGCTGAAGAACAGGTTGTTGAACAGGGTTTCGGCAGCATCTTTGGTTGGCGGCTCGCCAGGACGCATCATGCGATAGATCTCGACCAGCGCTTCCAGTTGGTTGCCGGTGGAGTCGATCTTCAACGTATCGGAAATGAACGGACCACAATCGATATCGTTGGTGTACAGCGTTTCGATACGAACGACCTGAGCCTTGACGATCTTCGCCAGGATTTCAGTGTTCAGCTCGGTGTTGCACTCTGCCAGGATCTCGCCAGTGGCCGGGTGAACGATGGCCTTGGCCGTGGTGCGACCGAGGACGTAGTCCATGGGCACTTGCAGCTCTTTGATTCCGGCCTTTTCCAGCTGGTTGATATGACGAGCGGTGATACGACGACCCTGCTCGACAATGACCTTGCCTTTGTCATCCTGGATATCGAGAACGGCGATTTCACCGCGCAGGCGCTGAGGCACCAGTTCCAGGCTGAGGTTTTCACCTTGCACATGGAAGACGTTGGTGGTGTAGAACGCGTCGAGCACTTCCTCGGTGGTATAGCCGAGCGCGCGCAGCAATACCGATGCAGGCAGCTTGCGACGACGGTCGATACGCACGAACACGCAGTCTTTCGGGTCGAACTCGAAGTCCAGCCAGGAGCCGCGGTAAGGAATGATACGTGCGGAGTAAAGCAGCTTGCCGGAGCTGTGCGTCTTGCCGCGGTCGTGGTCGAAGAACACGCCCGGAGAACGGTGCAGCTGGGAAACGATTACACGCTCGGTACCGTTGATTACGAAGGTACCGTTTTCAGTCATCAGGGGGATTTCACCCATGTAGACTTCTTGCTCTTTGATGTCCTTGATCGCTTTGTTCGACGACTCTTTGTCGAAAATGATCAGGCGCACTTTTACCCGCAAAGGTACGGCGTAAGTTACGCCGCGCAATACGCATTCTTTGACATCAAATGCCGGTTCGCCCAGACGATAACCGACGTACTCCAGCGCAGCATTGCCGGAGTAGCTGATGATCGGGAAAACGGATTTGAAGGCCGCATGCAGGCCCACGTCGCGGAACTGATCTTTAGTCGCTCCCGCTTGCAAGAATTCACGATACGAATCCAGCTGGATGGCCAGGAGGTACGGCACATCCATGACGTCCGGCAACTTGCTAAAGTCCTTGCGGATACGTTTTTTCTCAGTATATGAGTAAGCCATCAGCGTTCCCCAGCTTGGTCACCTGCTTGTTTGGCCTCTCCCGACGGGAGCAGCCAGAAAATCGTGCAAACCCCATGGTTTGCGCCACCGCCTCGGGTGGTTACAGCTTGTTATCAGCACCGACCCAGTCGGCTGCCAATAACAGAAAAAGGCCGGTGGCAAAAGCCACCAGCCATCAGCCTTTCGCTCGACGCTCGGGCTGGAGACGCAAGGTCGAAATTACTTGATTTCGACGGTAGCGCCTGCTTCTTCCAGCTTCTTCTTCGCGTCTTCAGCAGCTTCTTTCGAAACGCCTTCAGCGATGACCTGAGGAGCGGTGTCAACCTTCTCCTTGGCTTCTTTCAGACCCAGACCGGTCAGTTCACGAACAGCCTTGATCACGTTGACTTTCTTGTCGCCAGCAGCAGCCAGAACAACGTTGAACTCGGTTTGCTCTTCAACGACAGCAGCTGGACCAGCAGCAGCAACGGTAGCAGCAGCGGCGGTAACGCCGAACTTCTCTTCCATTGCCTTGATCAGCTCAACGATTTCCATTACGGATTTTTCGCCGATTGCTTCGATGATTTGTTCGTTAGTCAGAGACATGACTCAATTCCTGAATTGGGGGATAGCCGGCACGGCCATCGAAATAAACAAAAATACGCGGAAGAGGAAACGCTCAGCCTCAGGCTGCAGCTGCTTCTTTCTGGTCGCGAATTGCCGCCAGAGTACGAGCCAATTTGCTGGTAGCGCCTTGAATCACGCTCATCAGCTGAGAAATTGCTTCGTCACGGGTCGGCAGAGTTGCCAGTACGTCGATTTGGTTAGCTGCGAGGAACTTGCCCTCGAACGCAGCTGCCTTGATCTCGAACTTGTCCTGACCCTTTGCGAACTCTTTGAAGATACGGGCGGCAGCGCCCGGATGTTCTTTCGAGAATGCAATCAGGGTCGGGCCGACGAACGCGTCGTTGAGCACGTCATATTGAGTGCCTTCAACAGCGCGCTTGAGCAGGGTGTTACGTACAACACGTACATAAACGCCAGCTTCGCGGGCCTCTTTACGGAGTCCGGTCATAGCGCCTACTGTTACGCCACGGGCATCAGCCACGACAGCGGACAGAGCGACTTTGGCAGCCTCGTTGACTTCAGCGACGATGGCCTTCTTGTCTTCGAGTTTAATTGCCACGGGTTTAACTCCTGCTTGTTACCGTTTCATTCGGTCGGAACCGAATGTCGTTTTGGTGTCTGATTCGGTAAGGAACCGGGAGCACCATCTGCGTAGGCTTGTGGTTTAAGACTTGCGTCGCCTACGGTCTTGGATAGCCCCCGCCAGGCAGGGACCCCAATTTTTCAATTGGCGCAATCGCTTGCGCCAATTCGAGTCTTACGCGTCGAGCGAGCTTTGGTCGATGACCAGACCCGGGCCCATGGTGGTGCTCAGGGTAACGCGCTTGACATAGATACCTTTCGAAGAAGCTGGCTTGATGCGCTTCAGATCAGCGATCAGGGCTTCAACGTTCTCCTTCAGCTTGACCGCATCGAAGCCGATCTTGCCAACGGAGGTGTGGATGATGCCGTTTTTGTCGGTGCGATAACGAACCTGACCAGCCTTGGCGTTCTTGACCGCGGTCGCTACGTCTGGCGTTACGGTGCCAACTTTAGGGTTAGGCATCAGGCCACGTGGACCGAGAATCTGACCCAGTTGACCTACAACACGCATGGCATCCGGGGATGCGATAACGACGTCGTAGTTCAACTCGCCGCCTTTCATTTCGGCAGCCAGATCGTCCATGCCTACGCGGTCAGCACCAGCAGCCAGAGCAGCTTCAGCTGCTGGGCCCTGAGTGAAGACGGCAACGCGAACGGTCTTGCCAGTGCCGTGTGGCAGCACGGTAGCGCTACGAACGACCTGGTCGGATTTACGTGGATCAACACCCAGGTTTACAGCAACGTCGAACGACTCGCTGAACTTGACAGTCGACAGCTCGGCCAGCAGGGCAGCGGCATCTACAAAGTTGTAGGCCTTGCCTGCTTCGATTTTGCTGGCGATAGCCTTTTGACGCTTGGTCAGCTTAGCCATTACACACCCTCCACGTTAAGGCCCATGCTACGAGCAGAACCGGCGATAGTACGCACGGCTGCATCCATATCAGCTGCAGTCAGATCCGCGTTTTTGGTTTTCGCGATTTCTTCCAGCTGAGCACGGGTAACGGTGCCAACCTTAACAGTGTTTGGACGAGCGGAACCGCTGGTCAAACCTGCAGCCTTCTTCAGCAGAACCGAAGCAGGGGTGCTTTTTGTTTCGAAAGTGAAGCTACGGTCGCTATAGACAGTGATGATCACTGGAGTCGGCAGACCTGGCTCAAGACCCTGGGTACGGGCGTTGAAGGCCTTGCAGAATTCCATGATGTTCACGCCGTGCTGACCCAGAGCAGGACCAACGGGTGGGCTTGGGTTAGCCTGAGCGGCCTTCACTTGCAGCTTGATGTAAGCGGTAATCTTCTTGGCCATGAGGCACTCCAATTACGGGTTCGAACGCCTCGAAAGGCTCCCCGGTTACTTGCGCGTTTATCCCAGTGACGACAAAACCCCACAGCCTTGGGCTGTGGGGTTGGGATGCCTGTTCAATCAGACCTTTTCGACCTGACTGAACTCCAACTCTACCGGAGTAGAGCGACCGAAAATGAGCACTGCCACCTGGATCCGGCTCTTTTCGTAGTTAACTTCTTCAACCGTGCCATTGAAGTCAGCGAATGGACCATCAGTGACACGTACAACTTCACCTGGCTCAAACAATGTCTTCGGCTTGGGCTTGTCGCTACCATCAGCGACGCGACGCAGAATCGCTTCTGCCTCTTTGTCTGTAATCGGCGCAGGCTTATCAGCAGTACCGCCAATAAAGCCCATGACCCGAGGGGTGTCCTTGACCAAGTGCCAAGTCCCTTCGTTCATATCCATCTGCACCAGCACGTAACCTGGGAAGAACTTACGTTCACTTTTGCGTTTCTGGCCGTTACGCATCTCAACCACTTCTTCAGTGGGGACCAGAATTTCGCCAAAGCCATCTTCCATGCCAGCGAGCTTTACGCGCTCTATCAGCGAGCGCATGACATGCTTCTCGTAACCCGAGTAAGCATGCACAACGTACCAACGCTTAGCCACGGGACACCCTTAGCCAACAATCAAGGAAACAAGCCAGCCGAGCAGGGAGTCGAGCCCCCACAACAGCAACGCCATCACCAGAACAACAGCCACGACAATCAACGTGGTTTGCGTGGTTTCTTGGCGAGTTGGCCATACGACTTTACGAATCTCGGTGCGAGCTTCCTTAGCGAGTACAAAGAAAGACCTGCCCTTAGCCGTCTGCAGACCTACAAAGGCAGCAACAGCAGCAATAGCAAGCAATGCAAGTACACGGTACAGGATCGGCGAAGCAGAAAAATACTGATTGCCAACAACGCCAACAGCCACCAAAGCGACTACCACTAGCCACTTGAGCAGATCGAAGCGAGAGCCTTCAGCTTCAGCTTTAGGAGTCATCTATGAAGATCCTGTGAAAAGAAAGCCAGACACACGAGTGAATCTGGCAGGTCAGGAGGGAATCGAACCCCCAACCTACGGTTTTGGAGACCGTCGCTCTGCCAATTGAGCTACTGACCTAAAACAAAATCAGGCCGACCATTATGCCGGCCCGAAAAAGACATTACAACTGTTTACTCGATGACTTTGGCTACGACGCCGGCGCCGACGGTACGACCGCCTTCACGAATAGCGAAACGCAGACCATCTTCCATCGCGATCGGCTTGATCAGGGTGACAGTCATCTGAATGTTGTCACCTGGCATTACCATTTCAACGCCTTCTGGCAGCTCGCAGTTACCAGTCACGTCAGTTGTACGGAAGTAGAACTGTGGACGGTAGCCTTTGAAGAACGGAGTATGACGACCGCCTTCTTCCTTGCTCAGAACATAAACTTCTGCGGTGAACTTGGTGTGAGCCTTGACGGTGCCTGGCTTGACCAGAACCTGACCACGCTCTACGTCGTCACGCTTGGTGCCGCGCAGCAGCACGCCGCAGTTCTCGCCAGCACGACCTTCGTCCAGCAGCTTACGGAACATTTCAACGCCGGTGCAGGTAGTTTTCTGAGTGTCGCGCAGACCGACGATCTCAACTTCTTCCTGGATGCGGACGATGCCACGCTCAACACGACCAGTCACAACAGTACCGCGACCCGAGATCGAGAACACGTCTTCGATTGGCATCAGGAACGGCTTGTCGATGGCGCGCTCTGGTTCTGGAATGTAGCTGTCCAGGGTTTCAACCAGCTTCTTGACAGCAGAAGTGCCCATCTCGTTGTCGTCTTGGCCGTTCAGAGCCATCAGAGCCGAACCGATAACGATTGGAGTGTCGTCACCTGGGAAGTCGTAGGTGCTCAGCAGATCGCGAACTTCCATCTCGACCAGTTCCAGCAGCTCTGCGTCATCAACCATGTCAGCCTTGTTCAGGAAGACAACGATGTATGGAACGCCAACCTGACGGGACAGCAGGATGTGCTCACGGGTTTGTGGCATCGGACCATCGGCGGCCGAGCAAACCAGGATCGCGCCGTCCATCTGGGCAGCACCGGTGATCATGTTTTTTACGTAGTCGGCGTGACCTGGGCAGTCAACGTGCGCGTAGTGACGCACGGCCGAATCGTATTCAACGTGAGCGGTGTTGATGGTGATACCACGAGCCTTCTCTTCCGGGGCGCTGTCGATCTTGTCGAACTCAACCTTGGCCGAGCCGAAAACTTCGGAGCAGACACGAGTCAGAGCAGCGGTCAGAGTGGTTTTACCGTGGTCGACGTGACCAATGGTACCAACGTTGACGTGCGGCTTATTACGTTCGAACTTTTCCTTAGCCATCGAAATCACCCCTAGGAGAAGAAATTAGCAAGTCACACTAACCATTAAAACAAAGGCAGATATTTTCATATCTGCCTTGTTAGATGGAGCTCTTGAGCGGATTTGAACCGCTGACCTCACCCTTACCAAGGGTGTGCTCTACCAACTGAGCTACAAGAGCAAAACACTTCGCACAACCTGCAAACTTGGAGCGGGTAGCGGGAATCGAACCCGCATCATCAGCTTGGAAGGCTGAGGTTCTACCACTAAACTATACCCGCGGAGCTTGCAGCTCACGCTAAAACTGGTGGAGGGGGAAGGATTCGAACCTTCGAAGTCGTAGACGTCAGATTTACAGTCTGATCCCTTTGGCCGCTCGGGAACCCCTCCTAAGCGAGCCGGCATTCTACATCATGCCAGCCTTCTGTCAACCATTTTCTCATTAAAAACCTGAGGTTAGCTGCGTTGACCTTGCTCCACACCGCCAACCTTTAAAGGTCTTCGCTGCGAAGCGGGCGCCATTCTATGCAAACTACCCTGAGGGCGCAACCCCCTCACAAGGCATTATTTTATGTTTTAACTCATTGAATTCTCTGGAAAGGTTTTGAAGCAATGCCTCATTCAATTTCGCAGTATGCTCTGAGGGAACTTGAACCCAGAACCCTCCCCCGGCCTCAGGCGAACTCAAAGGCGCAGCACGTGCAATGATTCCTGACGCCGCGAGTCGTTGCTCCAGTTGCCTGGCTATCTCCAGGCGACTGAAACCGCCCAGATAAGCACAGGTCTTTGGCGATTCCCCAGGCTTGCTCGCATCACGCCTGACCAGCGCATCAGCCGTTTCGCTCAAAAGATGAATGTCTTGTTGCGAGCCCCGATACAGATTCAGCGGAGTCACATCCTTTGCTCGAAGCGGAGCCTCCTGCTGGTGCCAAACGTAGTAGAAGACATTCAAAACCAATAGGAGCAAGAACAGCCAACGCATAAAAACCTCAGGACAAAGGACAGGCCATCGCCAGACCGACAAAAACCAGATCAGGCACCACCCTGGCAGCCGGGACAACGCCCGAAACCAGATTAGCGTCCCCACCTGTCAGAAACACAACGAAATCCTTTCCCCAATACTGTCGGGCCAATTCAAGCTGAGTCAGCACAAACCCTCTGAGCATCAACATACAACCACGCTCAACCGCTTCGACAGTGGTGCGACCTGGCTCAAGGCTTTCATGGGCGCGCTCTGCGGCCATATCGTCATAACGAATTCGCCGGGTATGTGTACGCAACTGATTACGCATCAAAGGCAACCCCGGGCAAATAAACCCCCCTAGATGCTCGCCATCTGCACCTACGAAATCGGCCGTAATGGCCGTACCGAAATCGAGCACCAGACAGGCTCCCGAGGCGAGGTGAACCCCCCCGAGCAAAGCCAGCCATCTATCAAGCCCCAATCGCTCAAAATCCTCGTAGCCATTTCTGACACCCGACATCTCCCGAGTGGACACGGCGCGCGCTACGGATACTCCAAACGCATTAACCAACGAGGCGATCAACGACTCCGTTTCTTCCTGGGTCCGCACACTGACAAGACGGCACTTCTTAAGCTGGAATTTTTCAGCGTCACTCAAACAGGCGATTAGATCAGCATCAGAGGCAGCCACCCCGCCATCTACAGGCGTCGCGCCATCAGCACCCAGAACGCGCCATTTGATAAAACTGTTGCCACAATCGAGCTCAAGAATCATCACGCAACCTCAGGCTGAGCTCACCACCACTAAAGATTTTTTCCACGTCATCTACCTTCAAACGCAGCGCACCCTGGCGATCAATCCCCAACACAACGCCGTCAATACGATTTGCACCAGCAACCAGCGACACGGAACGCCCCTGCCACAAATGATGTCGCTCCCACTCCTCCTGGATTGCCGAAAACCCGGACACTTGATGCAACCTCAGGTATCGCTGAAGGCTGACACCTAAACGCACAACCAGCTCATTCCGATCGAAAGTTCTGCCCGCCTCAAGACTCATGGATGTCCACTGCTGATCAACTTCAGCAGCAGACTGCATGTTCACATTGATTCCGACCCCAAGGACAACATGACAGACGTCTGCTGGATCACCAACCAGCTCAAGGAGGATGCCTGCGATTTTCTTCGAGCCGACCAGGATATCGTTAGGCCATTTCAGGCCCGCCTCCAAAACACCCATATCGTGCAAGGCACGCAAGACAGCCAGCCCTACGACGAGACTCAACCCTTCAATCCGGCGCATCCCACCATCGATACGTAACACCAGGCTGTAATAGAGATTATCCGCAAACGGACTGACCCACTTCCGACCACGGCGACCACGCCCAGCAGTCTGCCGCTCAGCCAAAATAAGGAACGGCGCCTGTACTCCGCGCTCTATGAAACGCAACGCTTCTGCATTGGTCGAGTCAATAGAATCAAATATATGGACGGGCCACTGACAAGGCTCTTCTGCACCAATCTCAGCCATATTCAAAAGCACCAACGGCTTAGCCAATTGATAGCCCTTGCCTCGAACCTTATGAACAGACAGGCCCAGCTCAGCCTCCAAGTGCTGCAACTGCTTCCACACGGCACTTCGGCTGATTCCGAGCGCCACGCCTAATGTCTGCCCCGAATGGAAACGGCCATCCTTTAGAAGTTCTAGCAACGTGAGCATGCGAACTACGCCCTGATAATGAGGCCCGCATGATAGCCATGCACAAGACAGTTGCATAGAAACACAAGGAGCTTTCCTGCGGGCAAAACAAAACCCCTACCTGCGTCAGCAGATAGGGGTTTCGGAATTTAATCTTGACGATGACCTACTCTCACATGGGGAAACCCCACACTACCATCGGCGATGCATCGTTTC
>NZ_RQJK02000031.1:0-65568 GCF_022342325.2 Pseudomonas sp. AF32 | reverse complement strand
TGCCATCACCGTGAAGATACCCCAGGGGCTCTCGGCCAGGGCCTTGACCACGATCAGCGCCAGCACCGCGAGGATGATGATCATGATCAGGAAGCAGCCGAACAGCGCGATGGTGCCGGGGATGCGGCCCATTTCCTCGCGCACCATGTCGCCCAGGGAGCGACCGTTGCGGCGGGTGGAGAGGAACAGGACCATGAAGTCCTGCACGGCCCCTGCCAGCACCACGCCGGCGATCAGCCAGAGCGTGCCGGGCAAATAGCCCATCTGCGCGGCCAGGACCGGCCCGACCAGCGGCCCGGCGCCGGCGATGGCGGCGAAGTGGTGACCGAAGAGGATGTGTTTGTTGGTCGGGACGTAGTCCAGGCCATCGTTGTTGAGCACGGCAGGCGTGGCCCGGCGCGCATCGAGTTGCATCACGTTGTTGGCGATGAAAAGGCTGTAGTAGCGGTAAGCGACCAGGTAGATCGCGACGGCTGCGACGACGATCCAGAGGGCGTTGATCGCCTCGCCGCGGCGCAAGGCAACGACGCCCAGGGCACACGCTCCCACGACGGCCAGCAGTAGCCAGGGAATATGGCGCAGCAGGCTATTATTGTTTGTCATTTTTATATTCCAGCCAGAGAGGACAAGAAAGACAGCCACTGGAGTTTAGCGCTAACCCGGACAAAGACCATACTCGACATTCGTCTGCCAGCGGACGAAAGATGGCGATGCCCTGCCAGTTGGGGTCTATAGTCAATGGATCTCCAGAGGGAAAAGCGTAATGAGCGATCGCCGCCGCTTTGTACGAATCGAATTCCATGCCAGGACCGAACTGATCCAGGAGCCTTACAAATGGCCAGTGGAGCTACTGGACCTGTCTCTCAAAGGTCTGCTGATCAAAAAACCCGAGCCCTGGCTGGGTGATCCCGAGAAAACCTTCGAAGCCGATATCCACCTGGGCAAGGACGTCGAGGTAAAAATGGAAGTCCGGCTCACCCACGACGACCACGGCCATTTGGGTTTCGTCTGTGAGCATATCGATCTGGACTCCATTTCCTATCTGCGCCGGTTCGTGGAGTTAAACCTCGGCGATCAGGAGGAGCTGGAGCGGGAGTTTGCGGCGTTGATCCGGATTTGATCGGCAACCATGTGGGAGCAGGCTTGCTCCCACAGGTCTTTCCACGGCGCGGGTATCATTCGAACAGCGCATCCAGCGCCTGCTCCAGGCGTGTCACGGCAATGATCTGCAACCCCTGTGGCGCTTCCTTCGGTGCGTTGCCCTTGGGCACGATCGCCCGCTTGAAGCCGTGTTTGGCTGCTTCCTTGAGTCGCTCCTGACCACTGGGCACCGGCCGCACTTCGCCCGACAGCCCCACTTCACCGAACACCAGCAGGTCATGGGGTAGCGGTCGATTGCGCAGGCTGGACATCACCGCCGCCATCAGCGCCAGGTCGGAAGCGGTTTCCAGTACTTTCACACCGCCCACTACGTTGAGGAAAACGTCCTGGTCGTGGGTCGGGATCCCCCCGTGCCGATGCAGGACAGCCAGCAACATGGCGAGTCGGTTCTGATCCAGCCCCAGGGTGACGCGGCGCGGGTTCGCCAGGTGACTGTCATCCACCAGCGCCTGCACCTCCACCAGCATTGGACGGGTACCTTCCCACGTGGCCATGACCACACTGCCCGGCACTTCTTCCTGGGCACGAGTCAGAAAAATCGCCGAAGGGTTGGAGACTTCCTTCAGCCCCCTGTCGGTCATGCCGAACACCCCCAGTTCGTTGACCGCGCCGAAGCGGTTCTTCACCGCCCGCAATAAACGCAGGCGACCATCGGACTCACCCTCGAAATACAACACGGTGTCCACCATGTGCTCCAGTACTCGCGGGCCCGCCAACGCGCCTTCCTTGGTGACGTGGCCCACCAGGAAAATCGCCGTGCCACTCTGCTTGGCATAACGCACCAGCAGCGCCGCGCTTTCACGCACTTGGGAAACGCCGCCCGGTGCCGATTGCAGTTGCTCGGTGAAAATCGTCTGGATCGAGTCGATCACCATCACTTTGGGCTTTTCCAGGCGGGCCGTGGCGATGATGGTTTCGATGCAAGTCTCGGTCATGACCCGCAGTTGATCCTGGGGCAATCCCAGGCGCCGGGCGCGCATGGCGACCTGTTGCTGGGATTCCTCGCCCGTGACGTACAGCGCCGGCATCCGGGTGGCGATGTTGCACAAGGTTTGCAACAGGATGGTGGATTTGCCAATGCCCGGATCCCCGCCGATCAACACCACCGAACCGTCCACCAGGCCGCCACCCAATACGCGGTCCAGCTCACCGGACGCGGTGGAGAAACGCGGGATTTCCTCGACGCTGACTTCGGCCAGGGTCTTGATCTGCGCCTGCTGGCCGGCCCACCCGGTACGACCGGTGGGTGCCGCCGCTCCGCCGCTTTCCACCATGGTCTCGGTCAGGGTGTTCCAGGCGCCGCATTCACTGCACTGGCCGGCCCATTTGGGAAAGGTCGAGCCGCACTCGGTGCAGCCGTACATGCGCTTTGCCTTGGCCATCTGAACCCCCGGGAAAAACCGCGATGATAGCCCAGGCAGAGGTCAACGAGGGGCCGGCATTCTGATTTCACCCTTGGCCAGATCCGCCGCGGTATTGCCCAGCGGGTCCGTCGCTTGCAGGTCGGCGCCCTTGGCCTTCAAGGCGTCGAGCAGCTCGGCACGCTTGAACAGGCCGGCGTACATCGCAGCGGTCTGCCCGGCAGCGTTGCGCTGGTCGGGACTGCAATCGGTGGACATCAAACGACGAGCAATCTGCACTTCACCCTTGAAAATCGCCCCCATCAGCGCCGTGTTACCGCGCTTATCCTGGGCACAGGCATTTGCCCCGGCGGCCAGTAGCCGCTCGACCGCCGGTCCCTGGCCGTGATAAGCCGCCAGAATCAGCGCGGTGTAGCCTTTTTCATCCTGGGTGTCGAGCGAATAACCCGCCTCGATGAAGGTATCGAGCATCTCCACATCGCCCCGGCGGGCGGCGTCGAAATAATAGTTATGCAGTTGTTCCTGTACGGCAGCCGGGTCGGCAGGTACTGGCTGGTCGGCGAGCGCGACCGTCGACCAGATCGCAACTATCGGCACTAGAAATCTAGCCTTCATGACATCTCCTTATGAGGTGCACTCACAGGGAATCGGTGGTGTACACCCATCCCAAGATCACCAAAGCCCATGGAGGAGCGGGCCTACTCGCGATAGCGGGCTATCAGCCGACATCGTCGCTGACTGATCCACCGCATCGCGAGCAGGCTCGCTCCCACAGGGTCTACCCCTTCCGCCGGTGGGTCAGTCGGTCAGCTTTTCCGCCAACGCCTTGACCCGCGCCAGATCACCCTTGGCAACACGAGCCACGCCGGTACCGTACTCAGGATCGGCCTTGTAGAGGAACGACAGGATGATGTGCTTGCTCTCATCATCGGCAGTCGCCAGCGACCCACCGAAGCTTTCGATCAGGTCATTGCGCTCTTTCTGGTTGAACGAGCGATAGAGGTCACCGGCCTGCTTGAAGTTTTGCTCACGCTGGATCTTCGCCTGCTGGGTGCTGCCGGTCAGCGCGGTCTGGCTGTAGCGCGCCGAAGGCTGCTCGTCACGAGGCATCAGGCGGCTGGGTTGATAGTTGACGCCGGTGCTGGTGCTGCCGAGATTCATCGCGCCGTCCTGGTTACCGTTGTTCACCGCGACCTTGGGCGCGTTGATCGGCAACTGCAATGCATTGGCGCCTACCCGGTACATCTGCGTGTCGGCATAAGAGAACACACGCCCCTGCAACAGGCGATCCTCGGAAGGCTCGATGCCAGGCACCAGGTTGGCCGGCGCCATTGCCACTTGTTCGGTTTCCTGGAAGACGTTGGCCGGGTTACGGTTCAAAACCATCTGTCCGACCTTGCGCTCAGGCACACCCGGCCAGATCTTGGTCGCGTCCAGCGGGTCGAAGTCGAACCGGGACAACTCTTCCGGCTTGAGAACCTGAACGTAGAGGTCCCACTTCGGAAAGTCCCCCTTATTAATATGACTGACCAAATCATTGGTCATATGGCTGTAATCTTGCCCCTGAACTTTCACCACTTCTTTCGGATCGAGGTTTTTCAGCCCCTGCAAACTTTTCCAGTGAAACTTGACGTAATGCACGTCACCCTTGGCATTCACCAGTTTGTAAGCATGTACGCCATTACCGTCCATTTCGCGATAACTGGCCGGAGTACCGGAGTTTGAATACAGCTCGGTCAGGGTTCGCGTCGCCTCTGGCACATGGGAGAAGAAGTCGAATCGACGAGCGTCATCATCCAGGTTGGTCCGAGGGTCGGGCTTGAACGCGTGGACCATATCGGGAAACTTGATGGCATCGCGAATAAAAAAGGTCGGGAAGTTATTCCCCACCAAGTCCCAGTTACCGTCTGCCGTGTAGAACTTGGTAGCGAAGCCACGAGGATCGCGCAGGGTTTCCGGAGAATGATTGCCATGCACCACGGCCGAAAAGCGAACGAACACCGGCGTGGTCTGGCCTGCCGCGAAGACCTTCGCCTTGGTCAGATCACTGAGGTCGTTGGACACCGTGAAAGTGCCATGGGCGCCAGTGCCACGGGCATGTACCACACGCTCGGGAATGCGTTCACGGTCGAAGCGCTGGAGCTTCTGGATCAATTGCACGTCTTGCAGCAGGGTCGGACCGTTGGGACCTGCCGTCTGCGAGTTCTGGTTATCGCCAACCGCGGCCCCGTTATCCCGGGTCAGGGTGGCAGCATTGACAGAGAAGGACAACAGGCCAGCGGTAAGTGCGAAAAGGGCGCGACGGGGCGAAAGCGTTCCGCCGCCAAGGGAAGTATTCATCGGATTTTTCCTCTGATGTTATAGAGCGCATCCATGTGCGCTTTTCAGAGGCTAGTGCCCGAAAAAGCAAAACCTAAATAGAAATGCCATACCGCCTTGATAGAAAAAACGTTATTGGTGAGTGAGCTGGAATGCGTGTAGCACGCGCGATTGATGGCACTTTGTAAACTTTTAGAGAGCGCTCGGGTCGATAATGAGGTGTTTTGTAAGCGGGCGTTTCGAGCGGGGCGCGCCTGGCTGAATTACACTGCCACTCAATCTCATCGGTCACAAGGAATTACTCATGGGCGTGCTAAGCGAATTCAAGGCCTTCGCGGTCAAAGGCAATGTCGTCGACATGGCCGTCGGGATCATCATCGGGGCTGCGTTCGGAAAAATTGTCTCTTCATTTGTCGGCGATGTGGTGATGCCGCCCATCGGCCTGCTGATCGGCGGAGTGGATTTCAGCGACCTGGCTATCACACTCAAGGCCGCCCAAGGCGATACTCCGGCGGTGGTGCTGGCCTACGGCAAGTTCATTCAGACCACGGTGGACTTCCTGATTGTAGCCTTCGCCATTTTCCTGGGCGTCAAGGTCATCAACCGTCTCAAGCGCGAAGAGGCCGTGGCGCCCAGCGCACCGCCGGTGCCGACCAAAGAAGAACAGTTGCTGACCGAAATCCGCGACCTGCTCAAGGCCCAGAACGAAAGGCATTGATCGATTCGCGTCGAATACGGCGTCTTGCGACGCCCTTTTCCTACCAGTAGTTTTCCACGGCTACCTGGCCCGGTCGGCGGGTAAGACTCAATTGCAGGCCGCGGGCCTTGAGCAGCTTGCGCGTGTCATCGATCATTTGCGGATTGCCACACAGCATGACCCGCGAATGCTCCGGCACCAGCGTGATGCCAGCCGCCCGCTCCAGCTCGCCGTTTTCAATCAGCGTGGTGATGCGCCCATTGAGCGCGCCAGGATGCTGCTCACGGGTAACCGTCGCGATGAAACGAAGCTTGTGCGCATGCTCGGCCAGGTAATCACGTCGGGCCAGACCATCGATCAGGTCCTGATACGCCAGCTCCCGTGCTTCGCGGACGCTATACACCAGGACAATCCGCTCGAACCTCTCCCATACCTCGAAATCCTGGAGAATCGAAAGGAACGGCGCCACTCCCGTCCCGGTGGACAATAGCCACAGATCCCTGCCGTCCGCAAAACGGTCCAGTGTCAGATAGCCAAAGGCCTGACGCTCCACCAACAGGCTGTCGCCCGGTTGCAGCCGGCTGAGTTCGCTGGTGAACTCCCCGTCCGGAACGACGATGGAGAAAAATTCGAGATAGTCATCGAACGGCGAAGAAACCATGGAATAGGCGCGCCAGACGGTACTTCCATCGTCCTTGACGACCCCCAGCCGGGCGAACTGACCTGCCGTGAAACGGAAACCGCGATCCCGAGACGTCCGCAAGGTGAACAGATGAGGCGTTACTGGTCGCACCTCCAGCAGGGTCTGGCGGGTGAACTTCTCTGCGCTGTCGGTCATGAGCCACTCCAGGGAACAAGTGACCACAGTGTCCCGCAAAGTGAGCCCGCTAACCACCGACAGAGAGTAATGGCATTGAGTCATGGCGCGATAATTCACGCCTAAGACTCATACAGAAGTTATACAAAATACGACCGCTGTAGCAGTAACAATCATTCCAAGTGCTTATCCAATGTAACGTGCTGCAAGCAACATCAAAAAATCTAACTACAAATCAGGAAAAGTCCTACACTATTCTTTCGCACCACAGATTGGATCCACGCAGCTGAACGTCAACCCAGGAGATTGTGATGGACAAGTGGAAGGACTTACAGTTGAGGAAGTTATCCTGCGAAAAAGACCTGCATACAGCCTTTCGGCTGGTCTTGAATTTCTTTAATAATCAAGGATTTGAATTTTGTGCATTTGCCGCTTATCTCGGCAGCCCCAACAACCATACCAACAAGGTGAACCTGAATAATTACCCTTATGGATGGGACAGATTATATGAACAGAACGGGTATGCTTCGAGCGACCCTGTAGTAGCACACTGCAATCAATCGCCACTTCCTATTATCTGGGACGAAACCCTCTTCGCCCAGACACCCAAGTTATGGGACGAACTCAACCGACAAGGCCTCAGGTACGGCTGGACCCAATCCATTCATGACGAACAAGGCATTTATTGCAGCCTGTTCAGCCTCGCCCGGACTGACTGCCCCATCGATATAGAGGAGCATTACGGGAATCTGGGCTACGCCATTTTCGCCAGCCAGCGCTTGCACGCACTGGCGAGCAAGAAGATGTTCGACGCGACCGAAATGACACAAAAATGTCACTTATCCCCCAGAGAGATCGAAGTGCTCAAATGGTCTGCCGAAGGGAAGACCGCGTCGGAGGTGGGCAGAATCCTTTGTCTTTCCGAACGCACGGTGAATTTCCATGTGTGCAGTTGCATGCGCAAACTGAACGTCAACAACAAGATCTCAGCCGTTGCCAAGGCGGCGCACATTCACGTGATCTGATAGCGGCCTACGCCGTCGGCCCTGAAAACCCACGAGTATTGCACGGCGAAAAAACGTAACATTCACGGTTCCACTGAATGATGACGCGCTTAGCACGCGACGCTGTTCATTCAGGCGGTCCCGCTGCAAATGCCTGCCTCAGGGCAGCGGGACATCCGTCGATTGCCAGAGTCCCCAGCCATGCCCTTGCTTGACAGCCCTTTCGCCCAGCTCGACCTTATCCGCCAGCCAGAACAGCAGAACGAACCGCTGCAAGCCTTCGACGCGGCCGATGAATACCTGCTCGCCTACCTGGCCGAACAACAGCCGACCACGGATACCCGGGTCCTGATTCTTAATGACGGATTCGGCGCCCTGGGCGCCAGCCTGGCCGGTCACGTTGAGGTCATCAGCAGCAGCGACTCGTTCCTGGCTTTGCAGGCACTGGAAAAGAACCTGGTGCGCAACGGTCGCCCCTTCGATGCGGTGCCGACCTTGCCGGCCAGCGAGCCGCTGACCGGACCCTTCGACAGGGTCTTGATCAAAGTGCCTAAAACCCTCGCCCTGCTGGAAGAGCAACTGATTCGCCTGCAAGGCCAGTTGGCGCCAGGGGCTCAGGTGATTGCAGGGGCCATGGTCAAACACCTGCCTCGGGCGGCGGGCGATCTGTTGGAACGCTACATTGGCCCGGTGCAGGCCTCCCTGGCGGTGAAAAAAGCACGCCTGCTGATCGCCACGCCTGTCGCCAGGGAACCGGCAGTATCGCCCTACCCTACCCGCTACCGACTGGACGAGCCGCAGATCGAACTGCTCAATCATGCCAACGTGTTCTGCCGCGAGGGATTGGACATCGGCACCCGGGCCTTCCTGCCCCATCTGCCAAAAAACCTGGGAACGGCCCGGGTTGCGGACCTGGGCTGCGGCAACGGCGTGCTGGCAATTGCCAGCGCCCTGCATAACCCCGAGGCCCGCTACACCTTGGTGGACGAATCCTTCATGGCCGTGCAATCAGCGGCCGAGAACTGGCGAGCCGCCCTGGGCGAGCGCGAGGTGGTGGTCCGAGCCGGCGATGGGCTGGCCGGGCAACCGCCTCAGTCACTGGACGTGGTGCTGTGCAACCCGCCCTTCCACCAACAGCAGGTGGTGGGTGATTTCCTGGCCTGGCGGATGTTTCAACAGGCGCGCGAGGCACTGGTGGTTGGCGGCGCGCTGTACATCGTCGGCAACCGGCACCTGGGCTATCACAGCAAACTGGCGCGGCTGTTCCGGGGTGTCGAGCAAGTCGCCGCGACCCCGAAATTCGTGATTCTCAAAGCCCGCAAGTAAATCTTTCCCCGTGGAAGCAAAGCTTGCGCGCGTTGTCTACATCGCGGGCAAGCCTTGCTCCTACAGGTCTTGCTTCCCCAGGGAAATCAATGAGTGGTCAGGCCCGCGGCGTTCATGAACATGCGCATCAGGCTGGCGACGATAAACAGCGCCAGCACACTGCCCGCCCAGATGCCCGCGAGCCAGCCAAGCCGCTGCCAGAGCGGCTTTTTTTCGGCGGCCTCGATGTCTTTCAAGTCTGGCTTGGCCATTCTCGGCCCCCCGCAGGTCGGTCAATGGTAACCGTCGTCGTGGGTCACCTTGCCCCGGAACACGTAGTAGCTCCAGAAGGTGTACACCAGGATCAACGGAATGATGAACAACGTGCCCACCAGCATGAAGCCCTGGCTCTGAGGCGGTGACGACGCATCCCAGATCGAAATGGACGGCGGCACGATGTTCGGCCACAAACTGATGCCCAGGCCGCTGTAGCCGAGGAAGATCAGCACGAGGGTCAGGATGAACGGTGTGTAGTTGGCATTGCGGGCCACGGCGCGGAACAGCCCGTACATGGTCACCAGCACCAGGATCGGCACTGGCAGGAACCAGAACAGGTTCGGCAGGGTGAACCAGCGGGCCGCGATGTCGGCGTGGGCCAGCGGCGTCCAGATGCTGACGATACCGATCACCGCCAGCACCACGAACGCCAGCGGCCGCGCAAGGTCGTGCATCTGTTCTTGCAGCTTGCCTTCGGTTTTCATGATCAGCCAGGTGCAGCCGAGCAAGGCATAGGCCGCGATCAACGCCAAGCCACAAAACACCGTGAACGGGGTGAACCAGTCGAGGGAGCCGCCCGCGTATTGACGATTGACCACCTCGAAGCCATCGATGAACGCCCCCAGCGCCACACCCTGGAAGAACGTGGCCGCCAGTGAGCCGCCGATGAAAGCCTTGTCCCAGAGGTGCCGCTTCTCGGCCTTGGCCTTGAAGCGGAACTCGAAGGCCACGCCACGGAAGATCAGGCCGATGAGCATCAGGATCAACGGTAGGTAAAGCGCCGAGAGCACCACCGAATAGGCCAGCGGAAACGCACCGAACAGACCCGCGCCGCCCAGCACCAGCCAGGTTTCGTTACCGTCCCAGACCGGGGCCACGGTGTTCATCATCACGTCGCGGTCGCGCTCGCCCTTGATGAAGGGGAAGAGAATGCCGATCCCCAGGTCGAAGCCGTCCATGATCACGTACATCATGATGCCGAAGATGATGACCACGGCCCAGATCAGCGGAAGATCAATACCCATGACTCAATTCCCCTTGTTCGAGCGGTCGTTGTGGTCGGCTTCGTCGTCGCCTTCGTTGGCGGCCGACAACGGACGGGCCGGGGTGCGTTTCTGGCCCGGGCCGCCATCGGTCGGCTCGGCTTCGTGGGCCACCGGCCCCTTGCGTACCAGGCGCATCATGTAGCTCAGGCCGGCACCGAACAGTGCGAAATACACCACCACGAACAACACCAGGGTGATGCTCATCTGGGCGAAACTGTGACCGGACGAAGCATCGGCCGTGCGCATCAAGCCATAGACCACCCATGGCTGGCGGCCGATTTCGGTGGTGAACCAGCCGGCCAGGATCGCGATCAACCCGGATGGCCCCATCCACAACACCAGGTGCAGGAACGGACGGGACTGGAAGATCCGGTCGTTGCGACGCAGCCACAAGCTGCACAGACCGGTGAAAATCATCAGCAGCCCAAGTCCCACCATGACCCGGAACGACCAGAACACGATGGTTGAATTCGGTCGATCCTCAGGCGGGAATTCCTTGAGGGCCGGCACCTGCTTGTCCAGGCTATGGGTCAGGATCAAGCTACCCAGGTAGGGAATTTCCACCGCGAAGCGGGTCTTTTCAGCCTTCATGTCCGGCAGCCCGAACAGGATCAGCGGGGTCGGCTCATTGCCAACGTTTTCCCAGTGCCCTTCGATCGCGGCAATTTTCGCCGGTTGATGCTTGAGGGTATTCAGACCATGGAAGTCGCCGATCACTGCCTGAATCGGCGCTACGATCAGGGCCATCCACATCGCCATCGACAACATGCGGCGAATGGCCGGGTTATCGCGGCCGCGCAGCAAATGCCAGGCCGCCGAGGAGCCAACGAAAAATGCCGTGGCGACGAACGCCGCCGTGGACATGTGCAACAGGCGATAAGGAAACGACGGGTTGAACACCACCGCCAGCCAGTCCACCGGTATGACCCGGCCATCAACGATTTCATAGCCCTGCGGGGTCTGCATCCAGCTGTTGGAAGACAGGATCCAGAAGGTCGAGATCAACGTACCGATCGCCACCATGACCGTGGAAAAGAAGTGCAGGCCGCGGCCGACACGATTCCATCCAAACAGCATCACGCCCAGGAAGCCCGCTTCGAGAAAGAACGCCGTGAGCACTTCGTAGGTCAGCAGTGGCCCGGTGATCGCACCGGCGAAATCCGAGAACCGGCTCCAGTTGGTGCCGAATTGATAAGCCATGACCAGTCCGGATACCACGCCCATGCCGAAGTTGACGGCAAAGATCTTCGACCAGAAGTGGTACAGGTCGCGGTAGGTGTCATCGCGGGTCTTGAGCCACAGGCCTTCGAGCACCGCCAGGTAACTCGCCAGGCCGATGGTGATGGCCGGGAACAGGATGTGGAACGAAATGGTGAATGCGAACTGGATCCGGGCGAGATCGAGCGCCTCCAAACCGAACATAAGTCTTCCTCTGTCAGGTAAAACCGGCTGCGGGCGGGGCCTGCATCACGACCCCCACGGATATGGAGTGCGATGCATTTCAAATCGTTCTTTTTAAAACCCCACAACGCAGGTGTCTGACCAGCCCGACACCTTGACGCGGTGTTGATCTGGATCAAGCTTTGATCAAAGAGTAGTCGCATTCCCGCCGATGAACGGCGTGGTCTTTTGCCGCGTGACAGGTTGTCTCAGTGCGATGTGCAGGGACTAAGGCCAGCGCAATCTCTGTGGCGAGGGGATTTATCCCCGTTCGAGTGCGCAGCACTCGCCGCTGCAGTTTCACTGCCAAACCCAGGGGGCCGCTTCGCAGCCCAGCGGCGCGGTGCAACGTTTCGCTGAATCCCCTCGCCACAGGTATGCGGCACACTCAATATCGATGTTTGGCTAACTATTTTTCCAGTGATCGTACCTCTCATAGCAGCTCGGTGATAATCTCGATGCCCTCTCCACCGGACCCATCATAGATGCCCAGCCAAGCGCCGTTGCTGCTCCGTCACCACCGCCCTTTCATCGCCTTCTGGCTGGCCCGGATCTTTACCGCCAGCGGCTTCCAGATGCTCACCGTCGCCATCGGCTGGAACCTCTACCAGTTGACCGGCAATGTCCTGGACCTGGGCCTCGTGGGGTTGGTGGAGTTCGCACCGCGGGTGTTGTTCATGCTCCACACCGGCCACGTTGCCGACCGCTATGACCGGCGCAAGGTTGCGGCAATCTGTCAGTCGTTGCAGGCGATGATCGCCCTGGCGCTGGTCATCGGCAGCGCCACCGACCAAGTCACCCGCGAGATGATCTTCATCCTGGCGTTCCTGCTGGGTGCCGCTCGCTCTTTCGAAATGCCCACCACCCAGGCGTTGTTGCCCAGCATCGTGCCTGCCGAATTGTTCCCCCGGGCCGTGGCCGCCGCGCAGTCGGCCCAGCAATCGGCCACCATCGTCGCCCCAGCCCTCGGCGGCCTGCTCTATGCCTTCGGCAGCGTCTGGGTCTATGGACCGACCGTGGCGCTCTACCTCATCGCCTGTTGCCTGATGCTCAATTTGCCCGCCCGCCAGACCCCGCTGAACAAAGGCAAGGCCACCCTTGATTCGCTGCTGGCCGGGATCCGCTTCATTCGCAGCCGCCCGGACATCCTCGGGGCCATTTCCCTGGACCTGTTCGCAGTGCTGCTGGGCGGGGCGACGGCGCTGTTGCCGGTATTCGCCAAGGACATCCTGCTCACCGGCCCCTGGGGACTGGGCCTGTTGCGTTCGGCCCCAGCGGTGGGCGCCTTGCTGATGTCGTTGTGGCTGGCACGTTTCGCCGTGGAGCGCAACGTGGGCCGGGTGATGTTCACTGCCGTGGGGGTGTTCGGCGTCGCCACCATTGCGTTCGGCCTTTCCACCTCCTTCTGGTTTTCCCTGGCGGTGCTGGTGGTGCTGGGCGCGGCGGACATGATCAGCATGGTGATCCGCGCGTCCTTCGTGCAACTGGAAACCCCGGATGAAATGCGCGGCCGGGTCAGCGCGGTGAACGGCCTGTTCATCGGTGCCTCGAACCAATTGGGCGAATTCGAATCCGGCCTGACCGCCCACTGGTTCGGCACAGTGCCGGCAGTGGTCATGGGCGGTGTGGGCACGCTGCTGGTGACCGGGGCCTGGATCAAACTCTTCCCGACCCTGGCCAACCGCGACCGCATGCACGAGCCGGTAGCAGTGAAGGACTAAAGCAGTTTGTCGAGGGTGACGGGAAAGTCCCGCACCCGCTTGCCAGTGGCGTGATAGATCGCATTCGCCACGGCGGCCGCCACCCCCACGATGCCGATTTCACCGACGCCCTTGGAGCCCAGGGCGTTAACGATCTCGTCATCTTCCTCGACGAAAACCACCTCAATGTCGCCGATATCGGCGTTGACCGGCAGATGGTATTCGGCCAGGTTGTGGTTCATGTGCCGACCCAGGGCGTGGTCAGTCAGAGTCTCTTCGTGCAAAGCCATGCCAATGCCCCAGACCACGCCACCGAGGATCTGGCTGCGGGCGGTTTTCGGGTTGATGACCTTTCCAGCGGCAATCGCGCTGACCACCCGGTTGACCTTCACGGTTCCCAGGTCTTCGTCCACCAACACTTCGACGAATACGGCTGAATGTGTGGCCGTGGCATAGGCCTCGCGTTTTTTGTCCGGCCCGGCATTCACTTCAGCCTGCAACGGCGTCTCGCCACTGCTTTGCGCCAAGTGCGCCAGCGGTACGCTTTCATCGCCTGACCACAGTTGGCCGTCTGCGAAGGTCACTTGCTCCTGGGTCGCACCCGCGAAGGCCGGGCAGGTCTGCCGGGCCACGGCCAGCAGCTTCTCGTTCAGCGCCTCACAGGCTTGCTGCACGGCAGTGCCCACCGATGAAACGGTGAATGAGCCACCCTGCAATGGCGCAGTCGGCAGTGAAGAGTCGCCCAGGACAAACGTGACGTCGTCCAGGGAAACCCCGCACGTCCCGGCGGCAATCTGAGTCATGACCGTATAGGTGCCGGTACCGATGTCCGTGGTGGCGCTGCTGACCGTCAGCTTACCGTTGGCATCCAGCGATGCACGGGCGCTGGCCTTCTGTTGCATGGCTTCCCAGACGCCCCCCGCCATCCCCCAACCGACCAATTGCCGACCTGAGCGCATACTGCGCGGTTCAGGGTTGCGCTTGTCCCAGCCGAAGCGCTGGGCACCTTCGGCATAACACTCTCGCAGCGCCTTGCTGGAATACGGCTTGCCTTCGTTCTCGTTGCGCTCGGCGTAGTTGATCAAGCGCAATTGGATCGGATCGATCGCCAGTGCACAGGCCAGTTCATCCATGGCGCACTCCAGGCCGATCAAGCCCAGGGCGGCGCCAGGAGCCCGCATGTCCAGGGGCGTATAGACGTCCAACGGCACCAGTTTGTAAGTCAACTGCACGTTGTCGCAGTGATAAAGCATGCCGCTCCACTCCACCACATGCTCGGTGAAATCTTCGAAGCGCGACGTCTGGCCAGTGGCGGAGTGCGCCACCGCCAGCAAGCGCCCATTGGCCGCCGCGCCTAACTGCACGCGCTGGAACGTCCGCGGCCGATAGCCAAAGGTGAACATCTGTTGACGCGTCAGGCTGACCCGCACGGACCGCTTGAGGGCCAGCGCGGCCATCACCGCCAGGGGCAACTGGTATTGAGGCCGCAGGCCAGAACCGAAGGCGCCACCGACGAAGGCGGCGAACACGCGCACCTGATCCTGCTCGAGCCCGAAGACTTTTTGCACATAGGCCTGGCAGTTCTGCGTGCCCTGGGTCTTGTCGTGGATGTGCAGGCTACCGTCCGCTTGATACAACACCGTGGACCCATGAGGTTCCATCGGGTTGTGATGCTCCACCGGCGTGCTGTAGGACACATCCACGCTGATCGCTGAACTGGCGTACTCGCCCTGAAAATTTCCACGAGGCTTGGGCAATTCGGCCGGTGCCGGATGGGCTTCGTTTTGCAGGATAGCCAGATCCGTCTGATGGTCCTGAGCTTCGTATTCGATTTCAATGAGCGAACCGGCATAGCGGGCCAACTCGAGGTTTTGCGCAATCACCAGGGCCAGCGGCTGCCCGTTGTAGAGAATCTGGTCGTTGTACAGCGGCCGGAACGGCGAACCTTCTGCGGCATCGGCGTCCTGGTAGGGGTCGTCGTAGCTGGCGATCCTGGGACGGTTGGTGTGATCGATCACCGCGACCACGCCGGGCAACGCCAACGCCTTGGCCGCGTCGATGCGCAACACACGGCCACAGGCAATAGGTGCCGACACGACACTGCCATGCAATAGGCCATCTGCAGGGTATTCAGCGGCATAACGGGCCTGGCCTGTCACCTTGAGCAGACCATCGACCCGATCCAGCGGTTGTCCTATGGATTTTGCAATGTTCATCAGGCATTCCCTCCCGCCAATGCGGCATCGCTCAAGGCCCGGACGATCGCCCGGCGCGCCAGACGGACCTTGAAGCCGTTGTGTGCCAACGGCTCGGCGTTCTGCAACAGCGCATCGGCGGCGGCCGTGAACGTCTCGCGGCTGACGGTCCGGCCACTCAACCAGCTTTCCACCGCCCGGTCGCGCCAGGGCTTGTGGGCCACGCCCCCCAGGACCAGGCGCGCCTCACGGATCGTCGGTCCATCCAGTTCCAGCGCCACCGCCACCGAAACCAGTGCAAAGGCGTACGACGCCCGATCCCGGATTTTCAGGTAATGGCTGTGGTCGGCAAAACCGGCAGCGGGCAACTCGATGGCCGTCACCAGTTCGTCATCGGCCAGTTGATTGTCCCGCTCCGGCGCGTCGCCAGGCAGACGATGGAAATCGGCAAACTCGATGGTCCGCGCCCCGCCCCGGCCCAGGACATGGACCACGGCCTCAAGGGCAGCGAGGGCGACGCACATGTCAGAGGGATGGGTCGCGACACAGTGTTCGCTGGCACCGAAAATCGCGTGGATCCGGTTCAATCCGTCCCGGGCCGGGCAGCCGCTGCCGGGCCGACGTTTGTTGCACGGCACGCTGGCATCGTAGAAGTAGTAACAGCGGGTACGTTGCAGCAAGTTGCCGCCGGTGCTGGCCATGTTGCGCAACTGCGGCGAAGCGCCCGCCAGGATGGCTTGGGACAACAGCGGATAACGGCGCTCGATCCAGGGGTGCCAGGCCAGGTCGGCATTGCTCACAAGGGCACCGATCATCACCCCGCCGGACGGGGTTTCGCTGAGATCCGCCAGGGGCAGTCCAGTGATGTCGATCAGGTGTGCGGGGCGGGTGAGGTTTTCTTTCATCAGGTCCAGCAGGTTCGTGCCACCGGCAATGAAGCGTGACGTCGGACTGGACAGGTCGATGGCCGCCTGCACGGAGTCGGGCTTACTGTATTGAAAGGGATTCACTGGTCACCTCCCTGCTCTGGCTGTCGGCAGAGCGGCAAGGCTTCTTCGATGGCGTCACGGATGTTGTTATAGGCGCCGCACCGGCACAGGTTGCCGCTCATCAGTTCGCTGATTTGCTCACGGGTCTGCGCCCTGCCCTCGTGGGCCAGTGCTACCGCCGAACAGAGCTGCCCCGGCGTGCAATAGCCGCATTGGAAAGCGTCATGCTTGATGAACGCCTGCTGCATGGGGTGCAGTCGGTCGCCGTCAGCCAGGCCTTCAACAGTGGTCAGTTGGGCACCGTCGCACATCACCGCCAGGGTCAGGCAGGCGTTGATCCGCTTGCCGTCGCGCAGCACCGTGCAGGCCCCGCATTGACCGTGGTCACAGCCTTTCTTAGTGCCCACCAGATCCAACTGCTCGCGCAACAAATCCAGCAACGTGGTCCAGGGCAGTACCTGCAACTCACGCAACTGCCCGTTGAGCGTCAGGCGAATAGGATGGCGGACGAAGGACACCGGCGTCGCTTCGGACAGGGTCGCGCTCATGGAACACCTCACGGTTGGTCGTACACGCGGCGTTTTGGGAAACCGCCGTCATAAGGGGTACGACTTCAGGGTGAGGGAGAGCGTTCAAGGTAAATGCGGCGCATGTGAAAAAGCCCTACCAAGCGCAGAACGCACAAATCTGTCGGGCGCGAGCGGTATATAGATACCGCACCAGGTGTAATGTATCGCCTTACACTCAATTCCATGATTAAATCCTTCCAGCACAAAGGCCTCAGGATCTTTTATGAAACGGGTTCGACCCGTGGCATCCGGGCTGACCATGAAAACGCCTGGCTCGCATACTCCAGTTCATGGACAGGGCGCAGGTCCCGAACGACTTGGATATCCCTGGGTGGCGACTGCATCCACTCAGAGGGGAACTCACCGAATACTGGTCACTGAGCGTTTCGGGCAACTGGCGAGTTATTTTTTCGCTTCATCGGATCCGATATCGAACTGGTCGATTATCTGGATTACCACTGATCAGGAGGCTGGAACATGCCCATGCACAATCCGCCACACCCTGGCGAAACGCTGCTGATGGACGTGTTGCCTGAATTAGGCATCACAGTCACGGAGCTGGCACGACACCTTGGCTTCGCCCGGCCTCACCTTTCGCGGGTACTGCACGGCCATGCGCCAATCAGCCCTGATCTGGCGGTGCGCCTTGAGCGTGCCGGGATTGGCAAGGCCAGGGTTTGGCTGGGCGTCCAGACAGACTATGACTTGTGGCAAGCCGAACAGCGCGAACAACCCTATATCGAACCGTTCCTCCAGCACGCCTGATCGCTGTCAGGCCAGCAACTCCGCCGCCACCACAGCCCTCACCCCCTTGCCGCTGAGTTGCTCCACCAGCGTCAGGGCGAATGCCAGGGCGGCGGCCGAGCCTTGGGCGGTGATGCAGTTGCCATCCACCACCACCGGCTGGTCGACGAAGGTGCAGCCGGAGAGTTGCTGACTCACCGCGGGCAGGCAGGTCATGCGTCGCTGGCGCAGTACGCCGAAGGCTTGCAACGCCAGCGCAGGGGCTTCGCCAATGGCAGCGAAGTAGCGACCCGCGGCGGCCTGATCCTTGATCAATTGCTGCAACGGCTGATGAGCCGCCAGGTGCTGGGCGCCGATGATGCCGCCGGGCAGGACGATGAGGTCGAAATCCTGCACCAGCACATCCACCAGCATGCCATCGGCGGTCAACCGGGTGCCGCGGGCACAGGTGAGCATGCGCCGTCCTTCGATGCTCGCCACGACCACTTCGACCTGGGCCCGACGCAGCACATCGATCAGGGTGACGGCTTGCAGGTCGTCGACCCCTTCGGCGACGGTAATCAGGACTCGGGCAATCTTGGTTCCAGGAATCATGGTGACTCTCCGCTGCATGACTTCTGAAAGCCTAGACAGGTTTGCCGGATCGCGTCCTGCCGGTTGCGCGGCTTACTTGATATACAACTGGGTCGACATACGATTGCCCGGAGCATTGATCGAGACGTTGCTGAAGCTGAAGGTGCCCTCCTGCTTGCCTTTCAGGTCGAAGATGTACAGATAGCCGACCACCCGGGTCTGGGTGGAGCAGTCGTTGAGATTGCCGTTGCTGTACGCACAGACCGGCGAGCGGGTGCCATCGACCTCGAATCCGTCCAGCGTGACGTGGGGCTCGCGGCCGTAGCCGACTTCCAGTACGTAGACCTTGATATTCGGGCCACTGTGGTCACAACGGGTCTGGGACTGCCCTTGGACAATGTCTTCGAAGCCACAGGCCGGCGACTCGACCTTGAGCACCTTGACCTCGCTCAAGGGTGCGGCTGACGCGGCATTCGCAGCCTGCCCGGGCAAGCAAAGGCCCAGTATCCAGCCCACGACAGCCGCCAGCGTTTTTTTCCTGCACTGCATAAAGACCTCCCATGACCGCGCGCAGTATGGCCCAGTTGTTGCCTGGGCAAAACATCGGCGACGATCGCAGCCACAACGCCATGCTACTGGTATGATGCGCGGCTTTTTCCGACCCACAGTAAATTCCCGGGCGCCGCTGGCGCGCTGTGCTTTGCTGTTGAGGTCGATACATTCACGGCGCCCGGCGCGCCACGGGGAGCAGACATGCTGGAAAGGCTGTTTCAACTCAAGGCACACAACACCAACGTGCGGACCGAGATCCTGGCGGGCGTCACGACGTTCCTGGCCATGGCCTACATTTTGTTCGTCAACCCGAGCATTCTCGGCGAAACCGGCATGGACAAGGGCGCGGTGTTCGTCGCCACCTGCCTGGCGGCGGCCATCGGCTCCACGGTGATGGGCCTGATCGCCAACTACCCGATCGCACTCGCACCGGGCATGGGCCTGAACGCCTTCTTCACCTACACCGTGGTCCTGCACATGGGCCATACCTGGCAAGTGGCGCTGGGGGCGGTGTTCGTGTCCGCCGTGCTGTTCTTCCTGCTGTCGATCTTTCGTATCCGTGAGTGGATCATCAACAGCATCCCGCTGCCCCTGCGCTCGGCCATCGCCGCCGGTATCGGCCTGTTCCTGGCGCTGATTGCCCTGAATAACGCCGGCATCGTGGTGAAAAACCCGGCGACCATGGTCGGCCTCGGTGACTTGAAACAACCGGCGCCGATCCTCGCGACCCTCGGCTTCGTCCTGATCGTTGCCCTGGAAGCACTAAAAGTGCGCGGCGCGGTGCTGATCGGCATCCTGGCGGTCACCGTCGTGTCGATCCTGATGGGCTTCACCCCGTTCGGCGGCATTCTTTCGACGCCACCGTCCCTGGCCCCGACCTTCCTGCAGTTGGACATCAAGGGCGCCCTGGACATCGGTCTGGTGAGCGTGATCTTCGCCTTCCTGTTCGTTGACCTGTTCGACAACTCCGGCACCCTGATCGGCGTCGCCAAACGCGCCGGGCTGATGGGCAAGGACGGGCACATGCCGAAGATGGGCCGTGCGCTGATCGCCGACAGCACCGCTGCCATGGCCGGCTCGCTGCTGGGCACGTCCACCACCACCAGCTACATCGAATCGGCGGCGGGCGTCAGCGCTGGCGGCCGCACCGGCCTGACGGCCATCGTCGTGGCGATCCTGTTCCTGCTGGCGTTGTTCTTCTCGCCACTGGCCGCCAGCGTCCCGGCCTTCGCCACCGCGCCGGCCCTGCTGTTCGTCGCCGTGCTGATGACCTCGGGCCTGGCGGAAATCGACTGGGACGACATCACCGTCGCCGCCCCGGTCGTGATCACCGCCCTGGCGATGCCGTTCACTTATTCCATCGCCAATGGCATCGCCTTCGGCTTCATCGCCTGGACCGCCATCAAACTGGTGTCCGGTCGTGGCCGTGAGCTGAACCCGGCGCTGGTCATCCTGTCGATTCTGTTCGTGATCAAGTTGGGTTGGTTCAACGCATGACTTTCGATTCCCAGGCCTACGCCGCCCAGCTCCAGGACAAGGTCGCACGCTTGCGCGACCTCTTGGCTCCGTTCGATGCACCACAGCCTGACGTCTTCGACTCGCCACTGGAGCACTTTCGCCTGCGGGCCGAATTCCGCCTGTGGCGCGAGGCCGGCGAGCGGCATTACGCGATGTTTTCCCAGGACGACAAGCGCACCCCGATTCTCATCGAGCAGTTCCCCATCGCCAGCCTGCGCATCAACCAGTTGATGCCGCAGCTCAAGGCCGCCTGGCAGGCCAGCGCGCCGCTGAGTCACAAGCTGTTCCAGGTGGAATTCCTGACCACCCTGGCCGGCGATGCGATGATCACCCTGTGTTATCACCGCCCGCTGGATGAGCACTGGCACGCTGCCGCCTCGAAGCTGGCAAGTGACCTGGGCGTGCACATCATCGGCCGCTCCAAGGGCAAGCGCGAAGTGATCGGCCACGATTACGTGGTGGAAAAACTCGAGGTCGGCGGCCGTACCTTCAGCTACCGCCAGCCGGAAGGCGCCTTCACCCAGCCCAACGGCACGGTGAATCAGAAAATGCTCAACTGGGCTTACGAAGCGCTGGGTGATCGTAGCGATGACCTGCTGGAGCTGTACTGTGGCAACGGCAACTTCACCCTGCCCCTGGCGACCCGAGTACGCAAAGTGCTGGCGACCGAAATCAGCAAGACTTCGGTGAACGCGGCGCTGAGCAACCTCAGTGAAAACGCGGTGGATAACGTGACGCTGGTGCGCCTGTCGGCCGAAGAACTGACCGAAGCCCTGAACGAAGTCCGTCCGTTCCGCCGTTTGCACGGTATCGATCTGAAAAGCTACGCATTCGGCAGCGTCTTCGTCGACCCGCCCCGCGCTGGCATGGATCCGGACACCTGCGAGCTGACCCGGCGTTTCGACAACATCCTGTACATTTCCTGCAATCCGGAAACCCTCGCCGCCAACATCGCGCAACTGCACGACACCCACCGCATCACGCGCTGTGCGTTGTTCGACCAATTCCCCTGGACCCATCACATGGAATCCGGGGTGTTGCTGACTCGGCGGTAAGTCACTTCCAGGCAGCGCCCCCTCATCTGTGGGGAGGTTTTCTCTGTGGCGAGGGGATTTATCCCCGCTCGAGTGCGCAGCACTCGCAAATTCTCCGGCAATACCAATCTCAAGGGCTGCTTCGCAGCCCAGCGGGGATAAATCCCCTCGCCACTACTGTGCTGTCCCGCCGCAATCGCCCTTCTTGCCTCTTTAGTGACGAGCTGTTCGATCATCGAACACTTATTACCCACCGCTGTCGGCTTTGTTTGAAAAAATTAACCATCTAGTACAATTTATCTCCACCGGCTGGAACCAGCCGAAACCAACAATAAAATTGTGGAGAAACGGCAATGCCTCCAATCGTTCTGGTGCTCAACGGCCCGAACCTGAACCTGCTCGGCACCCGCGAGCCAGCGACCTACGGTCATGAAACCCTGGCGGACATCTCGGCGCTGTGCGGTCGCGCCGCTGAAGAACTCGGCCTGGCGGTGGAATTTCGCCAGACCAACCAGGAAAGCGAGTTGATCGACTGGATTCACGGCGCCCGTGGCCGGTGTGCCGGGATCGTCATCAACCCGGCGGCCTGGACCCACACATCGGTGGCGATCCGCGATGCGCTGGTGGCGAGCGAAGTGCCGGTGATCGAAGTCCACCTGTCGAACGTCCATGCGCGCGAGACGTTTCGCCATCACTCCTTCGTCTCCTCTATCGCCATCGGCGTCATGTGTGGCTTTGGCAGCCATGGTTATCGCCTGGCCCTTGAACATTTCAGTCAGCGGTTGAAGGGTTGATGAGCATGCCGAAAACCACTGTGCTTGCCGGCCTGATCGGTGCGGGCATCCAGGCGTCCCGAACGCCTGCCCTTCATGAACACGAAGGCGATGCCCAGGGCATGCGCTACCTCTATCGCTTGATCGACCTCGATACGTTGAAACTCGACAGCAGCGCCCTGCCCGACTTACTGAAGGCCGCCGAGCGCATGAGCTTCACCGGCCTGAACATCACCTTCCCCTGCAAGCAGGCCATTATCCCGCTGCTGGATGAACTGTCCCCCGAAGCCCGTGGCATCGGTGCGGTCAATACCGTCGTACTCAAGAATGGCAAACGCGTCGGTCATAACACCGACTGCCTGGGGTTCGCCGAAGGCTTTCGCCGTGGGCTGAGCGATGTTTCGCGCAGGCACGTGGTCCAGATGGGCGCCGGTGGTGCTGGCGCGGCCGTTGCCCACGCATTGTTGGGAGAAAACGTCCAGACACTGAGCATCTTTGATGTCGAGGTCAGCCGTGCCGAAGCGTTGGCGAATAACCTGAACCAGCATTTCGGGGCCGGCCGCGCCCGGGCCGGGCATGATCTGGCCAGCGCCATGGCCGAGGCGGACGGCCTGGTGAACACCACCCCCATGGGCATGGCCAAGCTGCCCGGCATGCCAGTGCCGGTCGAATTGCTGCGGGGCGAGTTATGGGTCGCCGAGATCGTTTATTTCCCACTGGAAACCGAACTGCTGCGCAATGCCCGGGCCTTGGGCTGCCATACCCTGGACGGCGGCCACATGGCGGTGTTCCAGGCGGTGAAGGCATTCGAACTGTTCAGCGGCATAGCACCGGATGTGCAACGGATGCTGGAGCATTTCCAGCACATGAATCACTGAATTTGAAACATTCCCCTGTGGGAGCGGGCTTGCTCGCGAATGCGATCTGACAGTCAACCTCTATGGCGACTGTCCAGGCCCTTTCGCGAGCAAGCCCGCTCCCACAGAGGCTTGAGCTGTGTTCAGGCCTGCAGGTAGCGCAACACCGACTCGCAGACCATCTCGCGATGCCGCTGCTTGATCGCCTCATCCGACAAATCGATCTGGAAAATCTCGCCGAACGTCTGGCGGTTGGACACGCGATAGAAGCAGAACGAACTGATCAGCAAATGCACGTCCAACGGCTTGAGGCCGGCGCGAAAAACACCGGCCTCGACCCCCCGTCGCAAAATCACATCCAGGGCATCGAGGATCGTGTTGGTCATCGCCTTGATCGCCCCTGATTGCTTGACGTACTCGGCGTTGTGGATGTTCTCGATGCAGACGATGCGCACGAAATCCACGTTTCGGTCATGGTGGTCGAATGTGAACTCCACCAGGCGCCGGATCGCGTCGACCGGCGCCAGCTCCGCCAGGTGCAGGCGGCTCTCGGTGTTGCGGATATCGCCGTAGAGTTTTTCCAGCACCTCGATATACAACTGTTCCTTGCTGCCGAAGTAGTAGTAGATCATGCGCTTTGAAGTGTGGATGCGCTCGGCGATGGCGTCGACCCGGGCACCGGCCAGGCCTTGCTGGACGAACTCGACGATGGCTTCCTGAAGAATGTTCTCCCGGGTTTTCTCCGGGTTGTTCTTGCGACTCTTGCGCGGCGCGGCAACAGGTTCGTCGACGGCGGCGGACAGTTCTGGATTCATAGTCATTGCGGGCTCACGGCCATCACTGCACAGGCGGGCGATTATGGGCCGCGCTGTGCAGTGAAGGAAGCCACAGAGTCGCCGTTTACCGCCGCGTTTACGATTTACCTACAACTTGGCGTGCCGCAAGCCGCCGCTGCGAGACTTCGCCATGGCCGCCAGCCGCACCGCGACGTTGGCCGCGCCGTACCCGGCATAGCCGTTCTTGCGTTGAATGATCTCGAAGAAAAACCGCCCTTCGAATGGCTCGGTGTAGACGTGAAATAATTCACCGCCCTGGGCGTCACGGTCGTACAGCACGTTGAAGTAGGCCAGCTCGCTGAGGAACTCGTCATCGAAGTCGAAACGCGCCGCCAGGTCGTCGTAATAGTTAAGCGGAATATCCAGCAACGGCACGCCGGCTTCCTTGGCGCGGCTGACCTGGGCAAAGATGTCATCACAATCGAAAGCGATGTGATGCACGCCCGAACCGCGATAACTCGACAGGGCGTGCGAGATCGCGGTGTTGCGGTTCTCGGAAATGTTCAGGGGCAGACGGATCGAACTGCAGCGACTGCGCAGCGCCCGGCTCTTGACCAGGCCATACGGGTCAGGCAACACCACTTCGTCGTCGGCCTCAAAATCCAACAGGCTTTTATAGAACAGCACCCAACTGTCCAGGCTGTCGGCCGGTAGCGCCATGGCCATGTGGTCGATGCGCTTGAGCCCGGCTCCGATGGCCGCGCCGGGCTGCAAGTTGAAATCGGTGCCATAGACGTCGGCCTCCTGGTCCACCAGGTAGATCAGGCTGCCGTCCGGGGCGCGCACCGCGGCCAGTTCCAGTTCGTTGGGCCCCACCAACCCGCGGTAGGGCTGGCCCTTATAGGCCACGGCCCGCTCCAGTGCGCTGGCGCTGCTCTTGACCCGCACGGCGGTGGCGCACAGCGACGGTCCGTGGGCTTCGAAGAAGCTGTGGGCAAAGGAATAGGGTTCGCAGTTGAGGATCAGATTGATATCGCCCTGGCGCAGCAGGCTGACGTTCTTGGAGCGATGCTCGCCGGCCTTGACGAACCCCAGTCGCTCCAGCCAGTGGGAGAGCCTGGCGCCCAGGTTGTCGTCCACGGCGAACTCGAGAAACTCGATGCCGTGGTATTCACTGGCCGGCTGCGTGGCAAACAAAATATCGGTGTTGGCCGCAGGCGCGGCTTCTTCGGCCAGGCGCTGGCGGGTCTTTTCTTCCAGATACAACAATGAGCGCAGCCCGTCGGCGGCGTTGGCCCGTGGAGGGGCGGCGCGGAAACCGTCGTTGAAGATTTCCAGCGACAGCGGCCCGGCATAACCGCTCTTGATGATCGGCGCCAGAAAGCCCGGCAAGTCGAACTCGCCCTGCCCCGGAAAACAGCGAAAATGCCGGCTCCACTCCAGCACATCCATGGCCAGGATCGGCGCGTCGGCCATCTGCACGAAGAAGATTTTCTCGCCCGGAATGTCGGCGATGGCACTCGGATCGCCATTCAGGGACAAGGTGTGGAAACTGTCGAGCAGCACACCCAGGCTCGGATGATCGGCCTGGCGCACGATGTTCCAGACCTGCTGGTACGTATTGACGTGCCGCCCCCAGGCCAGGGCCTCGTAGCCAATGCGCAAGCCACGAGCACCGGCCCGTTCGGCCAGCAACCGCAGGTCATCCACCAGAATCCGCTCGTCGCCCACGCTGTCGGCCGAGGCGTTGCTGCACACCAACACCAGGTCGGTACCCAGCTCCTGCATCAGATCGAACTTGCGTTCAGCCCGCTCCAGGTTGCGCGCCAGGCGATCGCGACGGCAGCCTTCGAAGTCACGAAACGGCTGGAATAACGTAATGACGATGCCCAGGTCGGCGCACATCTGCCGGATTTCCCGAGGGCTGCCGTCGTAATAGAGAAGATCGTTCTCGAAGATTTCCACGCCGTCGAAACCGGCGGCGGCAATGGCTTCGAGTTTTTCCGGCAGGGTACCGCTCAAGGATACGGTGGCAATGGAACGCTGCATGACTTCGGCTCCCGGGACAGGCATCGGCTACAGAAGGTGCGCCGCTTTTGAAAGATTGAGCCGATTATTGGGTTGCCGGTTTCTTTGGGCAATTTAATATGTACCATCCAGTTAGTTTTTTGGGCGATTATCGAACATAAAGGCCGATTGCCGAATTGACGATTTTTTGTCCACTGCGCACCATCGGCCCCACATTGATGCAGGCCAAACCACCGGCACCAATGGATGAACCCCCGATCACCCATAAGAATTTCAAAAACGGGTACACGTTATGAATCTTTCCCAAAGCTCTCCCCTGACGCCCGGCATGGGTGCCACCACTGGCGGCATCGGCGACAAAATCCGCGGCGCCATGGCCGTGGGCAAGACCCGTTGGGGCATGCTCGCACTGGTGTTCTTCGCCACCACCTTGAATTACATCGACCGCGCCGCCCTGGGTGTCATGCAGCCCATCCTCGCCAAGGAAATGAGCTGGACGGCGATGGACTACGCCAACATCAACTTCTGGTTCCAGGTCGGCTATGCGGTTGGCTTCGTGCTGCAAGGGCGGCTGATCGACCGGATCGGCGTCAAGCGCGTCTTCTTCTGTGCCGTACTGCTCTGGAGCCTGGCGACCGGTGCCCATGGCCTGGCCACATCAGCAGTGGGCTTCATGGTCTGCCGCTTCATCCTGGGACTGACCGAAGCCGCCAATTACCCCGCCTGCGTGAAGACCACGCGGCTGTGGTTCCCGGCGGGCGAACGGGCCGTGGCCACCGGCATTTTCAACGCCGGGACCAACGTCGGCGCGATGTTCACGCCGATGCTGCTGCCTCTGGTTCTTCAGGTGTGGGGTTGGCAGGCGGCGTTCCTGTGCATGGCCGCGCTGGGCGGGATCTGGTTGCTGTTCTGGGGCCTGAAATACTTCAACCCGGAAGACCATCCCACCGTCAAACAATCGGAACTGGACTATATCCAGGGCGAAAGCGAACCGGACCAGGCCCGCGTGCCCTTCTCCCGGATCCTGCGCATGCGCGGCACCTGGGCCTTCGCCCTGGCCTATTCGATCACAGCGCCGGTGTTCTGGTTCTACCTCTACTGGCTGCCACCGTTCCTGAACCAGCAATACAACCTGGGCATCAACGTGACCCAAATGGGCATCCCGCTGATCATCATCTACCTCACTGCCGACTTCGGCAGCGTGGGCGGCGGTATCCTTTCTTCGTTCCTGATCGGTCGCGGTCTGAATCCGATCAAGGCACGGCTGGTCTCGATGCTGCTGTTCGCCTGCTGCATCATCGGCGTCATCCTGGCGGCTGGCGCCAGCAACCTGTGGATGGCGGTGTTCGCGATCTCCCTGGCCATCGGCGCACATCAGGCCTGGACTGCGAATATCTGGAGCCTGGTGATGGACTACACACCCAAGCACATGATGAGCACGGTGTTCGGCTTCGGCGGCATGTGCGCGGCCGTCGGCGGGATGTTCATGACCCAGCTGGTGGGTCACATCCTGACCGTGACCAACAATAACTACACCGTGCTGTTCACCCTGATCCCGGCGATGTACTTCATCGCCCTGACCTGGATGTACTTCATGGCGCCGCGCAAGGTTCCAACGTTGGGCTGAAATAGTCAGTTCGCGCGGACACAGCATGACTGTGGTGGCGAGGGGATTTATCCCCGCTGGGCTGCGAAGCAGCCCCAGGAACTAAAAGCGCGGTGAATCGGATTCAATGCATTCCTATAGCTTTTGGGGGCTGCTTCGCAGCCCAACGGGGATAAATCCCCTCGCCACATAGGTTAGTCGCCTTATTTGCGTCGCTGCTGCCACGCGGCGGCCAATCCGCTGAGACAGATCAGCACGATACCCAGCACCGTGGTCAGGGTCGGCGTGTGGCTGAACAGCAGCCAGCCCAGCAACCCGGCAAATACGATCTGGCAATACCCGAACGGCGCCAGCAGCGCCGGGGCGGCAAAGCGGAACGCCTGGGTCAGCATCAAATGCGCCGTCATCCCGCAGGCCCCCAACGCCAACATCATCGCGCCATGGACCAGGGTGGGCACCTGCCAGAAGAACGGCACCAGCGCGCTCATCACCAAGGTATTGCACAGGCCGGCGAAAAAATTGCTGGTGGTCGGACTGTCGATTTCACTGAGCTTGCGCGTGAGCAACTGGTAGAAGCAGAAAAACAGCGCTGAACAGAACGGTAGCAACACGGCAGGCGTGAACAGATCTCCGCCGGGATGGACAATGACCAACACCCCGATGAAGCCAAAGATCACTGCCACCCACTGACCCCGTGTCACTTGCTCACCAAGCAGTGGTACGGACAGCGCGGTGACCAGCACGGGAGCCAGGAAGTTGACCGCCGTGGCCTCGGCCAACGGGATATACATCAGCGCCGTGGTGAAGAACAGGCTGGTGCCCAACAGGCACAACGCCCGCGCCAGTTGCCACAGCGGGCGCTTGGTACGCAGCACCCGCAACCCGGAACGGGGCAGGAAAATGCCCGCCATCAACAGCGTATGCACCACATAACGGGCCCACACCACCATGATGATCGGATAGAAACCCGAGAGGTATTTTGACAAGGCGTCGTGACTGGAAAAGAGGAACGTCGCGAAGACAATCAGCAGGATGCCCTTGAAGGCCTGGTTGACGCCGGAAAGCGGGGTGCTGACAGTCATGTAAAAATCCCGAAACCTGCCCACCTGACAGGTCGCCAAGTGATCGAACGAAGTCTAATGCAAAATCCGGACGCGCTGACGGATTCGTGGTCGATGAACCAAAACCGGTAACGATTGCCTGAAAGCTCAGAGGAGAACTGGCGACAATCTTGCCAAGGGACAACACTCTTCACACGGTCAATTCAGAGGATTCCCACATGCTATGGAAAAAAGGTCGCCGCAGTGACAACGTGGTGGACGCCCGTGGTGATGCGGGAGGTGGTGGGGGAATGCGCTTCGGCGGCGGCAAGGGCTTGAGCCTGACGGCTGTCCTGCTGATCGTCGGCATTGGCTGGATCACCGGTCAGGACCCCATGCAGATTCTCGGACAACTGGCCGGACAGATGGACCAGAGTGCGCCCCCCTCCTCCCAGACCCGCCAGGCCCCGCCCGCGAACGATGAACAGGCCGAGTTCGTGCGCTCGATCCTCGGCGATACCGAAGATACCTGGGGCCAGGTATTCCAGCAGGCCGGACGACAGTATCAGCAACCCAAACTGGTGCTGTTCAGCGGTCGGGTCAATTCCGCGTGCGGCCTGGCGTCTTCGGCCACCGGCCCGTTCTATTGCCCGGCGGACCGGCAGGTTTACCTGGACATGAGTTTCTTCAAGGAAATGTCCCAACGCTTCGCCGCCGCCGGCGACTTCGCCCAGGCCTACGTCATCGCCCATGAAGTCGGGCACCACGTGCAAACGCTGCTCGGCGTCTCAGCAAAAATCCAGGAGGCTCGCCAGCAAGGTCGACAGATGGAAGGCGACGGCGGTCTGCTGGTGCGCCAGGAATTGCAGGCCGATTGCCTGGCGGGCGTCTGGGCCAACCATGCGCAGAAACGCTTGAACTGGCTGGAGCCGGGTGACGTTGAAGAAGCCCTGAACGCCGCCAATGCCATCGGCGACGACCGCTTGCAGCAACAGGGCCAGGGCCGCGTGGTGCCGGATTCCTTCACCCATGGCACATCGGCGCAGCGGGTGCGCTGGTTCAAGGCCGGCTTCAGCCAGGGCCAGGTCAGCCAGTGCGACACCTTTGCAGCGAAAAACCTGTAGATGAAGTGGGCAGCGGTGATTGCGCTGGTGCTGTGCGGCACCGTCGCCCAGGCAAACGAACAGGGTGTGGCCGTCGTCGCCCAAGGGCGGCTGCAACTCAAGGGCGGCGCCATGGCCGTCGCCGTGAGCCCACCCCCGGCATCGATCCAACGGGTGCTGATCGTCCTCCACGGTCGGCTGCGCAATGCCGAGACCTACCTGCACAGCGCAGAGAAAGCCACCGAGCAGGCCGGCCAACAGGCCACGACGTTAATCATCGCCCCGCAGTTTCTCAACGAACAGGACGTGGCGCGCCACTCACTGGGCAGTGACCTCCTGCGCTGGCAGGGCAATGATTGGATGGCCGGCGCTTTATCCACCGGGCCGCAGCCGGTCAGCTCTTTCCAGGTGCTCGACGACATCGTCGCCCGGGTCAGTGATCGACAGCAGTTTCCCGACGTGAAGGACATCGTCATCGCGGGCCATTCCGGCGGGGCTCAAGTGGTCCAGCGCTATGCCTTGCTCGCCCATGGCCAGTTCCGGATCAACCCACGCTTCGTCGTGGCCAACCCGTCCTCCTACGCCTATTTCGATGCCCAGCGGCCCATGGCGTTCGACCCGGCCAGCTGTCCCGGCTTCGATCGTTGGAAATACGGCCTGCAACACCTGCCGGCTTATGCCGCCGGGCTGACGCCTGTTCAGCTGGAAAACAATTACATCAAGCGCGACATCGTCTATCTGCTGGGGCAGCAAGACGTCGACCCTGAACATCCGGCGCTGGATAAAAGCTGCGAGGCACAGGCCCAGGGGCCATATCGATTACTGCGCGGGCGTTTCTTTTTCGACTACCTGACCCGGCGCCATCCCGAGGGACTGAATCAGCGGCTGATCGAAGTGCCGGGGGTGGGGCATGATGGGGATGGGATGTTCAATTCGGCCGAGGGATTGAAGGTTTTGTTTGGTCAATGAGCGTTGTGTCGACTGGGCTGGCCTCATCGCGAGCAGGCTCGCTCCCACAGTTGACCGAGTCGCTTCAGATGGAATGCGATCGAAGGTGGGAGCGAGCTTGCTCGCGATGAGGCCAGCCCGCCAAACACCCCTTCAAGCCAAAAGCATCCGCCGCAACTCGCCACAATCGCGCGCATGCCAGTCCGTCAGCTCCGGCCATGGATTGTCCGGCAGGTTGACCAGCACCGTCCGGGCGCCGGCCGCACGACCACAGTCCAGATCGAAGCGGTAGTCGCCCACCATCACCATCGACTCGGGCGCCACATTCCAGGCTTCGGCCAGTTTCAACAGGCCACCGGGATGCGGTTTGGGCGGGGCTTCGTCACGGCCGAGCACGTCCTCCACGGCGAAACAATCCGCCAGGCCGATGGCTTCGAGGGTCACATGGGCCAGCTCCCGGGCGTTGCGGGTCAGGATCCCCAGACGGTCACCACGCCCGGCCAGTTCGCGCACCAACTCGACGGCTCCCGGTGCGGGCCGGGAACCGAGGGCCAGGTCGCGCTCGTGCTCCAGCAGCCAGGCGTGCTTGGCCGCCGCTTCGTCTGCCGGCAACGCCGCCAGGTGGGTCAGTATGTCGTCTTCGGGCGGGATCGCCAGGGCCACGCGGATCGCCGCGAAATCATGCACGGCGATGGTCAGCGTGCCATCCATGTCGAATACCCAGTGCCGTACATCCGTCAGGCTCATGCCCAATCCTTGCGATGGCGGATCAGGCCTTCCTGGGTCACCGACGCCACCAGTTGCCCGGCACGGTTGAACACGCTGCCACGGGAAAACCCGCGGGAATTACCGGCCCAGGGGCTGTCCATGGCATAGAGCAACCAGTCATCGGCGCGCAGGTCGGCGTGGAACCACAAGGCGTGATCAAGGCTGGCAACCTGCATGTCCTTGTGCCACACCGATTTGCCGTGAGGCAGCATCGAAGTGGTCAGCAGACCGAAGTCCGACGCGTAGGCCAGCAGGTACTTATGCAGGGCCGGCGAATCCGCCAGGGCGCCATCGGCGCGGAACCACACGTATTTGATCGGATCGGCCGGTTGCGGGTTGTAGGGGTCCTTTTCCGTGACCGGGCGCACCTCGATCGGCTTGGGGCACAGCAGTTTTTCGCGCATGTGCTCGGGCAACAGGTGCGCCCGCTGCTGGGTCAGCTCCAGCTCGGACGGCAGGTTCTCCGGCCCGACCACCTGAGGCATCGTGCTCTGGTGCTCGAAACCCTGCTCGTCGTACTGGAACGACGCGCTGCACGTGAAGATCGGATGACCCTTCTGAATCGCGGTGACCCGCCGAGTGCTGAAGCTGCCGCCATCACGCACCCGATCCACCTGATAAACCACCGGCAACGCCGCATCGCCGGGGCGCAGAAAATAGCCGTGCATCGAATGCACATGACGCGCCTCTTCCACGGTCTGGCTCGCCGCCGACAGCGACTGGCCCAGCACTTGGCCGCCGAACAGCTGGCGGAACCCCAGGTCCTGGCTACGACCGCGGAACAGGTTCTCTTCGATCGGTTCCAGGGTCAGCAGGTCGACCAGATCTTCCAACACGTGGCTCATTTAAGACTTTCCTCACACAGCACATACCGCGCAGTCGGTGCTGCGGCGGCGGATCGATTGTTGGCCCAGGCCACTCTGGCGGGCATTGTAAACGTCCGTGTCGGCTAACCGTGCAGGGTTTCCAGCCACTGCTCACGATTGATGCGATAGAGCACATGGTGACGCAATGGATGACCGACGGCGAGTTTTGGATGCTCGAAATCGTCGTCCGGGTCATGGTGCATGCCAATGGCCTGCATGACTTTTTGCGATGGCAGATTATCGACGGCGGTAAACGCCACCACTTCCTCCAGCCCCAGGCGGTCGAACCCGCACCGCAGCGCCGTCCATGCAGCCTCACTGGCATACCCCAGGCCCCAATGCTCCCGGGCCAGGCGCCAGCCAATCTCGATGGCAGGCGTGAAATGTGCGTCGAACCCGACCACGCCCAGGCCGGTAAAGCCGATAAAGGTACCGGTATCCTTGCGCTCCAGCGCCCACAACCCAAAGCCGTGCTCGGCGAAATGGCCTCGCACACGCCCGATCAGCGCGGCGCTTTCCAGTCGACTCAGGGGCGCCGGGAAATAACGCATCACCTGCGGATCGGCGGACATGGCCGCGAATTCAGGCAGATCCTCGTCGCGCCATTGCCGCAACAGCAGGCGCGGGCTTTCCAGTTCAAGTATCAGCTCCATCTTCACTCCCTTTCCATCCCCAAAGTCTACATCGCTGGTAGGATTCGTTGCTCAATTGCCGCTGAAATCACCATGCCGCTACCGCTTATCTACCACGAAGACTACAGCCCCGAATTCCCGGCGGACCACCGTTTCCCCATGGACAAATTCCGCCTGCTGCGCGATCACTTGGTGGACAGCGGGTTGACCCGTGACGCGGACCTGTTGCGCCCTTCCCTGTGCCCGGCCGAGATTCTCGCCCTGGCCCATGATGCCGCTTATATCGAACGCTACATGGGCGGCGAGTTGTCCCGCGAAGATCAACGGCGCCTCGGCCTGCCCTGGAGCGAAGCCCTGGCCCGCCGAACGGTACGTGCCGTGGGCGGTTCGCTGCTGGCAGCCGAGCAGGCGCTGCAACACGGGCTGGCCTGCCATCTGGCCGGCGGCACCCATCACGCCCATTACGACCACCCTGCCGGGTTCTGCATCTTCAATGATCTGGCAGTCATCAGCCGGTATTTCCTGGCCAGCGGCCGCGTCTCGCGGGTGCTGATTTTTGATTGCGACGTGCACCAGGGTGACGGAACGGCCCGAATACTCCATGACACTCCGGATGCAGTGACAGTTTCCCTGCATTGCGAAAAGAATTTTCCCGCACGCAAGGCCCAAAGCGACTGGGACATCCCGCTGCCGATGGGTATGACGGATGCCGCTTACCTGAAGGTGGTGGACGATGCCCTCAACTACTTGCTGCCGCTCTATCAACCGGACCTGGTGCTCTACGACGCCGGGGTCGATGTGCACAAGGACGACGCCCTCGGCTACCTGAAGCTCACCGATGAAGGCCTCGCAGCCCGGGACGAAAGCGTCATGCGCCACTGCCTGGGCCGCGACATTCCGGTGGTCGGGGTGATCGGCGGCGGCTACAGCAAGGACCGCAAGGCCCTCGCCCGGCGTCACGGGATCCTGCACCACAGCGCACAAAGGATCTGGGTGTCATCAGGTTGTCATTGAAACCTGGGTGCGTTACCCACAATGACTGTGGAGCGGGCTGTGGATAACCTGAGCGAAACGGTCTGGAGCCCAGGCCGGCCATAGCTTGCAGAGGCCTGATTATTTTTTAGCCACATCGAAAGAACAACATTCCCCTTTGGGGGAGCGAGCCTGCTCGCGATAGCGGAGTGTCAGGCGACATATTCATCTCTGATAGATCGCTATCGCGAGCAGGCTCGCTCCCACAGGAATATGTACTGATAGAATGCCGCGCTATTCCTCGCGTGCAGTTCATACGATGCCTCCAACAGCCCTGCCCCATGTTCCCAATGTCGCCATCATCGGCGGCGGCCCTGCCGGCCTCATGGCAGCGGAAGTCTTGAGCCAGGCCGGGGTCCGGGTCGACCTGTACGACGGCATGCCGTCAGTGGGCAGGAAATTTCTGTTGGCCGGTGTCGGCGGCATGAACATCACCCATTCGGAACCCTTCCCGGCGTTCCTGTCCCGCTACGCCGAACGCGCACCGAACCTCGCCCCACTGCTGCGAGCCTTCGGCGCCGATGCGTTATGCACATGGATTCACGGCTTGGGCATCGACACTTTTGTCGGCAGCTCGGGCCGGGTATTCCCGACCGACATGAAAGCCGCCCCATTGCTGCGCGCCTGGCTCAAACGGCTGCGGGATGCGGGGGTGGCAATCCATACACGCCATCGCTGGCAGGGCTGGAACCCCGACGGTAGCCTGCGAATCGCTAGCCCGGACGGCGAAATCACGCGGCGGCCCGACGCGACGCTGCTCGCGTTGGGCGGTGGCAGTTGGTCGCGCCTGGGCTCCGACGGCGCCTGGATGCTGCCCCTGGAACAACACGGCGTCGCCCTGGCGCCGTTGCAACCCAGCAACTGCGGATTCGACGTGCCGGCCTGGAGCGATCTGATGATCAGCAAGTTCGCCGGCGCCCCACTGAAAAACATCGCCATCGGCCTCAACGATGACGTGCCACGCCTCGGCGAATGCGTGCTGACCGCTACCGGCCTGGAGGGCAGCCTGATTTATGCCCTGTCGGCATCGATTCGCGAAGCCATCAACCGAGATGGCCATGCGACGGTTCACTTGGATCTGTTGCCGGGCCGGCCTGTGGATAAAGTTTTCCAGGCCTTGAACAAGCCCCGCGGCTCACGCTCGATGGCCAAGCACCTGCACAGCCAGTTGGGGATCGATGGGGTCAAGGCGGCGTTGTTACGCGAGCAGACATCCGCCGACTGTTTCGCGAACCCGACGCAGCTGGCCCGGGCGATCAAGGCATTGCCGATCACACTGGTGAAAACTCGCCCGTTGGACGAAGCCATCAGCAGCGCCGGCGGCGTGGTTTTCGAGGCCTTGGACGAACGCCTGATGCTCAAGCAGATACCCGGCGTGTTCTGCGCCGGGGAAATGCTGGACTGGGAAGCGCCGACCGGTGGCTATCTGCTGACCGCGTGTTTTGCCAGTGGGCGGGCGGCGGGGTTGGGGGTGTTGGAGTTTCTACGAAACAGCGGCAAGTTTTAAGCTGCAAGCGGCAAGTTGATTGCCGCACACAACTTGCCGCTTGAAGCTTGAAGCTTGCAACTGCCTTCAGGGCTTCCTCTTACGCGGCCCGGTATTGAACACCGGCACTTTTCGCACAGGCTTGATCGAAGGCTCCACCGGCGCCGCGTCGCCACTGTCGACCCACTTGCCCAGGTTGCGCTTGCCGCCACCACCCGTGGTCTTGGGCTTCTTCGGCTTTTTCGGTTTCTTGATGACCTGACCGCTGGCATCGGTATCCGGCACGCGGTGCTCAGGCTCGAAATCCTGTTCCATCTGCCGCGGCAAGGTCTTGCGGGTCAGCATTTCGATGGCGGACAGCAGGTTCACTTCATCGGCGCAGACCAGGGAGATGGCTTCGCCGGTGGAACCCGCCCGGCCGGTACGGCCGATACGGTGGATGTAATCCTCGGCAACGATGGGCAGATCGAAGTTCACCACCAGCGGCAAGTCTTCGATGTCCAGCCCACGGGCGGCGACGTCAGTGGCCACCAGGATCTGGATTTCACCGACCTTGAAACGGTCCAGTGCGCGTTGCCGGGTGGCCTGGGGCTTGTCACCGTGGATGCCGTCGGCGTTGACGCCCAGCCCCTGGAGTTTTTCCACCAGCGCATCGACGCCGTTGCGGGTCTTGGCGAAAACCAGCACCTGCTTCCATTTGTTCTTGCGCATCAAATGCACGAACAATTCCGGCTTGCGCTTCTTGTCCACCGTCACCACCCATTGCTTGACGGTATTGGCGGCCACGTTGCGCGGGCTGACTTCGATGCTCAGCGGATCGTTGAGCATTTGTCCGGCCAGCAAGCGGATCGCGTCGGAGAAGGTGGCAGAGAACAGCAGCGTCTGGCGCTTTTTCGGCAGCGCCTTGTAGATATTCGCCAGTTCCTCGGAGAAGCCCAGGTCGAGCATGCGGTCGGCTTCGTCCAGCACCAGCGTCTGCAACTGGTTGAACTTCAGGGCGTTCTGCCGGAACAGGTCGAGCAGGCGGCCGGGCGTGGCGACCAGCAGGTCGACGCCCTTGCGCAGCTTCATCATCTGCGGGTTGATGCTGACGCCGCCGTACACCGCGTAGGTGCTCAACGGCAGGTTTTGCGCGTACTGGCGCACGCTTTCATGAACCTGCTCGGCCAGTTCACGGGTCGGTACCAGGATCAGCGCCCGGACGGAATTGGAAGCGACCTTCGGCCCTTCGGTGGTCAGCAACTGCAACAACGGCACCGCAAACCCGGCCGTCTTGCCGGTACCGGTCTGGGCCGCGGCCATCAGGTCGCGACCGGCCAGTACCGCCGGCATGGCCTGGGCCTGCACGGGGGTCGGGGTCTGGTAGCCGAGCGTCTCGAGGGCGCGCAGCAAGGGTTCGATCAGGCCAAGGGTGGCGAAAGTCATGGGAATACCGTAGGAAAAATCAGCGCAAGGTGTGCAATGCGCGGCAGTTTACCTCAAATCAGGCCACGGGCTTGGGCTTGCGCCACTGCGGCAGCCCGATCAACACCACGGCACTGATGATGACCAGCATTGCCAGGGCCTCTTCGACGCCGATGGTTTCACCGGCGAACACGATCCCCAGCAACACCGCTACCGCCGGGTTGACATAGGCATAACTGGTGGCCGCCGCCGGACGCACATGCTTGAGCAGGTACATGTAGGCGTTGAAGGCAATGATCGAACCGAAGAAGGTCAGGTAGGCCAGGGCGAACCAGCCTTCGAACGCAGGCATGCGTTCCAGGTGCTCGCCACTGGCGAAGCTGCCGATCAATAGCACCACACCGCCCACCAGCATCTCCACGGCACTGGCCATGGCGCCCGCCGGCAGCGGCAGGTGCTTGCTCAGCACGGAACCGAACGCCCAGGACGCCGCCGCAAATACCAGCAAGGTCGCACCCAGGGGACTGGATTGCAGGTTGGAGCCCAGGTTGAGCATGGCGATACCGATCAGCCCCAACACAATCCCCGCCCATTCCAGGCGCGTATTGCGCGCGCCCCAGAAGTAACCACAGAGCAAGGTAAACAAAGGCACCGTCGCCACCGCCAGCGCCGCCACGCCGGACGCCACGCCGGTGTGTTCCGCGACGCTCACCGCGCCGTTACCAAAACTGAGCAACAACACGCCGATGAGCCCGGCGGCCTTCCATTGCGCCCAGGTCGGTGCCGGCGCGCCCCGCCAGCGCAAAAAGCCATACATCAGCGAGCCAGCCATCACGAAACGAATGCCCGCCAGCAACAACGGCGGCCAATGCTCGACACCGATGCGAATCACCAGGTAGGTGGAACCCCAGATGACATACAAGGCGAAAAAGGCAGCGATCAACGGCAAAGGAAAACGGCGTGGGCCAGGCATGGTCAGCTCGAAGTCAGGACAGTAGAGAGAACGCTATTCTAAAAAGGCGACGAACGGAAAATAAGCTACAAAACCTGTTTATCCGGCCCATACACTTTTCAGCAAGCCTTCGATCGTGCTGTCCCGCGTCATTGCCGTTGGGGCAGTTGGAAGGCAATGGCAAATAATCGGTTCAAACCGATCAAACCTGTGGGAGCGAGCCTGCTCGCGATAGCGGTGTATCAGAAGACGGATAGGTTGCCTGACACTCCGCTATCGCGAGCAGGCTCGCTCCCACCGGGAAAATTGCGTGACATTCAGCCTTCGCGATAGCGCTTGAGGTGCTCGCCGATCTTCGCCGCCGGCACTTTCTGCAAACTGCACAGCAAATCATGGGACAACGCCTGCACCCCATGCGTTTGCCGCAGTTCGGACGCCAGGTGCGCCGTAAGGTTGGCGGCCATTTCGGCGTCGGCCATGGCCCGGTGGGCCTGGCCGGTGTGGGGCAGGCCGGCGTAGGTGTTGAGAGTGCCGAGCTTGTGGTTCGGTGCCGCTGGCATCAGGCGCCGCGCCAGCAGCAACGAACAGGCAAAATTCTGCAGCCGGGTACGCTTGATGCGGCCCAGTTCAAAATCCCAGAACTTCTGGTCGAACGCAGCGTTATGAGCCAGCAACGGCGTGATGCCGACGAATTCGTTGACCTCGTTCATCACCCGCTCAGCCGGGGGCGCACTGCGCAGCATGGCATTGCTGATGCCGGTCAATTGCTCGATGAAGGCCGGCACGCGCACGCCGGCATTCATCAGGCTCTGGTAACGGTCGACAATCTGCCCACGCTCAAGGATCACCACGGCGATTTCCGTGGCCCGGCAACTGCTGCTGGGGGTGATGCCGGTGGTTTCAAAGTCGATGACTGCGATGCGTTCCAAACCTGTCTGAACTCCGTAACGATCAATTCTTGAGCAGCAGCGCGCCTTCGATGGGCACGTAGCGGCTGGCGGCGCGAATCAGCGAGTTGGCGGTCAGCCCCGGCACGCCGTAAGCCACCGCCTGTACACCGTGCTTGGCGATGATGCGCTCAAGCAACATGTCGAAATCGCCATCACCGGACGCCAATACTACTTCGTCGACATGATCGGCGGCGTCCATGATGTCGAGCGTGATACCCACATCCCAATCCCCCTTGGCCGAGCCATCGCTGCGCTGGATGTAGGGCTTGAGCTTCACGGTGAATCCCAGGTTGCGCAGGATCTGCTGGAATTGCTGCTGCTTGCTGTCGCCGCGGTCGATGGCATAGGCATAGGCCTCGACGATCTGCCCCTGCTTGCTGACATCGGCCCACAACGCCGCATAGTTGAAGTGACAACCATAGGCCTGGCGCACGGTGTAATAGAGGTTCTGGACATCGGCGAACACTGCGATTTTCTTCACCGCGGTTCCTCTTGAATGCACAAGCGCGCAGGCTCTGGGTCAGGCCACCGGGCCCGAAAGGCGCCCAGTATGCCAGCCCAGTGGATCGTTCCGCGAATAATCGGTCCGAGGCGCCTGGCGCCCCGGACGAATGGCAGGCTCAGACGTAGGAATCGTCGTCGCCAAAGAAGGACGAATCGTCGCTGTAGTCGGCGTCGTCGAAGCCGCCCTGGTCGCTGCCAAAGGCGTTGTTGTCGGCCACTTGCTGGTGATCGCCCCAGCTACCGTTGTCACCGGCGTCATTGACCGGCTGCGCCGGCTCTTCCCGGAGGATCTCGACGATTTCCTGGGGCTGTTGGCTGCTGTGGAACAGGCTGCTGATGCCCTGCGCCAGCATCACGCCACCGGCCACACCGGCTGCGGTTTTCAAGGCACCGCCCAGAAAACTGCTGGCCGCCGGTGCCTGCTGTTGGGGGGCGCCGTAACCCGCGGGGGGCACGCCAAAACCTTGCTGGGCCGGCGCAGCGCCGAAGGAGGACGGCCGCGCCGGTTCCCGCCAGCCGCCGCTGGATGCCGGAGCGCTTGGAGCGGCTGTCGGGCGCGTATCGCGGTTGCTACCGCCAAAGATACTGGAGAGGAATCCCCCACCGCCGCTCGGCGCCGGGGCCTGGTTGCGGGCGCTTTGCAGGTCAGCCTGCAACTGCTCGATTTGCTGGGTCAGTTGCCTGTTCTGCTCGTCGAGGCGCTTGATCGCCGCTTCCTGCACCAGAATCGCCTGGGCCATGAAATAGCCCGCCGCCGGCTGGTTGGCCAAGTGTTCCTTGATCCGCGCCTCGGCCTGGGCATCGCGCGGGGCTGAGTCCTTTTCGGCCTGTTGCAGCCGTGAAAACAGTCCATCGATCAGGGTTTGTTCTTCGCTGTTCATGGCGACCTCATCAGATTGCCGGGTAGAAAAACCATGTCGGTCACGAAGTACCGACGCCTGACAGTAATGGGGCTCGCTGTGAAGGTTTCAATGGTCTTTACCTGATGTTTACGTTTGCTTGTGCGGGCGCTTGATCGGTTAAAGTGTCGGACCGCTTCTGGAACTGCGATACCGACTCATGAATCCGTTCGACGTGCTGCGTGACTCTTTGTATTTCTTCAAGCGCCATCTGGGCCGGATCGCCCAGTTGTGCCTGCCCCTGGTGATACTCGAGGCGCTGTTGCAGCAAGGCGTGGACAACGCCGTCGGCCCCGACGGTTTTCCTGGCTACAGCTTGATCGTCGGCCTGCTGGTGTACCCGCTGTACACCGCTGCGCTGATCCTGTTTCTCGATGCTCGCAGTCGCGGCGAATCGCCGCGCACCCGCGACCTGCTGGCTGCCGCCCTCACCCTGTGGCCACGCTTCGCCGTGCTGACGGCCCTCAACACACTGTTGATCCTGCTGGGTATCTCGTTGTACCTGCTGCCGGGCCTTTGGTTGATGGTGACCCTGGCATTCAGTGAATACCTGCTGGTGCTCAGGGGCCTGGCGCCCCTGGCGGCGATGAAGGAAAGCCTGCGCATGAGCCGCGGTCGTTTCTGGCGGATCCTGTTATGCATCCTCGGCGTGATGGGCCCGCTGTGGCTGCTCAAAGGCGCCAGCGTCTCGGTGTATCCGGCCCCTCAGAACCCGGTGATCGGCTTGTTGATCGACAGCGTCCATAGCTTCCTGCAACTGTTCACCAGCGTGGTGCTGTACCGGATCTTCATGTTGATCACGGAAAAACCCGAGTCATGACCGGTTTTCTACGCAACACCTTGCTGGGCCTGTTGGCGATCCTTTGCCTGGCCGCCCTGGCGATCTATGGCCTGACCTGGCGTCCCCAGGCCCGGGAAGCCGCGCTGGTCAGTTGCGCCGCCAACGCCGCGCCGCTGATGCCCGGCCAAGCCTTGAAAGTGATGACCTGGAACGTGCAGTTCCTGGCCGGCAAACGCTACGTGTTCTGGCACGACCTGGCCCAGGGCGACGATGAAAGCCCTACCCTGGAAGACATGGCCTTCAGCCTCGACGAAGTGGCGCGGGTCATTCGCGACGAGCAACCGGACATCGTCCTGCTCCAGGAACTGGACAACGGCGCCAAGGCCAGCGACTACCAGAACCAGCTCAAGCTGTTGCAGGAACGGCTCGCCGACCTCTATCCATGCAGCACCAGCGCCTTCGATTGGAAAGCCGACTTCATCCCCGACCCGCGCATTTTCGGCAGTGTCGGTCGCCAACTGGCAACGCTGAGCCGCTACCGCATCGACCAGGCCGAACGGGTGCAACTGCCGGTGGCCAAGGCCAATTTCATCAGTCGCCAGTTCCAACCGAGAAACGCCTTGCTGGTGAGCTACCTGCCACTGAGCGATGGCGGTCGGCTGGCGGTCCTCAATACCCATCTGGAGCGGGCTGCCGAGCCGGATGAAACCCTGCCCCGGCAGGTCATCGCCGTCGCCAGGGCCCTGGACAAACTCGAATCCGCCGGCACGCCCTGGCTGATTGGCGGCGACTTCAACCTCCTGCCCCTGGGCCAGTACCTGCGCCTGCCGGCCGAGCAGCGCACGCCCTACACCGCCGACAGCCCGTTGCATCTGCTGTGGGACAAGTATCCGATGATCCCCACCAACAACGAGGCCAGCGGCATCGACCGCGAGCACTGGCTGACCCACTACCCGAACGACCCCGGCCTCAACGGGCCCGACCGCACCGTCGACTACCTGTTCTACAGCCCGCGAATCAAACGGGTCGAGGCTCAGGTGCGGCAGGACGACACGTTGCGGATCTCCGATCATTTGCCGGTGATTGCGCGGTTCCTGCTGCCGGCGACACCTTGAGCTGAACGTCCGCGCCCACCCACTTCGGGCACGTCAGTTCATACAGTCAGTGACATTGCGTTTCTTGACCCAGACGCCGATGCCTTACAGCGTCACCGGCGTAACCAACGTCTGCTTTTCAAACCAGGATTTCAGGTTCGCGTAGACCAGGTCCGCCATGGCCTGGCGAGTCTCGTGAGTACCGCTGCCAATATGCGGCAGCAGTACGACGTTATCCATTTCCAGCAATTCAACCGGCACATGAGGTTCGTCTTCGAAAACGTCCAGTGCGGCGCCGCCGATTTCCGACTCGAGGAGTGCCGCAACCAACGCCGATTCATCGACAACGCTGCCTCGGGCAACGTTGATCAAAAATGACGTCGGGCCCAGCGCACGCATGACTGAGCGATCGATCAGATGTCGAGTCTCAGCGCCACCGGGCACGATAACAACCAGATAATCCGCAGCAGCGGCCAGCGCTTGCAGGTCAGCATAGTGGGTGTAGGGAACATCGGTGTACGGTCCGTTTGGCCGGTAGTAAGCGACGCTCATGTTGAATGCCGAGACCATTTTTGCGACGGTTTTGCCTATCTTGCCCAGGCCCACGATGCCGCAGGTCTTTCCGTGCAGATCATGGCCGAGGGGGAACCTGGCCTCCTGCCATTTGCCGGCACGTACAAAGCGCTCGGCCTCGTTGATCCGACGTGATACACAAAGCATCAATGCCAGCGCGGTTTCGGCAACGCTGTGGTTGAGCACGTCCGGCGTATTGCTCAACTGAATACCTCGAGCAGCCAGATAGGTCGTGTCGAGTGCGTCGTAACCGACACCGAAGCTGGTGATCGCCTCGAGATTGGACAACTGGTCCAGCCTCCCATTGTCTGCACCGTGCACTGCGCTGGTGACAACCACGCGTATGGCATCGCCATGCAAGCTTGCCCAACGCCGGAAGTCAGCAATCTCCCAGCGCGGGTGAACACAGTAGTTTTCTTCCAACGACTGCATCAGGGATGGGTGCATCGGCCCCCACACCAGGACTTCTTCCTTGGACTCATTCATGGTTGCTTCCTCCTCTGAAGGGGCTCTTCGAAGAGGCTCTTTCAAGAGCCTCGTCAGCCGGTTCATGCCAGGCCCGGCAAATTGTCAGGGACGGACACCCGCCTCGGCCTCTTGAACGGTCCACGGCTTGACCTGCTCACTGAGTGTCAGCCCCAGGCCGGGACGGGTGGGCACCCACATGCGTCCATCACGGGTTTCCAGACGCTCGTTGAACAGCGGCTCGAGCCATTCGAAGTGTTCCACCCAGGGCTCGGTCGGGTAGGCCGCCGCCAGATGGACATGCAACTCCATAGCGAAGTGAGGCGCCAGCATCAGCCCTGCCTGCTCGGCCATCGAAGCGACTTTCAAATACGGCGTGATACCCCCGACCCGTGGCGCGTCCGGCATCAGGAAATCGGCGCCGCGCAACTTGATGAATTCGGCGTGCTCGGCAACGCTGGTGAGCATTTCACCGGTGGCAATCGGCGTGTCGAATTGCTGCGCCAAGGCGGCGTGACCTTCGGCGTCATAGCAATCCAGCGGCTCTTCAATCCAGATCAGGTGGTACGCTTCGAACTGACGACACATGCGTTGGGCCGTCGGGCGATCCCACTGTTGATTCGCATCCACCATCAGCGGGAAATCATCGCCCAGATGCTTGCGCACGGTGCTGACGCGCTCGATATCAATGGCACAGTCCGGCTGCCCGACCTTCAACTTGATACCGCCGATGCCCTTCTCGCGAGATAGGTCGGTGTTCTTCATCAACTGGTCCAACGGTGTATGGAGGAAACCTCCAGAGGTGTTGTAGCAACGTACCGAATCGCGCTGGGCCCCGAGTAAACGCGCCAGTGACAGGTTCGCGCGCTTGGCTTTGAGATCCCACAGCGCCACGTCAAACGCGCCAATGGCCTGGGTCGACATGCCGCTACGGCCCACCGATGCGCCGGCCCAGCACAGCTTGGTCCAAAGCTTGGCGATGTCGCTGGGGTTCTCGCCGATCAGCACCGGGGCTATTTCCTTGGCGTGGGCGAATTGCCCCGGCCCGCCGGCGCGCTTCGAGTAACTGAAGCCGAGGCCACGATGACCGTCGGTGGTTTCGATTTCGGCGAACAGGATGGCGATCTCGGTCATCGGTTTCTGCCGCCCGGTCAGGACCTTGGCATCACTGATGGGGTTGGCCAGGGGCAACATCACCGAAAAGACACGAACCCAGGCGATACGGTCGTCGTCGGAGGATTTGACAGCTGCTTTTTGTACGAGCATGGGCGCTCTCCTTGTAACGGATAGAGGAGGTGAACAGGATCAGGTGCGGCGGCGTGTCAGCCCGGCGTCCAGTGGGCCAACTTCGACGAACGAATCATCGAAGCCATCGAGCTCCAGGCGCTTCAGTGGCCCGACAATGAACAGATAGGAAAACGCGCCCAGCAGCCCCATGCCCGCCACGTAGGTCAGCGCGACATCGAAGGAACCCAATTGGTTGATCATCACGCCGATGGCGATAGGGGTCACGATGCTGGCAAGGTTGCCGCAGAAGTTGAACATGGCGCCGCTGACACCCATGGCCCGGGCGGGCGAAACATCACCAACGATGCACCACCCCAGGTTGCCGACACCTTTGGCGAAAAACGCGACGGACATCACCAGGATGACCAGGGTGATCGACTGGGTGTAGTTGGCGATCACAATGCTGCTGGAAAGCAGCAAACCACAGATGATCGGAGTCTTGCGGGCGGCGGTCAGACTGAACTGCTTGCGCAGCATCCAGTCCGACCAGACCCCGCCTATCACCCCACCAAGACAACCGGCGATAGGTGGAATGGCGGCCACCAAGCCCACCTTTAGCATTGTCATGCCCTTGGCTTCGATCAGGTAGGTCGGGAACCAGGTTAGGAAAAACCAGGTGATCGAGGTCAGGCAAAACTGCCCCAGATAGATCCCCGCCATCATGCGGTTGCCACCAATGGCCCTCATTCTTTTCCAACTGAATGGCGTCTTCACGTCACCGATGGTGGGCAAGCCGCCGCCCGCCTCGATGTAGTCGATCTCAGCTTGATTGGCGCGTTTGTCCTTGCGCGGTTCCTGAACCATCCGGAACCACAGCAAGCCGATCAGGATGCCGGCGCCGCCTGTCACCCAGAAAACGTGTTGCCAGCCCCAGGTGCTCACCAGCCAGACCATCAGCGGGGTGAAGGTAGCGAGGGCGAAATACTGGGCAGACTGAAACACCGCCGTGGCCAGGCCGCGTTCATGGCGCGGGAACCACATCACTGTCAGACGGTTGTTGGCAGGAAACGCCGGTGCCTCGGCCACTCCCATCATGAAGCGCAGGACAAACAGCGCGAGGAAAGCTGAACTGAACAGATCGACGTAGCCCTGCAGGAAGGTAAACAGCGACCAGATGATCAGGCTCATGCCAAGCACAAGACGTGAGCCGAAGCGGTCGAGAATGATGCCGCCGGGCAACTGCATCGACGTGTATGCCCAGCCGAAGGCCGAGAACGCGATGCCCATGGTCACGGCGTCGAAGCCCAGGTCTGCGCGCATGCTGGGAGCCGCGATGGACAAGGTGGCCCGATCGACGTAGTTGAATACCGTGACAATGAAAATCATCACGAGGATGAGGTAGCGGACGTTGGTCTTGGCCACCGATTGCGTAGGGTTGATCACTGTTATTTTCCTTATTGTGAAGTGCAGCGGTGAGTCCTTTTGGCTTTTGAAAACTCCTGTCCATGCCACGATGATTGCGCAATCATCAGCGACTTTAAAAAAGACCTTCGTTCGGCAGAACGGAAGGCCTTTGAGCCGATAGTACACTGATTGCGCAATCATTCAATCACGTACCGATTTGAAAACGGATTTTTTATCTCAGGTACTGGCGCGGTCGATCAGGGTAAAACCAGTATCGACTCGCACAGGCTTGGGGGTCGACGGATTGTCGAATCGCTCCAGCAGCGCTTCGGCCACCTCCAAGCCGATTCGCTTGCCGTCGACGCTGACGGTCGACAGCGCCGGGTAAACCTGCGCGGCGCTGCTCAAATCGCCGAAGCCCATGACCGCAAGATCGGCGGGTACCTTCAAGCCTCGACTGGCGGCTTCGGCCAGGACGCCCTGGGCCACGGTATCCGAGCTACAGACGACAACGTCGGGCCGCTCAGGCTGATCCAGCAAGCGACGCAGCCCTTCCCGGCCGATTTCAAGTGTGGCCGGCGGGGCCAGGACTTCCATCGGCACGTGTCCGATTCCGTGCCGCTTCAATTCGCTCATCAGACTGTTGCAACGGCGCAGCCCACGGGGGTCGCTGATGGTCACTACGGAAAAGCGCTTGTACCCCTTTTTCAGCAAGTGCCGTGCGGTCTCCTCCCCCACTTTTTCGTGAGAAAAACCGACAAGCATGTCCAGGGGGGCCTCGCTCAAATCCCAGGCCTCAACCACTGGGATGCCGGCCTGGGCGAGTCGCAAGCGGCTTGATTCGGTGTGGAGCGTGCCCGTCAGCACAATGCCGTCCGGGCGTCGACCGAGTACCGCCTCAAGCAGCTTTTCCTCTTGCTCGGCGCTGTAGCCCGTCAGGCCCAGCAAGGTTTGATAGCCGGCTTGAGTCAAGCGATCCATCAGCGATTGCACGGTGTCGGCAAAAATGGAGTTGGCGATGGTGGGAAGAAAAATCGCCACCAGACGACTTTTATTACTCGCTAAACCGCCGGCCAACATGTTCGGTACGTAACCCGACTGACGCACCGCTTCGCGGACCTTGTCCCGGGTGCGCTCGCTCACCAGCTCAGGGCGATGCAAGGCCCTGGAAACGGTCATCGGCGACACACCAGCCAGTCTTGCCACGTCGATCAGCGTCAGGCTGGAGGGCTTCTGGGCAGATGTCACCACTGTCTCTGCGGGGGGCGATGCAGGTTTCTTTGCCATGGACGTTCCGAATTGAAACTGGATAACCGGGGCTGCATGACGCAGCTTATCAACCGGAGAATTTACCATCTGCCCCCATGGCCAGGCCTGGGAATTTTACTTGCGCGGCTTCACCCGCGCCGTCGCCTCCGCCACCAGCGGATCGTCCGGCCAGTAATGCTTGGGATATCGCCCTTTCAAATCCTTCTTCACCTCGGCATAGGTGCTACGCCAGAAGTTCGCCAGGTCCTGGGTCACCTGCACCGGGCGGCGGGCCGGAGACAACAGGTGCAGCTTGACCACCTGGCGCCCGCCGGCAATGCGCGGGGTGTCGGCCAGGCCGAACAGCTCTTGCAAACGCACCGCGAGAATCGGCGGATGCTCGCTGTAGTCCAGGCGAATCGACGAACCCGAGGGTACGCTCACGTGCTGCGGCGCCAGTTCATCCAGCCGTTGCGGCAAGGGCCAGGGCAGCAGGTTGCGAACGATGCTCGACAAGTCCAGGTTGGCGAAATGACTGAGCCGCGACACCCGTCCCAGGTAGGGCATCAGCCAGTGCTCCAGGCGATCGAGCAGCGCCGCGTCGCTGACGTCGGGCCATTCGCTCTCACCTTTGGCGTCCAGATCCAGCCGACGCAACAGCGCCACCCGCGCCTGCCACTGGCGCAGTTCCGGGGTCCAGGGCAACAGCTCCAGCCCCTTGCGTCGCACCAGGTTTACCAGCGCCTGGCTGCGGGCCGACTCATCCAGGCCAGTCAACGGCTCGCGGCTGAGCACCAATTCGCCAACCTTGCGCTGGCGCTCGGCCCGAAGCACGCCTTCGCGCTCGTCCCAATCCAATTGGTCCACCGTGCGCACCTGCTCGGCCAACACTGAATCGAACAGCGCCGGATCGAAATCCGTCGCCAGGTAGATCCGTTCTTCCCGCTGGCCCTGGCGACTGCCGAGGTCGGCGATCACCAGCCACGATTGTTTCATCAGGCTGTCGGCCTCGGCGAACAACGCCGCACGACCATTGGCCAGACGATATTCCGCGCCACCGGGCCGCCGCTGCTGGGCCACGCGATCCGGATAGGCCAGGGCCAGCAAGGCGCCGAGCCAGCGCGGATGATCGGGATCGCTCACCGCGGCTTCGGCCTTGCCTCGCAAGTAGCCGCGATACTGCCGGGCCAGTTGCCGCGCCCGCTGCACACTGCCCTGAGCGCCGCGTGCCGCCCGCTCTTCGCCGGACAGCAAGGCCAGGCGGTTGTGCAGGTCCGCTCCCGCGCCCCGGAGAATGTCTCGCTCGCCCAATAACGCCGCGACGTTGCACGCCATCTCCGCCAGCCCCAGTGCCTGGCCGCGCAGAAGCAGATGAGCGATTCGCGGGTGCGCTGGCAGCTCGGCCATGACCTGGCCGTGACGCGTCAGTTGCTCGCCATCCACGGCACCCAGGCGTTGCAGCAAATCCTGGGCCTGGGCATACGCGGCGGGTGGCGGTACGTCGAGCCAGACCAGTTGCTGCGGCGTCACGCCCCAACGTCCCAGCTGCAAGGCCAACCCGGCCAGATCCGCCGAAAGCATTTCCGCGCTGCCGTAAGCAGCCAGTTGTTCATGCTGGTCCTCGGACCACAATCGATAACACACACCCGGCTCCAGTCGCCCGGCCCGACCGGCCCGCTGCGTGGCACTGGCCCGGGAGATGCGCTGGGTATCAAGGCGGGTCATGCCGCTGCCCGGATCGAAACGCGGTACGCGAGCCAGTCCGGCATCCACCACCACCCGGACGCCGTCGATGGTCAGGCTGGTTTCGGCAATATTGGTCGCCAGCACCACTTTGCGCCGACCTGGGGGAGCCGGGTCGATGGCGGCGCGCTGGGCCGCGAGGTCAAGTTCGCCATGCAGCGGGCACAGCAACACATCGCCGTTTTCGCCCAAGGCATCGGCCAGTTGTTGATGGACACGGCGGATCTCCGCCTGGCCCGGCAGGAACACCAGCACGCTGCCGGTTTCATCGTGCAACGCTTCCAGTACTGTCTGCACCAGTCGCGGCTCGATGAACTCGCCGGGCCGGAACGGACGCCCCCAACGCACCGTCACGGGAAACATCCGCCCCTGGCTGCGCAGGATCGGCGCATCGCCCAGCAGACCGGCCAGGCGCTCGCCTTCGAGGGTGGCGGACATCAGCAGGATCTTCAGCGGCTGGTCTTCACGAAACAGTTCCCGACCGTTGAGGCTCAAGGCCAGGGCCAGATCGGCGTCGAGACTTCGCTCGTGAAACTCATCGAAAATCACCAGCCCCACGCCTTCCAGCGCGGGATCGTCCTGCAGGCGGCGCGTGAGGATGCCTTCGGTAACCACCTCGATACGGGTATCCGGGCCGACCTTGCTGTCGAGGCGAATCCGATAGCCCACGGTTTGCCCGACTTTTTCCCCCAGCTCACTGGCCAGCCGCTCGGCTGCCGCTCGTGCCGCCAGGCGCCGGGGTTCGAGCATCAGGATGGTTTGCCCGGCCAGCCAGGGCTCGTGCAACAGGGCCAAGGGCACGCGGGTGGTTTTACCGGCGCCGGGCGGTGCTTCGAGCACGGCTTCGTGGCGTGATGCCAAGGCTTGACGCAAGGCGGGTAAAACTTCATCGATCGGCAAAGAAATCATGCGGGTGGCCTGTACGGTTAATTCGAGTACTCAAGTTCGAGTGCCAGGGCTTGTCAGGCAAGGCGCCATGACGAGTCGTAGCCCGCTACGGCGAGGATTGGCAACGCAGCCTGGCAAGTTCTGGCGCCGAAGTTGAGTGCACGAATTAGCCACACAGGCCACTAGCTCCAAAACAGAGGGCCGAGTATAACGGCGAACTGTCTGGCGTTGTCTGGACTCCAACCAGCAACACCTTTACCTGTTCAGGAGATTGTTATGCGTATGCCCTCTCGCGTGATCGGCGGCGTCCTGGTCGCCACCCTGCTGACCCAGCTCAGCGCCTGCGGCTCGATCTTCTATCCGGACCGTCGCGGTCAGATCGACGGCAAAATCGACCCGGCGATCGCCGCGCTCGATGCGGTCGGGCTGCTGTTCTACATCATCCCGGGCCTGATCGCATTCGCCGTGGACTTCGCCACCGGCGCCATCTATTTCGAACCGGGCAAGACGGCCCAGATCGCTCCTGAAAAACTCAAGCCGGCCATCAATCCCGACGGCAGCGTCGACAACCATAAGCTGCAAGCGATTCTGGAAAGCGAACTGGGCCGCAGCTTCCCACTGGACGATCCACGATTGATCCAGCACAAGGGCAGCGCGCAGCAACTGGCCGCGCTCGGCCTCAAACCTGCCGCATGAAGGGCGCCGCCGAAGGAACGACCGCGCCATGACCACCAGCACCGAACATGCTCGCCTGCTACGCCTGGCCACCCGCGCCTCGGTGGCCGTGGCACTGATCCTCATAGTCGCCAAGGCCCTGGCCTGGTGGTTGAGCGGTTCGGTGAGCATGCTCGCCGGCCTGACCGACTCGGCGTTGGACGGCGTCACGTCGCTGCTCAATCTGTTGGCGGTGCATTACGCCCTGCGCCCCGCCGACGACGACCACCGCTACGGGCACGGCAAGGCCGAGTCCCTGGCCGGCATGGCCCAGGCATTGTTCATCGCTGGCAGTGCGATATTGATCGCGTTGCAAGCGTTTGAACGCCTGAAAGAACCGGTTGCGGTGCAGGCGCCTTGGCTGAGTGTCGGTGTGATCGTATTTTCCCTGGTGTTGACGCTGGCGCTGCTGGCCTTGCAACACCGGGTCATCCGCGCCACCGGCTCCAATGCCGTACGCGCCGACTCGCTGCATTACCGCTCCGACCTGTTGCTCAACGGCAGCATCCTGGTAGCCCTGGTTCTGGCCGGGTTCGGCTGGTTCCAGGTCGATGCCTGGTTCGGCCTGGGTATCGCCGCGTACATTTTGTGGAGCGCCATCCAGATCGCCCGGGAAAGCTTCGCCGTGCTGATGGACGAGGAATTACCGCCCGACGTCAGCCAGCACATGCTGGCACTGGCTTGCGCGGTACCTGGTGTGCTCGGTGCCCATGACCTGCGCACGCGGATCTCCGGCAACCATTGGTTCGTGCAATTACACCTGGAACTGCCTGGCGAGCTGACCCTGTCAGTGGCCCATGGCATCAGCGACCAGGCCGCCGACGCCATCCACCAGGCCTATCCAAAAGCCGAAGTACTGGTGCATGCCGATCCATCGGAGGTGGTCAAAGGCGCCAGGGGCGAATGAGCCTTATCGACTGAACAAACAGACCTCAGTAACTCACCTGATACCCTCGGCTACTCAGGCAACTCCCCTGGGCCTGGCGGTAGGTCTGCACCACTTCCGGCGCCGGCGGATAGGTGTAATTGCGCGGGTCGAAACCGCTCTGCTGCACCGCCCAGCGATAGCAATCGTAACCATCCTGGTTGACCTGCTCGGGGGACTGGCCATTGGCCGGATAGGCCACCACATCAAAGCCGTTGCCCTGGGGTTGAGGCTGCGGGTTGGCGATTGGCGCATCGACCACGACGTAATCCCGGGTACTGGCCTCGTAAATGTAATAGGCCCCGGCGGCGAGGAAAAACAGCGAGCTGCCAATCCACACCTCCCGTGCGTAATCGGGTAAGTAACGGGTGCGGATGCCCCGTGGCGGTTGCACTACAACGTAGCGAGGACCTTGCGGACGGTACCAGTATCCGCCTGAATAGAAGTAATCCTGGCCGCGATAAGGCACGCGATAATTGCGGTCCGGGAACCGGTCGATCACATAACCCGGACGATATTGCGGCCCCGGCCCCCAACCATTGCCGTGACCGTCCGGCCGACCGGGCCAGTACTGGTCGGGGCGGTTGTCGGGGCGGCTGTTATAGTCGGGCCGTGGCCTGCTCGGGTAGCCTTCGCTGCGACGCGGGATATCGCGGTAGTAACCGGGTTGGGGTTCCTGCGTCTGGGTCACGCTGCCGGGTCGCCCCTGGATCGGCAGGTTATTGCCCGGCTGGTGGGGAGGTCGACCTTCGCCGTTGGGGTCCTTGGGCGGACTGTAGTAAGGCTGCCCGCCCTGGCGCTGGGCGCCGGGCTCGAACTGGCGGCTGTTGTCACCGCGGATGATTTCGTTGTTTCGTTCGTTATGCTGCGGCCGGGGTTGGTCGGCATGCCCCTGCCCGTTGCCGCCTCGCTGATCCCCGCCTCGCTGATCGTAGCCACGCCCACCTTCCGGGCCGCCACGATTCTGTTGATCATCGGCCATCCCTTGCGCACTGACACTTGCCCACAACAGACCAACACCTGCCAAACGCCAGATGCGCGACTTCATGTTATTCCTCACGACGGTTCAAGGCCTGATGATAAGACTGAGAAAAGCCCAGGCCGGTTCTGCTACAGATTACTCGGTTTTTCTGCAGGCATTAAAAAAGGGAGGCCCGTCGGCCTCCCCTCGAGAACTTCGTCCGTGCGCGACGCTTTTGACGTCGGCTCACCTCACGCCGTCTTCTGGACAGTGTGCAGCTCGGGGGTCTGCCAGACACCTATGGGTGCCGCGACCGCAGCCGGCCTGATCGGGCGGGCTGCATTGGACTGTTTGTCCGAGCAGTGATCTTGGTGGTAAGCATAAGGCTGCAGAGCCGACAGATGATTGCGAAGATTGCTCGAATAAACACCACTTGCGCAATTTTTAACTCAGGATAGATAATCCACCGCAATTAACAGAATAAAGGCCTGACCGATGAGCAAACTCGACCGTTACGACCTGAGTATTTTGGCGGAATTGCAGCGCGACGCGCGGATCTCCAACCAGGAACTGGCCGAACGCATCGGCCTGTCCCCTTCGCCCTGCTCGCGCCGGGTCAAGCAACTGGAGGACGACGGGTACATTTCCCGGCAGGTCGCCCTCCTCGACCGCAAGATGCTTGGCCTGAGCCTGACGGCCTATGTACTGATCGGCATGGACCGGCACACGCCCGAGCGCTTCGAGAATTTCGAGGCGGCCATCCGCAACCTGCCGCAGGTGCTGGAGTGCAGTCTAGTAACCGGCATGGACGCGGACTACCAGCTCAAAGTCGTAGTGCCCGACATGGACCATTACCAGAAACTGCTGCTGGGACACCTGACCCGGATCGATGGCGTCACCAGCGTGCGCTCCAGCTTCGTGCTTAACCAGGTGCTCAACAGCACCGAGCTGCCATTGACTCATCTGCGCGGCTGATTACGCCATCGCGAGCAGGCTCGCGATGGCATCAGCTCAGGCGATGAACAGCTGCGACACACCGCCGCAGGCCAGCCCCTCGACCTTCCCCCATGCCGTATACTCGCCCGGCCTTTTCAACCCCCGCCTGCGCCGGAGTGTTTCGATGGATCCTGCTGTTTTCGAAGAGTGGATGATGACCGGCCTGGTCAGCATCCTGATCATTTTCATGGGCTTCATCGTCTGGGATCTGGCGAAGAAATCCAAGGCCGGGCGTTTCGGCTCGTTCATTCTGTTTTTTGTGCTGGGCCTAGGTGTGGCGGCGTTCATCATCAAGAGCGTGGTGATCGGCCTGATCGAGTCCGGGGCGCTATAAGCGCGCCGGCACTTCCTTCCACTGGCCCTGATCGAGCCCTTCGATCGTCCAGTCGCCAATCCTGACCCGCACCAGACGCAGCGTCGGCAAGCCCACCGCGGCGGTCATGCGCCGCACCTGACGGTTGCGCCCTTCACGGATGACCAGTTCCAGCCAGCTCGTGGGCACGCTCTTGCGAAAGCGCACCGGCGGATTGCGCGGCCAGAGTTGCGGTTCGTCCAACTGGCGGGCCTCGGCCGGCAACGTTATGCCGTCATTCAGTTCCACCCCGTCGCGCAGCCGCTGCAACTGTTCGGCACTCGGCTCGCCTTCGACCTGCACCCAATAAGTCTTGGCCAGTTTGTGCCTGGGGTCGGCGATGCGGGCCTGCAATTGCCCGTCGTTGGTCAGCAACAGCAGCCCCTCGCTGTCGCGATCCAGCCGCCCGGCCGGGTAGATGCCTGGCACGTCGATGAAGTCCTTGAGCGTTGCCCGCCCCTCACCGTCGCTGAACTGCGTCAGCACATCGAAGGGTTTGTTGAACAGAATCAGCCGCGGCTCGGCCGGCGGGGCCTTGGCCACCCGGCGCGGAGCGAATGCAGGAGACTTCACACCAGGACGGCGGGAAGCGGGACGTGGAGGACGGGCCATGGCAAACACAATATCTAACGGTCAGGGCCGACCATGCTAGTGGCCCGACCGTTAAATAACCACCGCCCGAACGATGTCAGCGGAACGGCGGCTCGTCGAAACTGCGCAGTTTGCGCGAGTGCAGCGAGGTGAGTTCGGTGCGCAACAGGTCCAGCGCCTCGATGCCGATCTTCAGGTGCTGGTTGACCGCACGCTCATAAAAGGCATTGGCCGAGCCTGGCAGCTTGATCTCGCTGTGCAGCGGTTTGTCCGACACGCACAGCAGCGTGCCATAGGGCACCCGCAGGCGATAACCCTGGGCGGCGATGGTGCCGCTTTCCATGTCCACCGCCACGGCGCGGGACAGGTTGATCAGCGGCCGCTCCTGGGCCCAGCGCAGCTCCCAGTTGCGGTCGTCGTAGGTCAATACGGTGCCGGTGCGCAGACGTTTCTTCAGCTCGTCGCCCTTTTCGCCAGTGATGTTCGCCGCCGCCTGTTGCAACGCCAGTTGCACCTCGGCCAGGGCCGGAATCGGAATGTTCGGTGGCACCACCCGGTCGAGGATGCCATCGCGGCGCATGTAGGCGTGGGCCAGCACGTAGTCGCCAATGGTCTGGGACTGCCGCAACCCGCCGCAGTGGCCGATCATCAGCCAGCAATGGGGCCGCAATACCGCCAGGTGATCAGTGATGTTCTTGGCGTTGGACGGGCCGACGCCGATGTTCACCAGGGTCACGCCGTGGCCGTCGCTGGCCTGCAAGTGATAGGCCGGCATTTGGTAGCGGTGCCAGACCACACCGGCGGCGATGGCCGAGGCTTCGCTGTGATCCATGTGCTTGTCGATGATCACATTGCCCGGCAGGACCATGCGCACGAAACGCGGGTCGCTGCGCAACTGCTCCAGGCCATGGACGATGAACTGGTCGACATAGCGGTGATAGTTGGTCAGCAGGATCCACGGCTGCACATGGCGCCAGTCGCTGCCGGTGTAATGCACCAGGCGACGCAGGGAAAAGTCCACGCGAGCGGCATCGAACAGCGCCAGGGGCAGCGGGTCGGTGTTTTCCCAATCGTACAGACCGTCGGCGATGCCATCGGTGGCGGCCGACAGGTCGGTGCTGGGGAAAACCCGCGCCAGCACCGCCGCCGTCACGCCGGAGCCGGCCAGCTCGTCGCCCTGCTCCACCACGTACGGATACGGAATATTTTGCTCGCTGACGCCGACTTCCACGGTAACCGTGAAGTCGTGCATCAGCGGGACCAGTTGTTCCAGCAGGTATTTACGGAACGCGGCAGGATGGGTGACGGTGACGCAGTAAGTGCCCGGCAACTGGACCTTGGCATAGGCGCGGGTGGTCTGCGGGACTTCGCCATGGCAGTGATAGGTCAGGCGCAGGGCCGGGTAACGAAACAACGCCCGTTGCTCGGCACTCGGTTCGATACGGTCCTTGAGATAACGCATCAGCGCCTGGTTCAGCGCGGTGGTCGCACGCTCGTGCAGGGCCGCGAGCCGGTCTACGGCTTGCTCGGCGGTTTGAACGACAATAAACGCTTCGGTCACGATCAGCTTCCTGTGTTCTGACTTGCAGGCCTTCATCTTGCCTGCATCGTCGTCTTACGGGAACAGTGGCGTAATGGCTGTTATCGGCCAGCAGCTAATCCCAAGCCCACAGGAGGTTCAGTGCAAGTTGCAGGCTATTCAGAAACCCTGCGGCGTAGAGCGCGTCACGATGGCCTCGACGTTCAGCCCACGAGGCAACGCACCATAGACCCGTCCGGTCGAGCCGAGGCGGCTGGCGATAAAGGCATCGCTGACATCGTTGTTACCCGCTTCAAGCAACAGCTTGGCTTGCAGGCCGACGGCAATGTCCTCAGTCAATTGCCGGGCACGGTACTGGATGTCGTCGGTGTCCTTGAATGCCGCGTGCAGTTGATCGATATGCGCAGCCAGGCGCTTGTCGCCATGGCCATCCCCCAGTTCGCTGAACAACACCTCCAGCACGCCGGGCTCCTTGGACAGCGCCCGCAACACATCCAGGCACTGCACATTACCGGAGCCTTCCCACGTCGAGTTGACCGGTGCTTCCCGGTACAGGCGCGGCAGGATGCTGTCTTCGACGTAACCGGCACCGCCCATGCACTCGGCGGCTTCGTTGATCATGGCGGGGGCACGCTTGCAGATCCAGTATTTGCCCACCGCCGTCACCAGCCGGGCGAACCTGGCCTCGTGCTCGTCATTCAAGTGATCCAGCGCCCGGCCCATGCGCAGGCTCAGCGCCAGGGCGGCTTCACTTTCCAGAGCAAGGTCCGCCAGTACGTTCTGCATCAGCGGCTGTTCGCTCAACACCTTGCCGCCGACCTTGCGATGCGCGCAGTGGTGGCTGGCCTGGGTCAGGGCCTGACGCATCAGGGCGCTGGAACCCACCATGCAATCAAAACGAGTCATGGCGACCATCTCGATGATGGTCGGTACGCCCCGCCCTTCTTCACCGACCATCCAGGCCAGCGCACCGCGGAATTCGACTTCGCTCGACGCATTGGAACAGTTGCCCAGCTTGTTCTTGAGCCGTTGAATGTAAAACTGGTTACGGGTGTCATCCGGGCGATGGCGCGGCAGCAGGAAACAGGTCAGGCCCTTGTCGGTCTGGGCCAGGGTCAGAAAGGCATCGCACATCGGCGCCGAACAGAACCACTTATGGCCGACCAATTCATAAGCCTGACCCGGACCACTGGCGCCCACCGGATAGGCCTTGGTGGTATTGGCGCGCACATCGGTGCCGCCCTGCTTCTCGGTCATCGCCATGCCGAGGGTGACCCCGGCCTTGTGAGCCACGCCGACGTTACGTGGGTCATACTCGGTGGCGAGCACCTTGGGCAGCCAGCGCTCGGCCAGGTCCGGTTGCAGGCGCAGCGCCGGCACGCTGGCGAAAGTCATGGTCAGGGGGCAGCCGGTGCCGGCTTCGGCCTGGCTGTGCAGATAAGTCATCGAGGCCCGGGCGACGTGGGCACCGGGTTGCGGATGGGCCCACGGCAGGCTCGGCAGGCCATGCTCGACGGCGGTGCGCATCAGTTGGTGATAGGCCGGATGGAATTCCACCAGGTCGATCCGATGCCCATAACGATCATGACTGGAAAACACCGGCTTGTTCTGGTTGGCCTGGAACCCCGCTTCCACCAATGGCCCGCCGGCCAATGCACCATATTCATCGATCCGCTCCTGTGCCCAGCCCGCGCCGAAGCGTTGCGACCATTGCTGCAGTGGCAGGTCGATGCGGTACAGGTTGGCGCCATCCAGGGACGGCGGCTGATTAGTGACGTCGTGGGTTTCGGCAAACTGGTGCAGGTTCATGACGGGGCTCCTCGGTCGGCCAGCAGGGATTCAGTTAAGCACCGCCTCCAGGCCGAACAAAGTGTCATATGCGCCTAAATGTCGGCGCTTTCACCCTGCTTCGGACACAAAACCCGCCGCTGCAGAATCGTCTGCAACACTTCGAATTTCACCGGTTTGCTCAGGTAATCGATCAAGGCGCCGGACGGACAGAAAGGCGGTTCCAGGTTCGAACTGACTACCAACACTGGCACATCTTCACATCCGGCCAGGGTGCGAATCCGGCAACAGACCGCCACGCCGTCCAACGGAGGTGACTGGCAGTCAAGCAGCACCGCGTCAAAACTGTCCTGCTGCAACAGTTCCAGTGCCGCGTGACCGTTGTCAGCCGTACGCACCCGATAACCAAGCTTGAGCAACATGCCGCGCATGACCAACTGATCGATGCTGTTGTCGTCGGCCAGCAGCACCGTACAGTCCTGGGGCCGACGCGTCTCTTCCCGCGTGTCGAACGAAAACGGCGCGGGCACGGGCGATGCCGTCTCGAACTCGACGTCCAGCTGGAAACGGCTGCCGCGCCCGGGCTCAGAGGTATGGGTCAAGCGGCCACCGAGCAATTCCACCAATTGCCGACAAATCGCCAGGCCCACACCGAGGCCACCGAACTCGCGGGTCATCGAACCGTCGAGCTGGAAAAACCGCTGGTACAAAGTCGCCTCTCCCAGATCGGTGAAGCCAATGCCGGTATCGATCACCGCGAAGGACAGCCCCCACCGATCAAGCCCCATCGGCCTGCCGCTGACCCGCAGCGCAAGGCCGCCCACCCGCGTGAACTTGATGGCATTGTCCAACAGGCATTCCAGGCATTGCGCCAGCTTGCCGCTATCGCCCAACAGGCGATCCGCCAGGTCGGACGCCACATCGACCCTGAAATCCAGCCCCTTGGCCGCCGCATTACCAACGAACTGCACCTGCAAGGCATCGATCATCCCGCGCAGGCTGAACGGCGCCGCAGCCACCTTGAGCTTGCCGGCCTGCAGTTCGGTGAGCGTGAGCATGCCATTGACCATGCGCATCATGTCCCGCGCCGAACCGGCGGCGGTCTGTTGATACTGGGTCAGTTCTTCATTCATTTCGACGGTTTCCATCAGCTCCAGGGAGCCGATTACACCGTTCATGGGCGTGCGCAGTTCATGGGTCAGGGTGGCAAGGAATTCGTCCTTGAGTTTGTTGCCCTGGGCCAGTTGCTGGTTGAGCACTTCCAGCTTCTGCCCGGCGTCGAAAAGGGTCTGGGCCTGTTGTTCACGCATGGCGTTGATGCGGTCGGCCAGAGCCAGGGACAGCAGGGCCACTTCGATGGCCGAGCCAATCTGGCTGGCGTACATGGTCAGGAAGACGTTCGGCAGATAACCGAGCACCATCAGCGTGTTGACCGCGCCTCCCAGCAAAAACGCCGACCAGGCAATGATGAAATAACGCGCCACCCGCAACCCTCGCCACCAGGCACACAACCCGGCAGCGAAAACCACCACGGTAAACATCAGCGCCAGCGCCGTCGCCAGGCGCAGCGCCAGGGCGTAGCTGGTCATCAACGACAGGCCCACCACCACTGCACTGTAGGCAATCAATGCCAGGAGCAATCGGTCCAGCCAGCGACTGTGTCGTGCGGTTTGCAGGAAGCTGCGGGCAAACTGGCTGCCGAACAGGCCCGCGCCACCGATGAAAAACGGTGTCGCGGCGTTGGCCCACCACGGGCTGTCCGGCCAGAAATACTCCACCGCTGCCCCGTTGACCGACAGCTGATACAAGCCGAACGAGGCGATATAGACGATGTAATAGAGATAGCTGGTATCGCGCACGCTTAGATAGATGAACAGGTTGTAAACCAGCATGCCCAGCAACACGCCATAGATGATTCCCAGCACGTACAAGCGCAACGGCTGCTGTTCGAGATAGGCGGTGCTGGACCACAGCGTCAGCGGTGCCTGGATCGAGCCCTGGCTTTGCAAGCGCAAATAGACGGTCTGGCGTTGATCGGGCTTGAAGTCCAGGCTGAACAGGTAATTGTTCTGGCGAATTTCACGGGCGGCGAACGGCAACGCATCGCCCGTCCGGCGGGCCAGACGATACGCGCCCGTGGCGTCCGGCAGATACAGGTCGAGGTGGTCCAGCGGTGGATACGCCAGTTCCAGCAGCCAGGTGCGCTGGGCATCCGGGTTGCCGGGGCGGTAGTGCAAGTCGATTTTAAGCCAGAACGCCGAACGTGAATAACCGGCGTTCAGCGTGTCCTTGCCATGGGGCTTGAATTGGCGAGCGACGGTCTGGGTGACGACATCGTCAATGGTGGCCGTGCCATCCACATCTTCGAACACTTGCAAGGCTTGGCCCAGGGGCAGGCTTTGGGTGAACTCATCGAATTCGAGGGCGCTTGCCAAAGGGGACAAGCACAATAGAAACATCAGCAAATAGCGCATTTAAGCCCCAGCGTGGCCTGTCCGGTTGAGTCAGGAAGCCCCCCATTCCCTGAGTAGACGTAAAACCGGCATTACCTGTTATGAGTTGGATCCATCTTTAGCATAGCCGTTGATGGCCAATTTGCACCACGGAAATTTTTTCCTGCGGAGCGCTCTAGAACGGGCGTTTCAGCGCCAAGCATTGAGATAGAGCTGTTGCCTTGGTCAGATAAAAAACTGGCTGCATCAAGCGATCTTTCTGTGGAAGCGAAGCTCACTCCACAATTGACTTCGCTTACGCCCCCGCGGCAGGTTTGGTGGTAAGCTCGCGCACCATGAATACCTACAGCTCTCGCCCCGTTGTCCTCTGTCTCTCCGGCCACGACCCCAGTGGTGGCGCCGGCTTGCAGGCAGATATCGAAGCCCTGCTTGCCCAGGGTTGCCATGCCGCCCCGGCCGTTACCGCGTTGACCGTGCAAGACACAGTGAACGTGAGCGATTTCCGCGTCCTCGATCGGGAGTGGGTCCTGGCGCAAGCCAATGCCGTGCTCAACGATTCGCCGGTGGCGGCGGTCAAGCTGGGCATGCTCGGCTCACTGGAAATGGTCGACACAGTGGTCGAACTGCTCCAGGGCCACCCGCACCTGCCCATGGTCTGCGATCCGGTGCTGCGCGCTGGCGGTGGCGGACGGCTGGGCAAGGATGAAGTCGGCTACGCCATGCGCGAACGCTTGCTGCCCCTTTCGATCATTGCGACCCCCAACCTGCCCGAAGCCCGCATCCTCGCCGAACTGCCCGAAGGCAGCGCCGATGAATGCGCCGAAAAACTGTTGCCCTTCGTCAAGCACCTGTTGATCACCGGTGGTCATGGCGACGAACATGAAGTCCACAACCGCCTGTACAGCCGTGACGGTCGTCGCGAAACGTTTACCTGCCAGCGTCTACCCGGCAGTTACCACGGTTCCGGCTGCACCCTGGCCAGTGCCCTGGCCGGTCGGCTGGCACAGGGCGAACAGCTCGCCAGCGCCGTGCGGACAGCCCTGGATTACACTTGGCGCACCTTGCGCGACGCCGAACAACTGGGCAAAGGCCAGTTCGTGCCGCGCCGCCTGCCGCTGGATTTCTGCTCTTAATATCGGAGGGCTGCTGCATGAAACTACGTGGCCTTTACGCCATCACTGATAGCCAACTGCTTGCCGGCAAATTCCTGGCCTATGTCGAAGCGGCGCTGGAAGGGGGTGTCACCCTGCTGCAATACCGTGACAAGAGCAGCGATGAAGCCCGGCGCCTGCGTGAAGCCGAAGCGCTGCGCAACCTGTGCGAACGCTACAAGACCCAACTGATCATCAACGACGACGCCGAGTTGGCTGCGCGCCTGGGCGTCGGCGTGCATTTGGGACAGACCGATGGTCCGCTGGCACCGGTGCGGGCACTGCTCGGGCACAAGGCAATCATCGGTTCCACCTGTCATTCCAGCCTGGAGCTGGCCGAACAGGCCGCGAGCGAAGGCGCCAGCTATGTCGCCTTCGGGCGATTCTTCAACTCCAACACCAAGCCCGGCGCCCCCAGCGCAAACCTTGAACTGCTGGAACAGGCCCGTATCAAATTGCATATACCCGTCTGCGCCATTGGCGGTATCACGCTGGAGAACGCCGCCCCGCTGGTGGCCCATGGTGTCGACCTGTTGGCGGTGATCCATGGCCTGTTCGGCGCCGACAGCACCACCGAGGTGACGCGCCGCGCCCGCGCATTCAACGATCTGTTGCAGATCCACTAATTTCCGCTTTCGAGAGACCGACCATGTCCCGTTCCGAAACCCTGTTTGCCAACGCCCAGAAACACATCCCCGGCGGCGTGAACTCCCCCGTCCGTGCGTTCAAGAGCGTCGGCGGCACCCCGCTGTTCTTCAAACACGCCGAAGGTGCGTACGTAACGGATGAGGACGACAAGCGCTACGTGGACTATGTCGGTTCCTGGGGCCCGATGATCCTGGGCCACAGCCATCCGGACGTGCTGGACGCCGTGCGCCGGCAGCTGGAACATGGCCTGTCCTATGGCGCCCCGACCGCCATGGAAACGGAGATGGCCGACCTGGTCTGCTCCATCGTGCCGTCGATGGAAATGGTGCGCATGGTCAGCTCCGGCACTGAAGCCACTATGAGCGCCATCCGTCTGGCGCGCGGCTACACCGGTCGCGACAGCATCATCAAGTTCGAAGGTTGCTACCACGGCCACTCCGACAGCCTGCTGGTCAAGGCCGGCTCCGGCGCGCTGACCCAAGGCGTGCCCAGTTCCGCCGGTGTGCCGGCGGCGTTTGCCAAACACACCCTGACCCTGCCCTTCAACGATCTGGAAGAAGTCGAGAAGATGCTCGGCGAAGTCGGCCAGGAAGTGGCCTGCATCATCGTTGAACCAGTGGCCGGCAACATGAACTGCGTGCCACCGGCACCGGGCTTCCTGGAAGGCCTGCGCAGCCTGTGCGACCAGCATGGCGTCGTGTTGATCTTCGATGAAGTGATGACCGGTTTCCGCGTAGCCCTCGGCGGCGCCCAGGCGCACTATGGCGTGACGCCGGATCTGAGCACCTTCGGCAAAATCATTGGTGGCGGCATGCCGGTAGGCTGCTTCGGGGGCAAGCGCGCCATCATGGAATGCATCGCGCCGTTGGGTCCGGTCTACCAGGCCGGCACATTGTCGGGCAACCCACTGGCCATGGCCGCCGGCCTGACCACCTTGCGCCTGATCAGCCGCCCCGGCTTCCACGCCGAACTGACCGACTACACCACCCGCCTGCTCGACGGCCTGCAGATCCGTGCCGACGCGGCCGGCATTCCGTTCGTGACCACCCAGGCCGGCGGCATGTTCGGGCTGTATTTCAGTGGTGCCGACGACATCGTGACGTTCGAAGACGTCATGGCCAGCGATGCAGACCGCTTCAAGCGCTTCTTCCATCTGATGCTGGAGGGTGGCGTCTACCTGGCGCCGAGCGCATTCGAGGCCGGCTTCACCTCCATCGCCCATGGCGAGGCCGAGCTGAAAATCACCCTCGATGCCGCCGAACGCGCCTTTGCCGCACTGAAGTAAGCCTGTGGATAACTGACGCTGGCTTACACCAGCGTCAGCTATTGACGATACCCTCCAGCCCTTTTTCCTACATCTTTACCCCTGTAGCAGCCACTGGCATGCATCGGCAGCAGAAAAACGAGTAAAGACTTTGTAAGGATGGCCCTGCTTATTTCATAATGCGCGCTTATTGGATCCCCCGGAGGGTCCGCGCGCCCCTCAGAGGTAAGTCGATTCCCATGAACCGCACCGGCCGCACCCTTGCCCTGGGCTGCCTGTTGCTCCTTCAGCCCCTGCTCGCGAATGCACAGGCAGGCGGCAACTCGTTGTTGATCCCGGCAATGGGCCGTTGCACGCTCAACACCCAGCCACAAGATCTCGCACCGGCGCTCGACGCCTGTCGAAAAGCCGCGGACGCAGGCGATGCGCAAGCGCAATACGAGTTGGGCGAGTTCTACTACGAAGGCAAGGCTGCGCCCCGCGACCTCAAACAAGCCCTCGACTATTTCGAAAAAGCCTCGCTGCAAGGCCATGCCCAGGCGCAGTTCAAGTTGGGCGGCATGTTCTTCCATGGCGAAGGCGTACCCGCCAATAACGTGCAGGCCTACATCGTCCTGAAGATGGCGGCGGTCAACGGCGCCGAAGAAGCCCTGGACACCGCCGACGAAGTCGCCGAGCAGATGCCCCGGGACGAGCTGGAAGTGGCGACCCAGGTGCTGGGGCAGATCTTCCGCAAATACCTGATGGAACTGCAAAACGCCGACGGGCGTACGCCCTTCTCGCCATTGCCCTAAGCTCACTGCGGCCCCTTGTGGCGAGGGGATTCATCCCCGCTGGGCTGCGAAGCGGCCCCAAAACAGCCGATGCCATTAGCCTGACGCACCGAGGTACAACATCTTAGGGCTGCTCCGCAGCTCGCCACAGGTACTGCGCTCGACCTCATTCCTCTTAGCTGGCAGGCCTCTATTTCTCAGGCATCGGCATCGGAAACGGCATGACATTGCCAACCCCGCCACGGGCCTCGCTGATTTTCGGCGTGCCCAGGCGCTCGACTTCGTCGATGCGCACGATCGAATGCATCGGCACGAAACTGCGCACCACGCCTTCGAATTGCGCCTTGAGCTTTTCTTCACTCGGGTCGACCACCACCTGCGTGCGCTCGCCAAAGACGAACTCCTCGACTTCCAGGAAGCCCCACAGGTCGCTCTGGTAGATCTGCTTGGCGTACATCTCGAACACCTGGCCCTGGTTGAGGAAAATCACCTTGTAGATTGGAGCTTCACGTTTGGTCATGGCGGGCGAAACACATCGGCGGGTAAAAATGAGGGCGCGAACTATAGCATAGCCACTGCTCGCGCTGCGGTAGGAACCGGGGGACTTGTTCCCTATAATGCGCGGTTCTTTGAATCACGTGAGACCCAGGTCCATGGCCAAGAAGCTTTACATCGAAACCCACGGTTGCCAGATGAACGAGTACGACAGCTCGCGCATGGTCGATCTGCTGGGTGAACACCAGGCCCTGGAAGTCACCGCCCGCGCCGAAGATGCGGACGTGATCCTGCTCAACACCTGCTCGATCCGCGAACGTGCCCAGGACCGGGTGTACTCCCAGCTCGGCCGTTGGCGCGAGCTGAAACTGGCCAACCCGGACATGGTCATCGCCGTGGGTGGCTGCGTCGCCAGCCAGGAAGGCGCAGCCATTCGTGACCGTGCGCCCTACGTGGACGTGGTTTTCGGCCCACAGACCCTGCACCGCCTGCCGGAGATGATCGACACCGCGCGCATCACCAAATTGCCGCAAGTGGACGTGACGTTCCCGGAAATCGAAAAATTCGATCACCTGCCCGAACCCCGCATCGACGGCCCGAGCGCCTACGTGTCGGTGATGGAAGGGTGCAGCAAGTACTGCACGTTCTGCGTGGTCCCCTATACGCGGGGCGAGGAAGTCAGCCGGCCGTTCGACGACGTGATCGCCGAAATCATTCACCTGGCGGAAAACGGCGTGCGCGAAGTGACGCTGCTGGGGCAGAACGTCAACGGCTATCGCGGCCTGACCCACGATGGCCGCCTGGCGGACCTCGCCGAGCTGATCCGCGTGGTGGCCGCGGTAGATGGCATCGACCGCATCCGCTACACCACCTCCCATCCCCTGGAGTTCTCCGACAGCCTGATCCGTGCCCATGCCGAGGTGCCGGAACTGGTCAAGCACCTGCACTTGCCGGTGCAATCGGGCTCGGACCGGATCCTCGCGGCCATGAAGCGCAACCACACGGCACTGGAGTACAAATCCAAGCTGCGCAAACTGCGGGCGGCGGTGCCAGGCATCTGCATCAGCTCGGATTTCATCGTCGGCTTCCCTGGCGAAACCGAGAAAGACTTCCAGCAGACCATGAAGCTGATCGAAGACGTGGGCTTCGATTTTTCCTATTCCTTTGTCTACAGCCAGCGCCCGGGCACCCCGGCGGCGGACCTGGCGGATGACACCCCCGAAGAGCTGAAAAAGGAACGGCTCAACGCCCTGCAGCACCGCTTGAACCAGCAGGGTTTCGAAATCAGCCGACAAATGGTCGGTACCATCCAGCGGATCCTGGTAACCGATTATTCGAAGAAAGACCCGGGCGAATTGCAGGGAAGGACTGAAAACAACCGCATCGTCAACTTCCGCTGCGACACCCCGGCCCTGATCGGCCAGTTCGCCGACGTGCACATCGATTCCGCGCAACCGCACTCCCTGCGGGGTTCCCTGATCCAATAACCACACCATTCCCTGTGGGAGCGGGCTTGCTCGCGAAAGCGGTGGGTCAGTCAACATTTATGCACCTGACCCACCGCATTCGC
>NZ_RQJK02000030.1:0-77610 GCF_022342325.2 Pseudomonas sp. AF32 | reverse complement strand
TAATGCTGGCTCGCAAGCTTGCTCGGATCGTATTCGCTCTGCTGAAAGGGCAAAGCGAATACCAACCAAAAGCGGCTTGAGGGCTTCCCCTCAACCATAGAATCTCCCACAATTGGATCAGCGTACAGCCTCAGCCTTCAATAACCATTGGCCCCATAATCAACCACAAACTCAAACCCCACCACCCGCTCAACCCCCGTCTCCAACCGCCCATCCGGCAAGAGCCGCAACCACCGATACCCCGGCGCCTGCTCCCCCACCGCAAAATCCACAGAACCAGGCACAAACTGAATACAGGTCGAAGGCGAAGCCAACAACCGCACCCCGTTGCGCACCTGATCGACCTCCTGATGCACATGCCCCCAAAGCACCGCACGCACCTGCGGAAACCGATCCAGCACCGCAAACAACGCATCCGGATTACGCAACCCGATGGGCGCCATCCACTCACACCCGATCGACACCGGATGATGATGCAGACACACCAGATGATGTCGCTCCGGCGCCTCGCTCAAGGCATTGGCCAACAGGATCAACTGCTCCTCCGCAAGGAACCCCGGTACCGAGCCCGGCACCGCAGAATCCAGCAGCGTGATGCGCCAATTACCGATGTCCACCACCGGATCGAGCAACGTGCTCTGGACCGCGGCGTGGAGCATCATCTGCGGCTCATCATGGTTACCCGGAATCCAACGCGCCGGCGCATCGATCCGCGCGGTCATCTGCCGGAACGCCTCATAGGACGCCAGCGTCCCGTCCTGGGACAGATCCCCGGTGGCAAGCATCAGATCGATGTTCAGCTGTTGCTCCAGGACCAGGTCAATGACCGCCCGCAGGCTATCGCGGGTGTTCATGCCCAGCAGTGAGGCGTCGGCCTCGGCGAACAGGTGACTGTCGGACAGTTGGACCAGCAACACCGGGTCGGCGGTGGTCAAGGTGGATACGCTCGGCAAATCGCTCTCTCCCAGGCGCGATCACGCCATTGGATGAAGTCGCAATTATGCTGGGGATGATCGAAAGGGGAAACCCGCGAACCGGAACCGGTTCACAACCCATAACCGGTAAAGCTAGCGAACCACTTCGAACTCATGACCCAGCGCCAGGCAATGACTCAGCCACTCGCCCAGGAACAGGTTCAACTGGGCCTTCTCGTCCGGCTGGTGCATCGAGGCATTGGGATAAGGATAGATGCCGCGAAAGCGTCGTGCATGTTCAGCGCTGACCACTTCGGCCATGCGCGCATCGTGGTAGACCTGGACCTCCAGTTGCGGCACCGGTAACCAGGGCAGGCTGTGCTCCTGGCGCACCTGCAACGTAGTGGTGTACGGACAGGTTTGCAACACTTCGAGGGCCAGCACGCCGAGCATCTGGTCACCGTGGGTCACGGCAATGCGGCGCGGCGCCGGGTCGTTACGCATGTCCGGCAACAAGCGCATCAGGCGGGCGTAGTTGGCCTCACAGGCCGCCTGCAACCCCACCAGATCGACGCGATAGCGATCGCGTAGCTTGTTCAGGACCATAGCCCCCTCACTTCATCGCGGTTCAAGGCCAGCCATTGCAAGGCAATGATGCTGGCCGCATTGCAGATACGTCCGTCGCGTACTGCCTGCAACGCATCTTCATAGGCCCAGACCTTCACGCGAATGTCTTCGGCCTCTTCCTCAAGACCGTGCAACCCACTCGCCCCGGCACTGTCGCAACGTCCCAGGTAGAGATGCACGAACTCATTGCTGCCCCCCGGCGATGGAAAATACTTGGTCATGGGCCACAACGCGGTGAAGACAAGCCCAGCTTCCTCCTGCGCTTCACGATGAGCAACTTCTTCCGGCTGCTCGTCCTTGTCGATCAGGCCGGCCACCAGTTCCACCAGCCAGGGATTGACCGTCTTGCCCATGGCGCCTACGCGAAACTGCTCGATGAGTACCACTTCATCGCGCTGCGGATCGTAGGGCAACACGCACACCGCATCGTGGCGCACGAACAGTTCACGGCTGATTTCACGGCTCATGCCGCCGGCGAACAACTCGTGACGCAGATGGACGCGATCGAGCTTGTAGAAACCCTGATAGCAGTTTTCGCGCTTGACGATGTCCACGGCGGTCGGTGTGGCGTTGGCGAAATCAGTCATGACAGTCCTCGTATGGAGCAGTTCGATGCGAGGTTCCTACCTCGGCTTCGCGCCATCCTAACGCGCCCACCCCCTTTGATGCAGCCCCTTTCCTCTCACTGGGATGGACGGCAGGGGGTGAAAGAATTCTAATGAGTTTAGTGGCGAACTGATTGCCCTGCTGGCAGTCGAAGCGGGGAGCTTTTCGCCTTTCCCAGTTTCATGAAGGACACCCATGTCGCTTTTCAAATTCGTTTCAGTGGCCCTCGTCGCCCTGGCCCTGGGCGCTTGTCAAAGCCTGTTCCAGCCCAACTATCGCGCTCCGCTGGAGAGCACGCGCGATGCCTCCGAGCAGCTGCAACCCGGTTGCGCCAGCACCGACTGCCCCCTGGTGAACATCGATACCCTGCGCTTTCCCGCCGAGCCGGCCCTGGACGGCATCATCGAAAAACGCCTGCTGGAAATGACGCGCACCATCTCCGATGCGCCGGTGGCGCCGACATTGACAGCCTACCGCGAGCGATTCCTGCGCAGCGCCGCCCCTGGCACCAGCAGCTATTTGCAGGCCAAGGTACGAGAGCAACATGACGGACTGGTGATCATCGAGCTTTCCAGTTACCTGGCCACCGGCGGCGAGCACGGAACGCCGGGGCGCGGTTTCATCAACTACTCGCGCCAGCAACATAAAGTGCTGACCCTGTCGGACATGTTGCTACCGGGTCAGGAAGAGGCCTTCTGGAAAGCTGTCCAGGTCGCCCACAATAGCTGGCTGATCAGCACCAAACTGGATCAGGAGCCCGAGTTCATCAAGCAGTGGCCCTTCAAGAAAACCCAGAACGTGGCGCTGACCTACGGCGGGGTGATCCTCAAGTACGAAACGAGCACCATCGCGCCCTATGCCCTGGGTCATATCGAATTGAAGATTCCTTACCCGCGCCTCAACGGCATCCTCAAGCCCGAGCTGTTTCCCGGCCGTAGCTGAACGCCCGGCCCAGCACCAGTTGCAGCGCCCCTGCCAGGACCAGCGATGGCAGGGTTGCGCCAACGTCCGGATAGACGTTGGCGAGCAGATGATAAGTGCTCACCCCGCCCAACCACGCCAGCAGCGCCGGCCAGCGCAACGCGGTCGACGCTACTTGGCTGCTGCGCTTGCGCAGGATGAAATGATCCACCAGCACCACCCCGAACAGCGGCGCGAACACTGAGCCGATCAACAACAGGAAGTTCTGGTACTGCGCCAACGGCGCGAAGCAGGCGACCAGGGTGCAGATGACACCAATGGCCAAGGCCAAGTGTTCAATCTTCAATCCCGACAACATCCCGCTGGACACCGCCGCCGAATGAATGTCGGCAAAGGCGTTTTCCGATTCGTCCAGCAGGATCAACAACAACGGGATACCCAATCCGGCGCCCGCCAGGGCCAGCAGCAATGCGTTGACCTCACCGCTTGGCGCAAACGCCAGGGTGTAGGCGACGCCCAGGCCCATCAGCCAAACGTTACCGATGAAAAAACCCAGGGCGGTGCCGCCGAAGACATTTGTGGCGCGCTTGCCGAAGCGTGAATAGTCGGCAATCAGCGGCAACCACGACAAAGGCATGGCAATCGCGATATCGAATCCCACCGCCAGTGGCATCGAGCCGTCGCCCGCCCGAGCCCACAACGCCGCCAGGTCGGCCTTGGCGAACAGGTTCCAGGTCAGCCACAGGCAAGCCCCCAGCAGCAACCAGATACCCCATTTGCGCAGCACTTTGCGCACGAACGTCAGTGGTCCGCTCACGGCAAGCAAGGTCGCCAGCGCGCCAAAGAACAAGGTCCACAGCAACGGGGTCGCGCCCAGGCTGTCTTCGCTGAAAGCCCGGGCGCCGAGCAGGCTGGCGGCGTCGCGCATGACGATGATTTCGAACGAGCCCCAACCCATCAGCTGAAGCAAGTTCAACAGCGCCGGCACGCTCGCCCCCTTGCTGCCGAGGCTGAGCTTGAGAGCAGCCATCGCAGACAAGCCGGTGTCGCTGCCGATCACGCCGACGGCGGCAAGCAGCAGGACGCCCACCAGCGTGCCGAGGAAAATGGCCAGCAACGAACCACTCAAGCCCAGGCCTGGCGCCAGCAGGGCACCGACCTGCAAGACCATCAGGCCGATGCCCAGGGAGAACCAGAGGGAAAACAGATCACGGGCGCCGAAGACGCGTTTGTCCAGGGGGACAGGAGTGTCTGGGGAATAGGTGCTGGGTTGGATGTTCAAGGGTGCTGTCTCTGGGGATTATTTATCGTTTTGATAATCGCTTTCGCGAGCAAGCCCGCTCCCACAATGGACCTGCTGTGAACACACCATCGGTGTACACCAACGATCCACTGTGGGAGCGGGCTTGCTCGAAGACGGCGGCAAGATCACCACCGTCCTCAGCGCTGTATCACACTTTCTTGTAAAGCTGACCCCCTTCCTGTTTAAACCGCTCGGCCTGCTCGGCCATCCCCTGGGCGACGTCCACATCCACGGCTTCGATGCGCTGGTTGGCCGCGTACTCCCGGACTTCCTGAGTGATTTTCATCGAGCAGAACTTCGGTCCGCACATCGAGCAGAAATGCGCCACCTTGGCCGAGTCCTTCGGCAGGGTTTCGTCGTGGTATGAGCGGGCGGTGTCCGGGTCCAGGCCGAGGTTGAACTGGTCTTCCCAACGGAATTCGAAGCGCGCCTTGCTCAGGGCGTTGTCGCGGATCTGCGCGCCGGGGTGACCTTTTGCAAGGTCGGCCGCATGGGCGGCGATCTTGTAGGTGATGATCCCGGTCTTCACGTCATCCTTGTTCGGCAGGCCCAGGTGTTCCTTCGGCGTCACGTAGCAGAGCATGGCGCAGCCGAACCAGCCGATCATCGCCGCGCCGATACCGGAGGTGATGTGGTCATAGCCCGGCGCGATGTCGGTGGTCAGCGGGCCAAGGGTGTAGAACGGCGCCTCGTCGCAGCATTCGAGCTGCTTATCCATGTTTTCCTTGATCAACTGCATCGGCACGTGGCCCGGGCCTTCGATCATGCATTGCACGTCGTGCTTCCAGGCGATCTTGGTCAGCTCGCCGAGGGTTTCCAGCTCGCCGAACTGCGCTTCGTCGTTGGCGTCAGCAATCGAACCCGGACGCAGGCCATCGCCCAGCGAGAAGCTGACGTCATAGGCCTTCATGATTTCGCAGATGTCTTCGAAATGGGTGTAGAGGAAGTTTTCCTTGTGGTGCGCCAGGCACCACTTGGCCATGATCGAACCGCCACGGCTGACGATGCCGGTGACGCGCTTGGCGGTCATCGGTACATAGCGCAGCAGCACGCCGGCGTGGATGGTGAAGTAGTCGACGCCCTGCTCGGCCTGTTCGATCAACGTGTCGCGGAACAGCTCCCAGGTCAGGTCTTCGGCCACGCCACCGACTTTTTCCAGGGCCTGGTAAATCGGCACGGTGCCGATGGGTACCGGCGAGTTGCGAATGATCCATTCGCGGGTTTCATGGATGTGCTTGCCGGTGGACAGATCCATCACCGTGTCCGACCCCCAGCGAATGCCCCAGGTCAGTTTCGCCACTTCTTCTTCGATGGACGAACCCAGGGCGCTGTTGCCGATGTTGCCGTTGATCTTCACCAGGAAGTTGCGGCCGATGATCATCGGTTCCAGTTCGGTGTGGTTGATGTTGGCCGGGATGATCGCGCGGCCACGGGCGATTTCGTCACGGACGAATTCCGGGGTAATAACCTTCGGGATGCTGGCGCCGAAGCTGTGGCCGGCGTGTTGCTGGTCCAGCAGACCGGCGGCGCGGGCCACTTCCAGCTTCATGTTTTCGCGGATCGCGACGTATTCCATCTCGGCGGTGATGATGCCCTTGCGTGCATAGTGCATCTGGCTGACGTTGGCGCCCGGCTTGGCGCGACGCGGGTTGTTCACGTGGGCAAAACGCAGCTTGGTCAGTTCCGGGTCGGCCAGGCGCTCCTGGCCGAAGTTGGAGCTCAGGCCCGCCAGGCGCTCGGTGTCGCCACGGGCTTCGATCCACGGCGAGCGCACGTCGGCCAGGCCTTTGCGCACATCGATGATCACGTTCGGGTCGGTGTAGGGGCCCGAGGTGTCGTAGACCATGACCGGGGCGTTGATCTCGCCGCCGAAGTCGGTGGGGGTCACGTCGAGGCTGATCTCGCGCATGGGCACGCGGATATCCGGGCGGCTGCCCTGGACGTAGATTTTTTGCGAGCGGGTAAAGGGTTGAACCGATTGCTGATCGACCTGGGCCGAATCACTGAGGTTGATCGCGTTTTTTGATTTTGTCGTCATCACGGGCTCTCCAGACACACATCCAGGCAGTGGATTTTTGTCGGAGCGAACCTGTTACGAATGGACGCATCCCGGCACGGTTGTGCGGATGCTGTGCTTGATGCAAGACGTGTTCGATTGTCGAACAACACCCCGGACGAAGCACAAGAGGACTCGCCGGGTGACGAGAAATCTTGTTCCCTACGCAGGCGCTAACCTGATCAGGTTCAACGGGATCCGAAATTATTCGATCTCAGCCTCATAGCAAGGCACCCCGACAAGAACCCGGCCAGTCTAGACACAACCACGAGAGAACGCCATCGCCGCGGCAAAAGGCGTGATGAATGGCGCAAATACAGGATTGTTGCCGTGCGTGCGCGCAACTACACTCGCTACGCCGCGCCTTTTGTGCGCACTCATTTGTCTAGGGATCGCCTCATGCTGCGCAAACTTTCACTGGCCCTCGCCGTGTCTTGTGCGTCCAACGGAATGGCCTGGGCTGCCGAAGCGCCCTTATCCACCAGAACCGATCTGGTGAGCGTGTACCAGGAAGCAGTCGATAACAACGCCGACCTGGCCGCCGCCCGCGCCCAGTACGGAGCTCAGAAAGAAGTGGTGCCCCAGGCCCGCGCCGGGTTGCTGCCCAACCTGTCCGGCGGCGCAGAAGTCGCCAACGTTCGCACCGATATCGATCAGCCTGCCGCCATCGCTACCCGCAGTGCCCGTTCATACCAGGCGACGCTGTCCCAGCCTCTGTTCCGTGCCGACCGCTGGTTCCAGTTCCAGGCTGCCAAGTCGGTGAATGAACAAGCGGCGCTGCAATTGTCCGCCACCGAACAGAACATGATCCTGCAGAGCGCCGAGAGCTATTTCAATGTGCTGCGAAGCCAGGACAACCTGGCCTCGACCAAAGCTGAGGAAGCGGCGTTCAAGCGCCAGCTCGACCAGTCCAACGAGCGCTTCGACGTGGGCCTGTCGGACAAGACCGACGTACTGCAATCCCAGGCCAGCTACGATACCGCGCGGGCCAACCGGATCCTCGCCCAGCGCCAGGTCGAGGATGCGTTCGAAGCGCTGATCACCCTGACCAACCGCCAGTACAACTCGATCCAGGGCATCGTCCACACGTTGCCGATCCTGCCACCGACCCCGAACGACGCCAAAGCCTGGGTCGACACCGCCGCCAGACAGAACCTCAACCTGCTGGCCAGCAACTATGCCGTCGACGCTGCCGAAGACACCCTGCGCCAGCGCAAGGCCGGTCATGCTCCGACCCTCGATGCCGTGGCGAAATACGAGAAAGGCGACAACGATGCGCTGGGTTTCAGTAATCCGAACCCGATTGGCCGACCATATGGCGGCGACGTCGAGCAGCGCACCCTGGCCCTGCAACTGAACATCCCCATCTACAGCGGCGGCCTGACCAGCTCCCAGGTCCGCGAGTCCTACTCACAACTGACCCAGACCGAACAGCAGCGCGAAGGCCTGCGCCGGCAGGTGGTGGAGAATACCCGCAACCTTCATCGTGCGGTGAACACGGATGTTGAGCAGGTCCAGGCCCGGCGCCAGTCGATCATTTCGAACCAGAGCGCGGTGGAAGCCACGGAAATCGGTTATCAGGTGGGCACGCGCAACATCGTCGATGTGCTCGACGCTCAGCGCCAGCTGTACACCTCGGTGCGCAACTACAACAACGCCCGCTACGACTACATCCTCGACAACCTGCGCCTCAAGCAGGCCGCCGGCACCTTGAGCCCGGCCGACTTGCAGGACCTGTCGCGCTATCTCAAGCCTGATTACAACCCGGACAAGGACTTCCTGCCACCGGACCTGGCGCAGGCTGCGGCGGAGCAATTGCGTTCGCGGCCAAATCAGTAAAACGGCAGTTGAATTTTGTGGCGAGGGGATTTAGCGAAACGTCGCACCGCCCCGCTGGGGTGCGAAGCGCCCCCATCTAAGCCATCTGACACACCGCGCCGTCAGGCTTTGGGGCTGCTGCGCAGCCCAGCGGGGATAAATCCCCTCGCCACAGGGAGATCTCCAGCCGTCGATAATCGCCAAGATAGCGTTCGTCAGATGGAGGCTGCTCAGTCGATCAACCGCCCCAACCCATCCAACAACCGCTGCAACGCCCCCTGGTTGCGGCGCATCACCGCAAGCCCCGCCTCGGCCATACGCTGGGCATCGCGGGGCAGTTCAAACAGGCGTTGCACGGCCAGGGCCAGGCTTTCGGCATCCTCGACTTCCTGCAGGGCCCCGGCGGCGCGCAGTTGCGCGGCGATTTCAAGGAAGTTGAACAGGTGCGGGCCGCTCAGCACGGGCTTGGCCAATGCCGCCGGCTCCAGCAGATTGTGTCCGCCGTTGGGCACCAGACTGCCACCGACAAACGCGCTGTCGGCCAGCGCATAAAGAAATAACAGCTCGCCCATGGTGTCGCCCAGCAGTACCGAGGATTGCGCAGTCACCGGCTGGGCACTGGAGCGACGGATCGTGGCAAAGCCTTCGCTTTCACAGAGTCGGTACACCGGGTCGAAACGCTCGGGATGACGGGGCACCAGGATCAGCAACGCATCAGGATAGCTGGCGAGCAATCGGCGATGGGCGGCGAGCACCACTTCGTCTTCGCCTTCATGGGTGCTTGCGGCAATCCACACCGGACGCTCCGTCGCCTGCCATTGTCGGCGCAGGGCGCTGGCGCTTTCGAGCAATTGCGGGTCGATGGTCAGGTCGAATTTGATGGAACCGGTCACCGCGATGGTTTCGTCACGGGCACCCAGTTGACGGAAACGCTCGGCCTCGGCCTCGGTCTGGACGGCGAACAAGCTCATCTCGGCCAACATCGGCCGGGTGAGCCTCGCAAAGCGCCCGTAGCCACGCGCCGAGCGTTCCGACAACCGGGCGTTGGCCAAGGCCACGGGAATACCCCGCCTGGCACACTGATGGATGTGATTGGGCCACAACTCGGTCTCCATGATCACCGCCAGCGTCGGGCGAACCCGGTCGAGGAAACGCTTCGCGGCACAGGGCAAGTCGTAAGGCAGATAGCAATGCTGGATACGCGGCTCGTTGGCGAACAACGCCTGGATTCGCTCCGAACCCGTTGGCGTCATGCAGGTGACGGTGATCGGCAACTGTGGATAACGTTGCAGCAAGGCACGGATCATCGGCGCGGCGGCAATGCTTTCGCCCACCGACACGGCATGGACCCAGATGCCGCCCGGCACCATGACCGGCAGCCCCCAGGAGAATCGCTCGCCAATGCGCCGGGCATACGCCGGCGCCTTGCGAGCCCGCAGCCACAGCCGAATCGCTACCAGTGGCAGCCCCAGGTAAAACAACGCGCTATAGAGAGTTCTGTTCATGGCGGCGGAGTTTATCGGGTTTTCAGCCGATCGCCTGCAACTGCACGGCAAAACGTTCCGCCAGCCAGCGTCCTGCCGGGCCCAGGGGTTCGTCGCGACGCCAGACCAGCTCCACCACCAGAGCCGGCGGGGTCCATTCGCTGTTGAGTTCGATCATATCCCCCTGGTACGCCGGGTATTGCACCACGTGGCGTGGCAGCCAGGCCCAACCCAGGCCACTCCTCAACCATTCGGCCAGGACATAGAAACTGTCGGCGCGCCAGACGTGCGGGCTGGCCTGCTCGCTGCCGGGATAAACACTGGACTGGGTCGCCATGAGCAACTGCCGGTGCCGGGCCATTTCCAGGCAACTGACGTAGTCGAGCGCCGCCATGGGGTGGTCGCGCCCGCACACCGTCACCATCTCGACGCTGCCCAACACTCGGCGCTCCAGCGCGTCGGGAATCTGGTCGTGACGAAACAACAGCCCAAGGTCGGCACGGCGCTCCACGAGTTTGCGCGCCACATCACCTTGGGCGGCGCTGGCCAGTTGCACTTCCAGGGTGGGGAATCGCTCGGCCAGGGCCGCCAGGCTGTCGATGACCGGCTGGTATGGCATCGCCTCGTCCTGGGCCAGGCGCAGCCGTGCTTCCTGTCCACGCATCAGGGCCAGGGCCCGGCCATTGAGGCGCTCGCACTGGCGCAGTACTTCCCGGGCCTCTTCCAACAGTGCCTCCCCGGCTTCGGTGAGCTTCGGCTGACGACCGCTGCTGCGCTCGAACAAGCTCACCCCCAGGTCGGTTTCCAGCATGGCAATCGCGCTGCTGATGGCCGATTGGGCCTTACGCTGGTCCCGGGCCACGGCGGAAAACGAACGCTTCTCGGCGGCGCCGACAAACAGCCGCAGTTGCTCCAGACTCCACTGAACGTTCATTGCTCAACCTATCTCAAATACAGATAGGTAATGACTTTACCCCATCTGGGCGTTCCCTAAAATGACCTCCATCGAAAGCCGCAACAGCCCAGAGGAATCGCCCATGAATGCTTACTACTACCTGGCCATCGCCATCTGCGCCGAAGTGATCGCCACCGTTTCCATGAAAGCGATCAAAGGGTTGAGCACGCCGCTGCCGTTGTTGCTGGTCATCGTCGGGTACGCTACCGCCTTCTGGATGCTCACCCTGGTGGTGCGCACCGTTCCGGTGGGCGTGGCGTATGCGGTCTGGGCCGGGCTGGGTATCGTGATGGTCAGTGTCGCCGCCCTGTTCCTCTACGGGCAGAAGCTGGACGTGCCGGCGATGCTGGGAATGGCGCTGATTGTGTTGGGGGTTGTGGTGATCCAGCTCTTTTCGAAAACGGCAGGGCACTGAAGCTGCAAGCACAGGCTGACGCTCTGGCTTGTAACTTCAAGCTTGAAGCTTGAAACTTGCAGCTTTATCCGCTCCGAGGTAGCTGCATGCCATCCGTTATTTCCACCGACGTGCTGATAGTCGGCGCCGGAGTCGCCGGCCTCTGGCTGAACGCGCGCCTGCGCCGCCAGGGCTTTTCGACCGTACTGGTGGAAAGTGCCAGCCTGGGTGGCGGGCAGAGCATCAAGTCTCAGGGCATCATTCATGGCGGCGCCAAGTACGCGCTGCATGGCGCGCTGACCGGTGCCTCGGAAGCCATCGCCGACATGCCGCGCCGCTGGCGCGAAGCGCTGAGCGGCGACGGCGAGTTGGACCTGTCCGGCGTCCGGCTGCTGTCCGAAGCCCATTACCTGTGGTCGCCCGGCACCCTGGCCGGCAACCTCACCAGCTTCTTTGCCAGCAAGGCCGTGCGTGGACGCGTCGATCAGGTCAAGGGCGAGCAACTGCCCGAAGCCCTGCAGGACAAACGCTTCAAGGGCAAGGTTTATCGCCTGGCCGAACTGGTGGTGGATGTCCCCAGCCTGATCGCACGCCTGGCGGAACTGGCCGGCGATGGACTGCTCGCCGGTCAGCGCATCGAACCGCTGCGTGATGGCAACGAACTGGTAGGCCTGAAGGTTGACGACCGTGAGATCCGCGCCCAACGCATCGTACTGAGCGCCGGGGCCGGCACCGCCGAGCTGCTTGCCGCCCTGGGCCTCGATCAGCCGGCCATGCAACGCCGGCCGCTGCACATGGTCCTGGTCAAGGGCCCCAGCCTCAAGCCACTTTATGCACACTGCCTGGGGGGCGGCCCCAAGCCACGCATCACGGTCACCACGCACCCGGCCGCCGATGGCCAATGGGTCTGGTACCTGGGTGGCGACATTGCCGAAGCCGATGGCGTGGCCCGCGACCCCGCCGCGCAGATCGCCACGGCCCAGAAGGAACTCGGTCAATTGCTGCCCTGGATCGATCTCGGCACGGCGCAATGGGCCACGCTGCGAGTGGATCGTGCCGAACCACTGCAATCGGGCTTGACCCGTCCGGACAATGCCTTCCTGGCCGAGCGGAACCGCCTGCTGGTGGGTTGGCCGACCAAGCTGGCGCTGGCTCCGGATTTTGCCGACCGGGTGATCGCGTCATTGCAACGAGACGGTATCGTGCCAAGCCATCCAGCCTCACTGCCGGAACTGCCGAAACCGCCCATGGGCGTACCTGCCTGGGAGCAATTGCTGCCATGAGCCAGCCAACCCTGCACGATCTCCATCGCCCGCTGGGCCATGGCGGCCCGATGGTTTCACCCTTGGGCCTGGGCACTGTCAAGCTGGGTCGCGATCAAGGCGTCAAGTACCCCAACGGTTTCCGGATTCCCGATGATGACGAAGCGCGCATGTTGCTCAAACTGGCGCGCGACCTGGGCATCAACTTGATCGACACCGCGCCGGCCTACGGCCGCAGCGAAGAACGCCTCGGCCCTTTGTTGCGTGGCCAACGCCAGGACTGGGTGATTGTCAGCAAGGTCGGCGAAGAGTTCAGCAACGGTCAGTCGCGTCACGATTTCAGCGCCGCCCACACCCGCTTTTCGGTGGAGCGCAGCCTCCAACGCCTGGAAACCGATTACATCGACCTGGTACTGGTGCATTCCGATGGCAACGACCTGGCGATCCTCAACGACAGCGAGGTCTACCCGACCCTCGCGGACCTCAAGCGCGAGGGCAAGATCGGTGGCTTCGGTTTTTCCGGCAAAACCGTCGACGGCGGCTTGAGGGCTCTGGAGCAGGGTGATTGCGCGATGGTGACCTACAACTTGAACGAACGCAGCGAGAAAGCGGTCATTGACTACGCTAACGACCACGGCAAGGCGATCCTGGTGAAGAAGGCCTTGGCCAGCGGCCATGTCTGCCTGACCCCCGGGATGGACCCGGTCCGTGCCAGTTTCGAACTGTTGTTTGCGCAACCGGGTGTCGCCAGTGCTATTGTCGGCACCATCAATCCGCTGCACCTCGCCCATAACGTCGCGACCGTCGCTACGGTCCTACGAGAAAACTGACACCGCGTTTCGCGGTATGAAGCAGGAGCCGACATGCCGCGTACGCTCATCAGAAAAAACCCCAGCAACTTCAAGACTCTGCCCCTGTTCGTCGAAGCGACACCCGAAGGCCTCACCTACCAGAGCGTCGGGATGCCGCTGAACTTTACCCAGACTTTGCAACGCCGCCGTCCCGTAACGGTCGCCGATACCGAACGCTTCTCCCTGGAGCTGGCAAACCTGGGGGTCTCGGTGCGTCTGACCCTGCATTGGCAGAACCGCGATTATTGGGTGCTGGTACGCCAGCGACGGCAGGATCGCGGCGATGTCGTGCTCAAGCTGATTTCCGGCTACGTCCCGGCCCACGAACTGAATCTGCCGCTGCTCACCGCCATTCAGGAAGTGGCGGAGGAGTGTCTCCTGGAAACCCCCGAAGGTTGGCTTGGCGGACGCTTCAACGACACCTGGCTGCCGGCCCCCTACGCCGCCGCCCTGCATTATCGCGAAGCCTTGCCGTTTCGCCTGGCCCCGCTGTCCGGTTCGGCGCGCCCGGTGCGCAGCGCCAACCTGCAGCTGATCGAGCGTCCACGGGCCTATGTGCACCTGCCGACAGCATCGCTGCAGCTGATCTACGATTTGCGCCTGGATGTGCCCAGGGAAGCCAAGTCACTGAGCCTGTTTCATGTCGATGAGCGCCTGGAAGGCGACCAGCTGGTTGCCAGGCTGGATCGCAAGCGTCCCGATCTTTACCTGATGCCACTGCACGATGGACAACCCTTGCCCGAGCTGTACACCCTGAAAAAAGACCAGTTGTACCCCGCCAGCACCCGAGGGTTGTACCTGGCGGAAAGTTTTGCCAGGCAGGACGGCTGGCTGGTGCGAGATGAACGGATTCGTTGGAAGGACTGGCTGCGCCAGCAAGGGCTGACGCCAGTGGGCAAGGAGTCCGGGCTGACACTATTGAAGGGCAAGGCCCGGCAGTTGCTCAAGAAGATCGTGCCGCGCAAGGCGGCCCGTTAGAAGAATGGATCAGTGGGAGCCACGCTCCCATCGATCCGTCTGCGGAGCACTTCAGTTATTGCGGATTTTTTCCACAATCGCGGTCGTCGAGCTGTTTTCCACCAGCCCCAGCACCTTCACGGTACCACCGTACGCGGTGACGATATTCGCCCCCACGACCTGGTCGATCCCGTAGTCGCCGCCTTTCACCAGCACATCCGGCTTGACCTCGCGCAGCAGGTTTTCCGGTGTGCCTTCACTGAAGCTGATGACCCAATCCACCGCGCCAAGACCGGCCAGGACAGCCATGCGTCGGTCGACGCTGTTGATCGGACGCCCTGGCCCCTTGAGACGGCTCACGGAAGCATCGTCATTGACCGCAACGATCAAGCGATCGCCCTGGGCCCTGGCCTGCTCAAGGTAAGTCACGTGGCCGGCATGCAGGATGTCGAAGCAGCCGTTGGTGAACACGATGGTCTCGTTATGGGCACGGGCGTCGTCGACCGCCAGCAGCAACTGCTCCAGGCCGAGCACACCTCGCTCGGAGCCTTCTTCACGCTGGATGGCGCGACGCAGTTCCGGGGCACTGATGGCCGCCGTACCGAGCTTGCCGACGACGATGCCCGCCGCCAGGTTCGCCAGGGCCACTGCATGAGGCAGTTCCTCGCCGGCGGCAATCGCCGCGGCCAGGGTGGAAATCACGGTATCGCCAGCACCCGTCACATCGAACACTTCCCGAGCGCGGGCCGGCAGGTGCAAGGCCGGGTGATCGGGACGCAGCAGGGTCATGCCATGCTCGCCACGGGTCACGAGCAGCGCACCGAGGTCCAGGTCCTGCATCAACTGTGCGCCCTTGCTCACCAGCTCATGCTCATCGACACAACCGCCGACGATGGCTTCGAACTCACTGAGATTCGGCGTGATCAGGCTCGCGCCACGGTAGATGGAAAAATCCTTGCCCTTGGGATCGGCCAGTACCGGAATGCCACGGGCACGGGCGGCCTGGATCAACGTCTGATGATTCTTCAGCGCGCCTTTGCCGTAGTCCGACAACACCAGCACCTTGATGCCGTCGAGCATCTGATCGACCTCGGCCCCCAGGGCCAGGGGATCGGTGGCGAACGGTTCTTCGAAATCGATCCGCAGCAGTTGCTGGTGACGGCTCATGACCCGCAGCTTGACGATAGTCGGCTGGTGCGCGACGCGCTGGAACTTCGCCCGCACGCCAGCGCCCTTGAGGCTATTGGTCAGGCTGTCGGCGGCCTCGTCGTCGCCGGTGACGCCAACCAGGGAAGCCGGGGCGCCGAGCGCGGCGATGTTCAACGCGACGTTGGCCGCGCCACCGGGACGATCCTCGATGTGCTCGACCTTGACCACCGGCACCGGTGCCTCGGGAGAAATCCGTGAGGTACCGCCATGCCAATAGCGGTCGAGCATGACATCGCCGACCACCAGGACAGGGGCTTGATCGAATCGCGGCATCGACAACTTCATGGAGCATCCCACATACAAAATGAACAGGGGCGCGATATTAGCACAGGGTGGAGGCGGGCTCGTCCATGGCCGTCGCAAGCCGCTCCTTTAATTACGTTGGCAGCAAGGCCGCAAGCCGGTCGCAGGCCTGGGACAACTCCACTTCGCAGGTATTGATTTCGCATTCAGGCGCCAAGGGCGCTTCGTAAGGACTGTCGAGCCCTGTGAAATTCTTGATACGTCCGGCGCGCGCCTCGCGGTACAGTCCCTTGGGATCCCGCTCGGCGCAGACCTCGAAAGGCGTGCTCACGTACACTTCCACGAACGCGTCCGGGGAGAACAGTCGCCGGGCCGCGTCCCGATCGGCACGGAACGGCGAAATTGCCGCGACGATGACAATCAGGCCCGCATCGACCATAAGCCGTGCCACTTCGGCAATGCGCCGGACATTTTCCTTGCGGGCCTCATCGTCCATTCCGAGGTCCCGACACAGCCCCCGGCGCAGGTTATCGCCATCAAGCAGACTGGTATGCAAGCCCTGCCGATTGAGCTGCACTTCCAACGCATTGGCCAGGGTCGACTTGCCGGCTCCCGACAACCCGGTCAACCAGATGCAACAGGGGCGCTGGGACTTCAGCGCGACCCGGTCCCCGGGCGTAAGCGCCAGCGCGTAGGGGCTGATCTGCGCCTGTTGCATCGATACCTTTGACGTCTCATCCATAAGCCAGTCTCTCGTAGTCGCGCGGCCAGCACTCCGGATCAGGCAATATCCTGGGCGGGCGCATCCAGGCCCATGGCATGAAGACGCGCGTAGTAACCATTCTGGGCGAGCAGTTCACCGTGGGTACCACGCTCGACGATGCGGCCCTGGTCCATCACCAGAATCAAATCGGCCTTTTCAATAGTCGACAGACGGTGGGCAATGACCAGCGTCGTGCGACCTTTCATCACCTGATCCAGCGCGGCCTGGATATGTCGCTCGGACTCGGTGTCCAGCGCCGAAGTAGCCTCGTCCAGAATCAACAGCGGAGCGTTTTTGAGCAATGCCCGAGCGATGGCCAGGCGTTGGCGCTGCCCGCCGGAGAGTAGCACGCCGTTTTCTCCGACTTCGGTATCCAGCCCTTGGGGCAACTGCTCGATGAAGTCCATGGCATAGGCATCCCGGGCGGCCTTCTCGATGTCGGCCCGGGGCGCGCCGGCCAGGTCGCCGTAGGCGATGTTGTTGGCCACCGTGTCGTTGAACAGCGTGACATGCTGGGTTACCTGGGCAACGTGCCGGCGCAGATTACGTAGGCGATAGTCTTCAATCTCCACGTCGTCGAGCAGGATCTGGCCGATTTCATGGTGATAGAAGCGCGGGATGAGGCTCGCCAGGGTCGACTTGCCGCTGCCCGAACGACCGACCAGCGCAATCATCTGTCCGGGGGCCGCGGTAAAGCTGATGTCCTTGAGCACCTCGCGCTCGGCGCCGGGGTAGGTGAAGCTCAGGTTGCGCACATCAAGGCGACCACTGACGCGCTCCTGCTCGACCGTGCCGTTGTCGACTTCCGGTTCGACGTCCAGTTGTTCGAAAATGCTCTCGGCGCCGGCCACGCCTTTCTGGATCGTGGAGCTGACTTCCGAAAGCTGGCGAATCGGCTTGGGCAGCAGGCCGGCGGCAGTGATATAGGCCACCAGATCACCGGCCGTCGCATCGCCGCGCAGGAACAGCACCAGGAACATCAGGGCCGCCATGGCGGTGTAGATGACCAACTGCAGCATCGGCGTATAGACAGCGCCGGTGCGGGTCATGCGCAGTTGCCTATCAGTGTTGCCCTGGCTGGCCTGGGCAAAGCGCTGCTCTTCGTAAGCCTCGCCACCAAAGCTGCGCACGACGCGGTACCCCTGGATGGTTTCGGACGCCACGTGCGTCACGTCGCCCATGGCCACCTGGATCTTCTTGCTCTGCTTGCGGAATTTCTTGCTGGTATTGCTGACCATGAAGGCGATCAGCGGCAGGATCGCCAGCATCACCAGGGTCAGTTTCCAGTTCATCCAGACCAGGTAACCGAAGAGGAACACCACGGTGAGGCCTTCGCGGATCACCACCTTGATGGCATCGGTGGCGGCACCGGTGACCATGGTCACGTTGAATGTGATGCGGGATATCAGATGCCCCGAATTGTGGGTATCGAAATAGCGGTTGGGCAGCACCAGTAATTTGTTGAACAGCTCCACCCGCAAGTCGTGTACCAGCCCCAGGGAAACCCGGGCCAGGTAGTAGTTACCCAGGAACGAGCCCAGGCCCTGCCAGGCGGCGATCAGGATGATCAGCAATGGCACCGCCATCAGCAGTTTCAAGTCCTTGAGGTACGCCACGTTGGGAAAGAGCACCGCATCGGGGTTGCTCAAGCCATCGACGAAATATTTGAGGATCCCGGCCAGCATGGGCTGGGTGGAAGCAAATATGACGAACCCCACGATACTCAGCAAAAAGATGCCCACGTAGGGTTTGACGTATCCCAGCAGCCGAAAATAGATTTTCAGGCTGGAATCCTGTTCCGCTTTGGGCGGTGCATCACTCATCGTAGAGCTCACTGTTAGGAAGAACGCGGAATTTTATCACAGCCATCCGGCATGACCCGCGCCCAGGTCAAAAGGCCGGCCAAACCGATCGGCAACCAGCTGATGAACCATTCGGCGCGCGGACTCCCGGTCAGGCTGGCGGCATCGAACTGCATCGCCAGGAACGAGAATATCCACATGCCGAGCACGCCTCGGCCCAGCAGGTTTTCGCGGGCCCGCCAGGCTTCCCGCAGCACCGCGAACCAGACAATGCACCATAGCGTCAGCCCCGGCAATCCGAGCTGGATGGCGACATGGCTGAACAGGTTGTGCGCATGATCAAAGGAAATGGGACCGACGGGAACACGATAGTCTCCCGCCAGCCCCAGGCCACCCCATGGGCGTTCAGCAATCATGTGCAGACTCGACATGAATATTTCGGGTCGATACGACGCCCCACGCGCCAGGACCAGAGGTTCAAGGAGCCAGAAGGTCAGCATCGCCAGCACCAGGGCCGTAGCGGCAATCACACGGGAGCGCTGGTCGCGGCAGTAAATAGGCATGGCCAGCACGCTGAGCAGCAAGGCCAACGCCGCTCCACGGCTCTGGCTCATCACGACAAATATCCCCAACAGCGCCAGTGCGATCGCCCAAACGAACTGCAGACCGATGGAGCGCGGGACCCAATGCAGCAGCCAGATTGCCGCCAGGCCAATCACATAGCCACCGAGGATCGGATGGGACAATTCACCCAGTCCTTCCAGGCGTGTCACCCAAAGATTGTTCTGGATGCCGTAGAAATGGATGATCGCCATCAGGGCCGTCAGGGCAAGCCCCACACCGCCCCATTGCATGACGCGAATGACTCGCTCGGGCTGGCCATCGGCAAGGATGGCAAAATACAGCAGGAACACCGCGATGTAGAGCAAGCGCTTGGCATCACGCACCGGATCCGGCGCATTGGCCCAGCACAAGGTGATCAGCGACCAGACCGCCAGCGCGAGCAACGCAGTGTAGATAACACGTTGAGCACGCCAAAGCTCCACTAACCGATGACGCGCCGGCCAGGCAAACAGGATCGTAGGCAGCCAGACAAAGACTACCAGCCCCTGTTGATAAACCTTATTGTTGGGAGCCAGGGCGATTGCCAGCAGAAACCATAACAAGCCAAAAGCCATCCATCGCTGCGCCCAACGTGTAGCTTGCATCTTCGCTCCTACCAAACGGTTCACCTATCAAACAGGCATGGTTAAAACAAAAACTTTTGGGCATCATGGCCCGCCAAGGTACCGGCTCTTTCAACAAGGTTTCCCTACGATGCAATCCACTCGGCTTCCCCAAGCCGCTTTGAATCAACTGATTGAAGGCGCCAGCATTCTGGAGGCCGACAGCTATGGCCCAAAAGTCTATCTATTGCAGGATGGCAACATCCTGAAGTTATTTCGCCGCAAGCGGCTTTTTTCTTCGGCGCTTCTACGGCCTTACTCGACTCGATTCATCCGTAACGCAGCCCGCTTGCGACAACTCGGCGTACCGACCCTCGACGTGCTGGCTTTCTATAAATTGCCAACACCCGGCATGACCGCCGTACTGTATCGACCGCTTCCCGGAAAAACCCTGCGTCAGATATCGAACCAGGAAAATTTCAGCTGGCAGCCTGCTCTTCCGGCATTGGTCGAACTGATCCGCAGCCTGCACGCCAGCGGTGTTTATTTCCGCTCACTGCACCTGGGAAACATAGTCGTAACCCCGGAAAATGAATTGGGATTGATCGATGTGGCCGACATGCGCTTCCTGCGCTCTCCGCTGCCGCGCTACCTGGCTCGCCGCAACTTGCAGCATTTCGCTCGTTATATTGCCCGGGAGAACCTGAACGGGAGCTTTCCGATGCAGGCGCTGGAACACGCCCTATTGCCTGCCTGAGATTAATTGCCGGGCGGTCTGGCTGAAATTCAGCCAAGCCTCCTCAGGCGCCAGTGCTTGGTACTGGGCCGTCGAGACCGCTTCGACAGAGCCCTGCGAGGCCCGGATGAGCACCTCGCGCCAAGCATCGACGTCGTTCGCCGGAGCGTACCAGCCTGTATCGCCCAACTGCTCATGGAACACCGCCAATTCACTGGTCACCACGGGGACACCGGCCATGACCGCTTCTTGAAGGATCAGGCCCAGGCCTTCTTCGAGAGAGGGAATCACTACCCAGTCGAATGCTTTGTAAAGTGTTGCGACATTGTCCAAGTGCCCCGTCAACAGCACCTTTCCCAGCAGATCCGGCTGGGCGATCCGCGCCTGCAGCGCCTCGCGCCGCGGCCCTTCACCGACGATGATCAGACGCCAACCGGCCAGCTTTTCCGCAGACTGGGCAAACGCTTCCAGCAGGCAGCCGAACCCTTTGTCATCCACCAGCCGCCCAACGGCTCCGAATAGCCGCAGGTCGGAAACCGGCAAGCCCAAGCGAGCACGGGCCTCTCGACGTGACAGAAGGGCTGATTGGAAAGCTGCTGGATCGAATGCGCTGCGCAACGCCGTGACCGGCGTCCCGAGCGCATCCTGCAAAGCCGTCGCCAGAGTACGAGAAACCGCCACCAGGGCCAGACGCGACGTCGGGAACCCATGTAGCAGTTTTCGGCTTTGGTCGTTGAGTCGCGTCACGCCATGGAAGATCACCACGACCCGTATCTGCGGCATGTTTTTGAGAACAGGCAGCAGGGTCCGGGCGACGCCGAGACCGTCAAGCAGCACGACTCGGGCATCACTGTCGAGCAACGCCTGATGGAAGCGTCTACGCATAAACGGCATGAAGAACCGCCAGACATGCCGCCCCTTCAGACGGGCAGATGAGAGATGCCATTCCCGCGCCTGCCCCATACTGATCTGGCAGGCCGCGTTCGAACCCTGCAAGAACCACGTCTTGACGGGCATTGACGACTCGATCCGCGAAAGTATCTGGTGGTGAACCTTGTGTACCGAAGCGAACGGCGAACCGCCCGCCCACATGACATTAATAATGCTCATTGAGCAGCAAACCTTTCATCGCGCTCCAGGATTCGTGCTGCGAGGCATTTAATAATTGATAAGCCAACCAATGCAGACTCCGAGCAAAAGGACCAGGGACAACTTGGCTTGCTCGCGACGCCTGCGGCGCTCCTTGCGCTGACGTTCCACGGGTACTTCCACGTGGACGCCGAATCCTGTGTGCAAAACAGCATCCCCTTCCAATGTGACCGCCGTCAAGTTCAGTTGTGCATAGCGCAGCGACAGGGCCTTCTCGCCACCGAAGCCGGCAAACGGAGCACACAACCGATATTCCTTGAGCCGGCGAAGGCCAGGATTGAGGGAAAAGCCTTGCCACTCGGGTTTGTCGGAAATCAGTGGGTAGCAGGCCACCCCACGAATGAGCTCACGCTCGCCCAGGCGTATGTAAGGACTGTGTACACACAAGTCGTAAACATAGTTACGCAGCCAGACCTGGAGAATGTCGGGGCGTTGCTCCAGGATCGCGCGTGAATCCTCCACGAAGGCAGGGCGATAGAATTCCCAATCGTCCTCGCAGTGGAAGATATAAGGCGTCTTGACATGCCCGTAGGCCAGATCAATCGAGGCCAACTGCCCCAGCTTCGGCCGATTGATAAATACTGTACAACGGTCTTTCCAGTGCACCGGGATAACGGCATGCACGCCCTCATCGCCAGCGTCTTCGGTAATGAAGACCTCTCGAATCGGCGCGGTATTGAAACGGTCGAAGCTCTCCAGCGTCCGCTTGAGCAGATCGAGCCGACCGCAACTGGTTACCACCAGGGTGATGTCACTCTCGTCGGAAAACTGCACCTGAAATACCACTTAGTCAGACGCCCTCCCGATGTGGGATGGCTGAACGGTTCCTGTCAAACGCCCAGCCTCAGGCGCAATCTTTCCAGCAGGCTCAACGGCGCACGGGGTCGCAGTGGCGGCACCAGCGCTTCGACGATCTTCTGGCCTATACGTGCGAAACTGAATTGCTCCAGCGCCAGCTTCTGTCCGTTACACGCGATACTCCGAGCCAGTTCGGGATCGGCGCGAAGCCGGGCAAGCTTCTCCTGAAGCTGCGGGATGTCGCGATACAACACCACGTTCTGCATATCCTGCAACCCCAATGCGCGGGCTTCGTCAGCTCCTTGATCGAACGCCAACAACACACAGCCGCAGGCCATGGCTTCGAAGTTCTTGATCATGAACTCCCCCATGCCCACATCGGCGCTGACAAAAAAACGGATGCGATTGAGCGTCTCGCAATATTCTTCGCCAGACTTGGTGCGAGTCACCACCAATGACTCGACACGCCCCAGCTCGTCCAACAGCGCCTTGCGGCCACTGTAGGCGACGCTGTTGGTGCTGCCCACGAAAGCCAGCTCGATATCCCGTTCGCGCCCCAGGTCCTGCAGCAAGGATTGATCGTAGCCCTTGGGCACGAATACCGCATCGAATCCTTCGCTTCGCAGGCGTTCCGTGACCATGAAACCGGAGCTGATCACCCTCGCCCAAGGCAGGCGGCGATAGTGGGCACTGAATTTACCGGTGTATTTGCATGGGATGTAGTTCTGATAGGCGTCGTGTTCGAGGATCACCAGGTTAGGGATCGTACGGATGAACCCGGTCTGACGGATCTCTTGCTTGAAGCGCAGGAAGAAGACGATCCGGTCGTAGCGCGATACATCGACGTGACGTCGGAAATAGCTCCGCAGATTGCGTTGCTCCTGACCATCGAGCCAGCGCAGGTCACACTCGCAATGAGCGGCCACGCCGTCATAGAGCCGGTCCAGGATGGCCCGCTGTTCTTTCTGCACCAGAAACAGAACTTTCATCGTCTTCCTTGCGGTACCAAACGACTTGAGAAATAACCGGGAGCCTTTGTGCGTCGAAACACAAAACTCTCCCGCCGTGGCCCCCTACAGCCGCCAGAACAGTTCATGGCGACGCACAGCCTTGCGAAAAAACTCATTCTCGCCATACGGCGATCCCCCGCGCCCGGCCAGTATCCGCTGGATATGACGACGCAGGCGTCGCTTGAACGGCGCTGGCGGTTGCAGATCATGCATCATGCCCAGCGCCATGGCCTTGTCACGCTGGCCTGCCAAACCCAATGGCAGGCTGATGGGATGCATCGGCCGGATCGGATCGAAATACGGCGGCAGCGCAACACCGGCACCCGCATCGCCCATGGGCCAGCGGTCATTGTCGTGCAGGTGATTGGCATAGCCCAACAGGACCGCGGGCTGCCACTCCAGCCCCTCGAGGGCCTGGATCACGGCATCATGGGCGCAGACATGATCGGGATGCGGATCGAGCGCCGGGTGCGGCAGTACGACGACGTCGGGGCAGGCCCTGATGATCAGCTCGCGCAGGTCAGCCAGCAAATTGTTCCAGGTTGGCGCGCCGTCGGCATCGCCAGGCAAGGTGAATGGGTTCAATTGACGAAACAGCCGAGTATCGCTCAAGTCCGCCTCGCGCGACCCCTGGGGATGGCCCGGCGCGGCTTGCATGGCCGCCAGTTGCAGGCAGAAGTAACCCAACTGCACACAATTCGCCTGCGGCACCCCGGCCCAGCGTGGCACAGCAATGCTGTCCCAGGCTCGCAGACGGCCCTTGAGGCGTGCCGCCTCGATGCGGTCCAGGCCCATCTTGCGGTAGTGCTCGGCTTCGATTTCGCCAGCGGTCAGTGTCACGATCCAGGTGTCGTCGGCCCGGCTGTACAAGCCGAACGCCGCCAACTCGGCATCATCGGCATGGGGGGCGATGACCATGACCCGTCGATGCTTCGCCTCCTCCGCCGCAAAGGACCACAGCGTCGGCTCGCCCTGGACCCGGCAGAAACGCCCGCGCAGACGCAGCTCACCCCGGGACAGCACGTCCCCTTGCTCGCTGAGATTGAGGTAGCGCAGGCCGTTGACCCCGCGCTCGAAAGTCTGTCGATCCGGATGTTCACCGCCCGACAACTCGACAACCGGGTCGATGAAGCGTCCCAGCCAGTTGCTTTTGATTCGTAGCGCCAGGACCAGCGTCGCCCCCTCGTCCAGCATTACCCCTTCATCCAGTCGCAACCGCCCGGCATTCAGATGCACCTTGGGTTGCTGGGTGAACGGCGGGAAGCTGTACTGATAGTCGTCCTTGGGCGAATAGAACAGGTGATCGGCGAACCACGCTTCATGGGCAACCCAACCCGACACTGCCAATACCAACGGCAGCCACCAGGCCACCACAACCCCCGACATCACCAGCACTACGAGCGCGAACATCAGTCCGATACGCTTGTTGCGACGGTGGCGCTTGAGTAATTGCTGCTTGCGACTCGTGGAGGCATTCATACGGTAAACACCGGCACCGGGTTGCACCAGCGCTCCTTGTATTCGCGGTCCGCCCGGCCGAAGGAAAAGCGCATTGGCTTGCCGATGGCACGGGCCTGTTCCCAGGCGCTTTGCGTATTAAGGAAGCTCAATACGCTGCCAGGGCTGAACTCACGGGTCTGCGGGTCGACACCGCCGTTGATGTACTCGACACTGATCCACTCGGGCGCTTCAACGCGATAGACCAGTTGAATGGCAATCGGCGCATCGTTGAGCAGGATCACCGAACCGATCAGCAGCTCGCGCAGCAGCTCGATCACCTCGCCCATGCGCTCGGCCCCGGTGGCCGCAAATCCCCAGCGACGCAGGAACAGGTCACAGTAGATCGCGGCCAGTTCCTCGCTGGAGAATGTCTCGACCGACCGCACCACCCCGCCTGCCTCTTCCAGCAAGCGCAACTCGCGGCGCTGGTTATAGCGAAACTTTTTGGACAGCTCTTCCGGTGTTCGCGCCATGGCCAGCTGTTCCTGTTGCGGCTTCAAGCCACTGAAGCGCCCCTCATTGAGGGCCGACAGGTAACGCCCGCGATGGCGCAACGGCGCCTGGGCATTGGCTGCCGCCGGCAGGATCAGCTCAGCATTGCCCAGGTCGAACAAGCCTTTTTTGCCGCTGCGCTTGAGTACGTCCTTGGACAAGGCCAGGTCGCGTCCCCAGGTCGGGATTGCGGCCTTGAGCTCACCCTCATGTTCATAGGCCAGGTAGCGCACGGGAATATCGGCCAGGGCCGCCAGACGCTCGACCACCAACGGATGGGTGGCCACACTGCCACCAAAGCGTTGCCAGGCCTGGGCATAAACCGAAGCATCTACCGCCGTCCAGCCGCGCTCGCGCCAGCCTTGGAATCGATTGAGCATCAGGCCCCCGGTGCCAGTTCGATGACTTGGGGCAAACGCCAGAAAGCCTCACGCACAGCGCGATCCGAGAAGCGCTCACGCAGACGATCACGCATCAGTTCGGCGCATTGGCGACGCTGCACGTCGTCCATGGCCGCCAGGTGCTGAAGCCCTTGAGCCAAGTGTTCGGCGTCGCCCAGCGGAAAGAGGATACCGACACCCTCGACCACTTCCTTCGCCCCACCGCAGGCCGTCGCCAGCAAGGGCACGCCGGCCGCCATGGCTTCGAGCAACACCATGCCGAACGGTTCGTGATCGGAACTCAGGGCGAACACGTCAAAGGCACGGAAGTAACGACGAGCCTCGGACACCTGGCCGAGGAACAGGACGCGGTCGGCAATTCCCAATTCCAGTGCCAGATCCCGAAGGTCCCGCTCCAGGCGCCCCTTGCCGAGAATCGCCAACTGACTGTTACCCGGCAGATAAGCCAATGCGGCGGCGAACCCCCGCAGCAACGTGGCCTGGTCCTTGTCCGGGTGCAGGCGCCCGACATTGCCGACGATCCAGGCGTTCGAATCCAACCCGAGGGTCTGCCGCGCTTCCTCTCGGGAAACCAGGCTGGCCTGGGTGGCGTCGAGATCGATGCGGTTGTAGAGGGTCTGGATCCGGCTGGATGGCCACTTCGGCAGGCAGCGACGCATGTCGTCGCGCACCGCGTCGGAGACCCCGAGCAAACTCAGGCGCTTGCGAAAAATGTGGGCGAACAACCGGCGGGTACGCCGCTGGTAGTCCCCGAAGGCATGGTGCACGCCAATCACCGGCAGGCCGGTACCGAGCAGAGCGATGTAGATCGGCTTGAAGCGATGGGCGATGCAGAAACTGAAGTTGCGCGAAGCGGCGATCCTGCGCAGATCGCCGATGGCACCCAGCTTCAGGCCGCGCACGGCACTGGAGCTGTACTCCATGAACAGCACCTCGTCCGAGGCACAGCCGGCGGCGACCTCGGCATCGGCCGCGCCAGTGAGAAACACGGTGGTCACGCGATAACCAGTGCCCACGAACAGGCTGGCATATTGACGGGCGCAGTCGAGGAACGGCCCGTCATAACCGTGGCAGAACTGCAGCACATGTCGCTCAGCCGAGCGTGTCATAAGCGTCCACGCCGTCTTTGACCACCAGAATGTCTTCCATGATCAGGTATTGCAGGTCGGAGCCGTAAAACATATTCAGCGCGTCGGTCGGCGAGCAGATCATCGGTTCGCCACGGCGGTTGAGCGATGTGTTCAGGGAAACGCCGTTGCCAGTCAGCACCTCGAGCGCCTTCATCATGTCGTAGTAGCGTGGGTTGTATTCGCGCTTGAGTACCTGGGCCCGGGAAGTGCCATCTTCATGGACAACTTCCGGCACGCGGGTTTTCCATTCTTCGGCCACTTCGAAGGTGAAGGTCATGAAAGGCGCGGGGTGATCGACCTTGATCATCTGCGGCGCAACGGTGTCGAGCATCGACGGGCAGAAGGGCCTCCAGCGCTCACGGAACTTGATCTGTTCGTTGATGCGGTCAGCCACGCCGGTAGCGCTCGGGCAACCGATGATCGAACGGCCACCCAAGGCACGCGGACCAAATTCCATGCGCCCCTGGAACCAGGCCACCGGGTTACCGTCGACCATGATTTTCGCAATGCGCTCGGGGGTGTTGTCGATCTTGCGCCACGCCGGTTTGCTCGGGTGACGAGCACACGCGGCGATCACATCTTCGTTGCTGTAGGCCGGGCCGAGGTAGACGTGCTCCATCTTCTCCACCGGCACGCCACGGGCATGGGACACATAGGCCGCCGCGCCTACCGCAGTACCGGCATCACCGGACGCCGGCTGTACGAACAGTTCCTTGACGTCATCGCGGGCGATGATCTTCTGGTTCAGCTTGACGTTCAAGGCGCAGCCGCCGGCGAACGCCAACTTGCCGGTTTCCTTGAGGATGTCGCCCAGGTAGTGATCAATCATTTGCAGCGCAAGCTTCTCGAACAGCGCCTGCATGCTGGCCGCGTAGTGGATATACGGCTCGTCGGCGATGTCACCTTCACGTTTCGGGCCCAGCCACTCGATCAGCTTCGGCGAGAAGTAAAAACCCTTGCCCTTCTCTTTATAGCGACGCAGGCCGATCACGTTGGCGTAGTCGGTATTGATCACCAATTGGCCATTTTCGAACGAAGCCAGGCGCGAGAAATCGTACTTGCTGGCATCGCCATAAGGTGCCATGCCCATGACCTTGAACTCACCGTCGAGCATTTCGAAGCCAAGGAACTCGGTGATCGCACCGTACAGGCCACCAAGGGAATCCGGATCGTAGAATTCCTTGATCTTGTGGATCTTGCCGTTCTCGCCGTAGCCGAAGAAAGTCGTGGCGTATTCGCCCTTGCCATCGATGCCCAGGATCGCGGTTTTTTCCTGGAAGCCCGAACAGTGGTAGGCACTGGAGGCGTGGGCCAGGTGGTGCTCCACCGGTTCGATCTTGACTTTTTTCGGGTCGAAGCCCAGTTGTTCCAGGCACCAGACGATCTTGCGACGATAACGCTTGTAGCGACGGTTACCCATCAGGATCGCATCAAGGGCGCGATCCGGTGCGTACCAGTAGCGCTTGGCGTAGTGCCAGCGCGCTTCGCCGAACAGGCTGATCGGGGCGAACGGAATCGCCACCACGTCGACGTCGGACGGCTTGATGCCTGCCTGTTCCAGGCAGAACTTCGCCGACTCGTAGGGCATGCGGTTCTTTGCATGTTTATCGCGTACGAAGCGCTCCTCCTCAGCCGCCGCGATCAGCTTGCCGTCGATGTACAGCGCGGCGGAAGGATCATGGCTAAGGGCGCCGGACAGGCCAAGAATCGTCAATGCCACAGGGTCTAGCCTCTTATGTCTGCATGCGGGCGACAAGCGCCTCGAAAAATTGATGTGCCGCTCGCCAGGGGCGTTGGGCAGCTAAAGGGCGGGATTATAGCTTAAAAGCGGCGGTAAGCCGCTAGCGGTGAGCGGCTGGCACCTGGGCGCCTGTAAAACCGGGCCTTGCTTGAAGGCCAGGCGCCTGATACGTCCTCTTCGCGAGCAGGCTCGCTCCTACAAGAGCGGGTTTACAAAGCCAGTGTGGGAGCGAGCCTGCTCGCGATAGGGCCGCAGGCCCGCTTCAGGATTCGCTGGCGATGTCCTTTGGCAACCGCTCATCAATCACCCGATACAACCCACAACCCTCAGGCCAGTTACGCATGAACCGCGCCCGATCCCGGGCGTAAGCCGGGGCGAAACTTGCGTGGGAGCGGTGCTGACACATGGAATCCAGGTCAATCAGTGCCCAGCGGTCGTGTTGCCAGAACAGGTTGTGCCCCTTGAGATCGCCGTGGCTGATGCGTTCGCGGATGAGGTCGGCGAACAAACGATCCAGGGCAAGCAGTTCAGGTTCGGGAGCCTCGCCACTTTCCACGTAAGGGGCAAAGCGCTCGATGATGTCCGGCCCCGACAGATGTTCGGTCACCAGATAAGCGCCCCGGCGCAGCCACAGGAAACGCTTTTCCAGCAACGCCAGGGGCTTGGGCGTGGCGATGCCGAGGAAGGCCAGGCGATTACCTTCGCGCCAGGAATGCCAGGCACGACTGGGGCGCCAGAAGCGTTTGAGCCAATGGGCGAAATGCTTGATGTTGTAGCGTTTGATCACCAGAGGACGACCGTCCACCTCGACCTTGCCGACGCTCGCCGCGCCCCCGGTCTTGTAGAGATATCCCCGATCAAGCAAGACGTCGGCCTGCGCCAGCACTGGCGCCATGGCGGCTTCTTCATCGCGACGGATCGCCCTCAGACCAAACGGGCCGCGCTGCACACTGAACAGGCTGCAGTCGCGTCCAACCTTTTCCAGAAAGTCCTTCAACCGCCAGCCGTGCACCTTGTCGACCTGCTTTTGCAGCGCCTCCATGGGCAGCGCATGTTCGGCGTTGCTGAGCAGGTAATGCACCAGGAGCTCTTCGTTGAACGGTTCGATGGCCTTGGGCAGTTGGGCAAAAAACACCCCGAGGTTCTCCAGCACTTTCTGTCGCGATAAAGATTGCCCGGGGGTTTCAGCGCGGATGCCGGCACCGTCGATCAGATAGAGCTTGCCGCCATGGCGCAGCAGGTTGTCCAGATGAAGATCTTCCTGCCACAAGCCCTTGCTGTGCAGTTGTGCAATGGCACCCAAGGCTTCGGCCAGCACTTCTGTCTGTTCATCGGCCAACAATGGTCGATGCTCGACCTGCTTCCAGGCGTCGCCCAGGCTCTCGGCCCCTTCGAGCAACTCGAACAGCAGCCAGCCGCCCTCGCCTTCCTTCAGACCATCGGCGAGCAGCAGCGGCGTGGTCAGCCCCTGTTCAGCCAGCAGGCGGACGCCTTGCAGTTCACGCTGAAAATGGCGGGCAGCCTTGCTACCCACCAGCAGTTTGGCCAGCACCGGCCGGCCGCGCCACACACCGGCACCGACATAACGCTGCCCCGGCAGTACCCGCAGCAGAGAAAGCAGTTGCAGTTGCGCCGACCCGGCGGCGTCCGCCAATTCCAGGCTCAACGGCAGCACTGGATTGCGACCGGCATCTTTGAGTTCGGACAATTGCATCAATGGGCTTCCTTGTGACTGCGCCTGGCGACGAGGCGGCTCATCCAGCTTTCGACCAGCGCCCCCTCGATCGGTTGGTCCAGATAGGTAGACAGCAGCTGACGCACGTCGTTGTCATTCCAGGCGGGTGCGCGACGCAGCAAGGGCTCCAGATCCTTGACCCGGTCGCGCTGACCGAACAACAGCGGTCGGGTCTTCTCCAGGTCGATCAACTGTGCTTGATAGCCGTTCGCGCTCGCCTGCAAAAAGATGTGCTTGGGGTAGAAACACCCGTGAATCTGGCGCATGCCGTGCAGGCGCCGCGCCAATGAACCACAGGCCTTCAGGATGGCAACACGTTGCGCCGACGCCAGGGCCGGCCAGCGCTGTAACAGCGATTCCAGGTCATCCCAGCCGTCGAGCGCGCGGGTCAACAGGAGTGCCCGTACGTCGCCGTCCACCTTGCGCTGGCCGTAGAACACCGCTTGCAGGGCAGGGATTCCCAACTCGCGATAGCGGCTGATGTTGCGAAACTCCCGCGAGAAACTCGGCTCGCCGAAAGGGTGGGACCAGGTCCGGGTCAGGTAATTGCTCTGGCGCTTGAGGTAATACCCCTGTCCTTCCAGTTCAAGCCGGAACACGCTGCTCCAGCCTCCACCCGAGGTATTGGGTTCGTCCACCGCGTCCAATTGCCGGGCCCACAGGGCCTCGAAGCTGTCCAGGCCGTGACGCGCCAGCAAGGGCCGGTCTTCGGCGGCCAGAAAATCAGTCATTCACGCCCCTCGAAAAATCTCACTACATGGCGGATGCGTTTCTTGTCGCACGCATCGAGCCGGTCATGCTGGCGATATTGCAGGTAAAAGCGCAGGCGCTGGGTGGCGGATAGGTGATACTTGGCCACTTTATCCAGGCACGCCAGGTCTTTGGTGATGCGGTATTTGAGCCAGAAGCCACGCCAGAAATCGCCGTTGGGACAGTCGATCAGGAACAGTCGCGACTGGTCGTCTACCAACAGATTGCGCCATTTCAGATCGTTATGGGTGAAACGATGTTCATGCATGGTCCGCGTGTATCCGGCCAGTTGCAGGCTCACCTTGTCGACCCACGTGCGATCGGTCAACCGCTGGTCATGACGTTCGGCCAGGGCCGAGAGGTCTTCGGTATGGGGCAATTCACGGGTGATCATCGCGCCACGGGCATAGGCTGCGCCATGTCGCTCCAGCCCCCAGGCGACGATTTGCGCCGTGGGAATTCCCCATTTGGCGAAACGCTTGAGATTCTGCCATTCGGATTTGACCCGAGGCTTGCCCAGGTAACGCCGCAGGCCCTTGCCTGCCCCGGTGTAGCGCTTGACATAGTAGTTCACGCCGTTGCGCTGCACCCGGATCACCTCCGACAGCGGGTCGCGGGTCAGACGCTCCCCCTCAAGGGCGAACACCGCGTCGAGGCTGCCGAAATCCTGCGCCAGTTCCGCGTAGGCAGGCTCCAGATTCCAACCCGACATCAGAGCGCGTCCCCGTATCGCTGCTTGCGTGCATAGAGCTTGTTGGCCTTGCCTTCGAGCCAGTGCAACAACTGCGCTTCGTCGGCCAGGATCCGGCGCAGCGGCTGCTGGAAATAACCCTTGAGAAAACGCAGCTTGTCGCGACGGGTCAAGCCGATGTCCAGCGCCGAGAAATACAGTGCCGCCAGGTCCTTGTTGCGCCAGCGGCGGGTAATGGCCGGACGGGTCTGGGCGCGATGCAGGTCGATTACCGACAATTTGAGATCTGCGGCGGTGACCGGCTTGTCAGTGTGCAATAGGAAATGACAGATATAGCAGTCGCGATGGTTGACGCCGGCACGGTGCATCATGCCGGTCATGCGCGCCACTTCAGCGATCAGGGCCCGTTTGAGGGCCGGCTCCGGCGGCTGACGGACCCAGTCGATGCTGAAATCCTCGAGGCTGACGGTGGGGGCCAGCTCCTCGGTGATGATGAACGAATGCTGGTCCGCCGGATTGCCGCCCTTTTCGCCATACGCGACGGCGGTCATGGTGGGCACACCGACTTCCTGCAAGCGCTGGATGGCGGCCCATTCCTGCCCCGCGCCGAGGACCGGCAGCTTGGCGGTGACCAGATTCTTGAGGATCTCGCCCCAACCGATGCCCCGGTGGATCTTGACGAAAAAGCCGCGGCCGTTCACCTCGGTGCGCAAGGTGCGCCGGGCTTCCAGTTCACGGTAGACCTCGCCCTTGAGCACCTCGACTTCAGCGAACGCATCGCGCCCGGCCCAAAGGCTCTTGAACGGTTCGGCCAACATCACTTTCATTGTGCGTGCTCCGCCAGAATCACGTCGGCCGCGTGCTGCGGCATGCTGTAGAGGTCCGCCGTTTCGGCGAACGCCAGACCGTTGCGGCTCCAGGCCGCCCGCGCCTCGGCGTCGCTCAGCATTCGCTCCAGGTACCCGGTGAGCTGGGCCTGTTCGAACGGCTCGTCCAACACCAGGCCACTGTCGGCCTCGGCGATGTAGTGGGCGTACCCGCACACCGCACTGACCAGCACCGGCAGCCCGGCCACCAATGCTTCAAGCAGGACGGTGCCAGTGTTTTCGTTGTACGCCGGGTGAATCAACAGGTCGGCGCCCAACAGGAACCGTGGGATGTCACTGCGCCCCTTGAGGAACCGCACGTTGTCACCAAGCCCCAGCGCGGCGCTCTGCAATTGGAATACCTTGGGGTCGTCCTGGCCGATTACAAACAGCCGGGTACGTTTTTTCAGCTCGGGCGGCAGCGCAGCCAGGGCCTTGAGGCTGCGATCCACCCCCTTGGTCTTGAACCCGGAACCGATCTGCACCAGCAGCAGGTCATCCTCGGCCAGTTCGAACTCGGCGCGGAACGCCGCGCGAATCTCGTCGGCATCGACGGGCCGACGGCGGTCCTGGGCGATACCCGGTGGCAACAGATGAAAGCGTTCCAGCGGGGTGCCGTAGTGCTTGATGAACAGCGGCTGCTGGACTTCAGAGATCATCAGCACTTCGGTCCTGGCGTCCCTGGCAAATACCGCCCGCTCGTATTCGGCGAAATGCCGGTAACGACCCCAGCGTCGATACAAGGCGTTACGCAGGTTCTGCGCCTTGTCTTCGAAACAGCCATCGGCGGCGTAGTACACGTCCAGGCCGGGCATCTTGTTGAAGCCGATCAAGCGGTCCACCGGACGCTTGGCAAGATCGGCCTCCATCCATGCGCTGAGTTTCTCGTTGCGACGGTGGTTGAACAGCGCCTTGACCGGCGCGACCAGCACTTCGAAGCCCGGTGGGACGTCGCCTTCCCAGATCAGCGTGTAAACGCGAATCTGATGCCCGCGCCGCTGGCACTCCAGGGCAATGCGCATGAAGTCGCGTTGCAGGCCACCGAAGGGGAAGTACTTATAAAGGACAAAAGCCAATTGCATCAGCGTGATTCCTCAGCCAATAACGTGCTCAGGTGGCTGGCGACACGCTCGGGGTTCAGACGCGTGAAGCACAGGGGCTGCTCGCGTTTCAGGTCGAACCGACGCGCATCTTCGGCGGTCGGCGAGTAGGTGCATTGTTTCTGCATGCACGGCGCACAAGGGAAATCGCTGGCGAGATGGATCTGGCCCTTGCCATAGGCACCGGTCAGTACCGGGTTGGTGGGGCCGAGCAGGGAAATGGTCGGCACGTCCAGGGCGGCGGCCAGGTGACCCAGTCCGGTGTCCACGGCCACACAGGCCTGGGCGCCGGCCAGGACCTTGCCCATCCCGCCCAGGTTCAGCTTCGGCAGCACCAGGGCATTGCGCAGTCCTTTGGCGATACGTTCAGCCCTGGCCTTTTCCGGCGCGCTGCCCCACGGCAACTTCACGACCACGCCGAACTGGCCCATGCGCTCGGCCAACTGACGCCAGTAAAGCTCCGGCCAGTGTTTGGACTCCCAGGTGGTGCCATGCAGGAACACCACGTAAGGGTATTGGCGCGGCAGTTCCACCAGTTTATCGACGCTCAGGCCATAGTTGCCCAAGGTCTGCGGCAGGTCATACCCCAGCGCCAGCGCGAACAACTGCCGCACCCGTTCGACCGCATGTTGACCACGGGCCACCGCCAATCGACGGGAATAGAAGCGCGCGGCCAGGGGTTCGCGGGCCGAGTGTCTGTCCAGGCCCGCCACCGGGGCCTTGACGTATCGGGTCAGCCAGGCGCTCTTGAGCAAGCCCTGGGCGTCGATCACCAGATCGTACTTTTCGGCACGCATGTTGTGTTTGAAGCGTCGCCATTCGCCGCTCTTGACGGTTTGCCAGAGGTTCTTGCGCCAACGCCGGATCGCCACCGGGATGACCTTGCCCACAGCCGGGTGCCAGGTGGGAATTTCGGCGAAACCTTCTTCCACCACCCAATCGAACCGGATGCCGGGGATCGCCCGCGCCGCGTCGGTCAACGCCGGCAGGGTGTGGACCACATCGCCCAGAGAAGAGGTCTTGATCAACAATACCCGCAAGTTACTGGACCTCCACCGGGGTGCCCTGCAAACGCGCCAGGGCATCGTTCACCGCCGGTGGCATGAGCTGGCGCAGGCAGTTGTAATGACCGAAGCGGCAGGTGCGGTCGAAGCACGGGCTGCATTCGATGCCCAGGCGCACCACTTCGACCTTGTCGGCCAACGGTGGGGTAAAGCCTGGCGAGGTGGAGCCATAGACTGCCACCAATGGACGGTTCAAGGCCGCCGCCACGTGCATCAGCCCGGAGTCGTTGGACACCACGGAATCGGCGCAGGAGAGCAGGTCGATGGCTTCGGCCAGGGAGGTTTCGCCACTGAGGTTCACCGACTCCTCTCGCAAGCCGGGAATCAGTCGCGAGCGGATGTCTTCACCCACCGGGTGATCCTTTTTCGAACCGAACAGCCAGACTTGCCAGCCTTCACGGATCTTCGCCTCGGCAACCTGGGCGTAATGCTCCGCCGGCCAGCGCTTGGATTCGCCGAATTCAGCCCCCGGGCACAGCGCCAGCACCGGACGGTCAAGGCTCAGGCCGAATCGGGTCAACGCCGTTTCACGGGTCAACGGGTCGATTTGCAGGCTCGGGCGCGGATAGGGTTTCGGCAGCTCGCTCCCCGGCTCATAGGCCAGGGCCATGAACCGCTCGATCATCAGTGGATAACGGTCCTTGTCCAGCGCGCGCACATCATTGAGCAACCCGTAGCGGAACTCGCCACGCCAGCCGGTGCGTTTCGGGATACCGGCGAAGAATGGCACCAGGGCCGACTTCAATGAGTTGGGCAACAGGATCGCCTGGTCATATTGACCGGCCAGGGATTTGCCGATGCGCCGACGGGTTGCCAGTTCCAGCACGCCATGGCCGAGCGGAAAGCTCAAGGCCTTGCGCACCTGCGGCATGCGTTCAAGGATCGGCCGGCTCCATTCCGGGGCCAGGACGTCGATTTCGCATTGCGGATGGCGCTGCTTGAGGCACTGGAACAGTGTCTGTGCCATCACCATGTCACCGACCCAACTGGGCCCAACGATCAGAATATTCATGTGGCTTCCAAAAACGATACGGGGAGGCCTACGCCTCCCCGCCTCAAAAAACACTGCAACCCGTAGTGGGAGCGGGCTTGCTCGCGAAAGGGCCATTACCTCCGACATCCGTGTTGCCTGACATTGCGCCATCGCGAGCAGGCTCGCTCCCACAATAGTTCTTCATTCCAGGCACGTCGCTGCACAGCAAATCCAACGGTGGGAGCGAACCTGCTCGCGATGAGGCCGGCACACCTGGCCTCCATGTCACCCGACTCGCCGCTTTCGCGAGCAAGCCCGCTCTCACATTCAATCGGTACTCAGTTCAACCCCAGCTCACGCCAGATGCGCATGACCTGCCGACGCTCTTCGACGAACTGGTCGCCGGCGATCACCCCGGCATCTTTCTGCAAGGCCTGGCGGTGAGCGGCGGAGCGGTAGGCTTTATAAGCCTCGCGCAACAAAGTCGCGTCCTCGGCCGGCATCAGCCCGACCTCCTGCAACCCTTCGAGGATGCGGATGTTATCGGTGTAACGCAGCAGCGACGGGTATTGCTCGGACCACGCCAGGGCCGCGTATTGCACCATAAATTCAATATCGACGATACCTCCCGCGTCCTGCTTGAGGTCGAAGGGCGCCGTGGCCTCGAAGGCGTTTGGCGCGGTTCCGGCGGCAGTGGCCTTGCTGCCAAGATTATCGCGCATCTTGGCACGCATCTCGCTGACCTCCTGGCGCAGCGTTGGCAGATCACGCCTGCGCCCGAGCACCTGGGCACGGACTTTCTCGAACGCCTGGCCCACGTCCGGGCTACCCACCAGCACCCGGGCCCTCACCAGCGCCTGGTGCTCCCAGGTCCACGCCTCGTTCTCCTGATAACGGGCGAACGCACCGAGGGAACTGACCAGCAACCCCGACGCACCGGATGGTCGCAGGCGCATATCCACTTCATAAAGCTGTCCGGAGTTGGTCTGGGCAGTCAGCAGGTGAATAATGCGCTGGCCAAGCCGGGTGAAGAACTGTGCCCCGTCGGTGGGCTTCGGTCCGTCGGTTTCCGCCTGGGGGTCGCCGTCGTGGATGAACACCAGATCCAGGTCGGAACCATGCCCCAACTCCAGGCCGCCGACTTTTCCATAACCGACAATGATGAACCCCGGATCGCACAAACTGCCATCGGTGCGCAATGGCACACCATGTTTGGCCACGGTCTGGCGCCAGGCCAGGGCCAATACCTGTTCGAGAATCGCCTCCGCCAGCCAGGTCAGGTAATCACTGACTTTCATCAGCGGCAAGCTCCCGGCGATCTCCGACGCCGCCACTCGCAGGCGGTGCGCCAGCTTGAAATGCCGCAGGGCTTCCATCTGCTGTTCCAGGTCGTCCTCGGGAATTCGCGTCAGACGCTCGCGCAACTCCGCCGCCAGTTCCGGCGCCAGGGGCGGCTTGAACAAACGCCCCTCATTGAGCAACTCATCGAGCAGCAATGGGAAGCGAGTGATCTGCTCGGCAATCCACGGGCTCGCCGCGCATAGCGTCAGCAAACGTCTCAGGGCTCCCGGGTTTTCCGCCAGCAGTACCAGATAGGCCGAACGACGGGCGACAGCCTCCACCAGCGGCAGCACGCGCTCAAGTACAAGATCGGGGTTGTCATGCTCAACCGCCTGGGCCAACAGCCGCGGGATGAACGCATCCAGACGCTCGCGCCCCAGACGCTGCATGGCGCGCAATTGCGGACTGCCGCGCAGGACCGCCAGGGCCCTCAGCGCCTTGGGCGCGTCGATGAATCCGCCCTCCTCCAGCTGACGGCACGCAGCCCCTTCGTCCTGGCTGTCTTCCCACAACGGCAACCATTCGCCGCCCACCACCACTTCGCTTTCGCTTCCCGTCTCTTCATCCGGATCGGCAATGACCTGGCCAAAATGCCAGGCCACGCGGCCACGCCAGTACATCAACTGCTCATGAAACGCCGTCCAGTCGGCAAAACCCAACATGAACGCTATGCGCGCCTGATCCTGCGGGCTGTCCGGAAGCATCTGGGTCTGGCGGTCGGCGATGGCCTGGATGGCATGCTCGGTATAACGAAGGAATTCGTAGCCCTGGCGCAGTTCGTCGATCACCTTGGCCGGCAGATAGCCCTGGCCTTCGAGCGTCGCCAGTACCTTGAGCAACGGACGCTGCTGCAGGCTCAGGTCGCGACCGCCGTGGATCAACTGGAACGCCTGGGCGATGAACTCCACTTCGCGGATGCCGCCCGATCCCAGCTTGATGTTGTCGGCCATGCCCTTGCGCCGCACTTCCTGCTGGATCAGCTGCTTCATGGTGCGCAGCGCCTCGATGGCGGAAAAGTCCAGGTAACGCCGATAGACGAACGGGCGCAGCATGTCGAGCAGTTGCGCACCGGCCACCTGATCACCGGCCACGACCCGCGCCTTGATCATCGCGTAGCGTTCCCAGTCTCGTCCCTGGTCCTGGTAATACTGTTCCAGCGCGTTGAAGCTCAGCACCAGGGCACCGGCCGAGCCGTAGGGTCGCAGGCGCATATCGACACGGAACACGAAACCGTCGACGGTCATCGGGTCCAGGGCCTTGATCAGGCGCTGGCCCAGACGGATGAAGAACTCCTGGTTATCCAGCGCTCGCTTCACACCGACGGTTTCGCCGCCCTCGGGATAGGCGAATATCAGGTCGATGTCCGATGACAGGTTCAACTCCACCGCGCCAAGCTTGCCCATGCCCAGGATGACCATCTGCTGCGGCGCGCCGCTGCGCCGCCCAGTGGGCGTGCCGAACTGCTGGCAGAGACGTTGGTGCAGCCATTGGTAAGCCTGGTCGATGCAGGCGTCGGCCATGTCCGAGAGGTCGCGACAGGTCTGGACCAGGTCGGCCTTGCGATTGAGGTCACGCCAGATGATCCGTACCTGCTGGCGGGTGCGCTGGCGGCGCAGGACCCGACCGAGTTCGTCCTCGGTCTCGGCGGCCTGGACCGCGGCGCCGATCTGCGCGCACATCTCCCCGGCGATCAGGCTGCGATCCAGCTCGCCGCTGCGCACCAACTCCAGTAGCATCACCGGATCACGAAGACTCTGCTCGATGACAAAATCGCTGGCGGCCGCGACGCGCTGGAATTCGGTCCAGCGCTCCGGCGTCCAGGCGCAAAGCCCATGGTCATCATCCAGTGAACCGACCGCCGCACGGAACGACTGCTCGGCACGACTGACCAAAGACTGGAGAATTCCCGGTACCATTTCCGGTATTTGGGCAAGCAGGGGCAGGCTCATGGTCTATCCTTGATCGGCGCGGGAAAGGCTGGATGTAGTGTTTTTCCCATAGACACTACCTGATCGACTGTCGAACAAAGATGATAAATAGCTGAAAATCTGATTTTATTGGCAGCCGACATCAAGTTTTTACCTGTTCGAGTTAGCTCAAGACCAACAGTAACGATTATTCTCACAACGAAACGAGGGGCCAAAAGCCTTTCATGTGTAGTTTTACTACTCGTATATACATTCGGATGGCTGAAACGGCCGACGATTTGTAGTAAAACTACACGCCGCCGAGACAACCTTCGGCAATCCAAGAATTTATATCGTCTGCCCACAAGGCCAGTCGCAAACTCAGGCAACCGATTCTGGTAGCCTTTCCGCCCTGGAGCAAGCCATGCAAGACCTCGATCCCGTCGAAACCCAGGAATGGCTGGACGCCCTGGAATCGGTTCTCGACAAAGAAGGCGAAGACCGCGCTCATTACCTGATGACCCGCATGGGCGAACTCGCGACCCGCAGCGGTTCGCAATTGCCCTATGCCATCACCACGCCGTACCGCAACACGATCCCCGTCACCCACGAAGCACGCATGCCAGGCGACCTGTTCATGGAACGCCGCATTCGCTCGCTGGTACGCTGGAACGCGTTGGCCATGGTCATGCGTACCAACCTGAAAGATTCTGACCTGGGCGGTCACATCTCCAGCTTCGCCTCCAGCGCGACGCTGTATGACATCGGCTTCAACTACTTCTTCCAGGCCCCGACCGACGAACACGGCGGCGACCTGATCTACTTCCAGGGTCACGCATCGCCAGGCGTCTACGCCCGTGCGTTCATGGAAGGCCGTATCTCCGAAGACCAGATGAACAACTTCCGCCAGGAAGTGGACGGCAATGGCCTGTCTTCGTACCCGCACCCTTGGCTGATGCCTGATTTCTGGCAGTTCCCGACCGTTTCCATGGGCCTGGGTCCGATCCAGGCGATTTACCAGGCACGCTTCATGAAGTACCTGGAAGCCCGTGGTTTCATCCAGCCGGGCAAGCAGAAGGTCTGGTGCTTCATGGGCGACGGCGAGTGCGACGAGCCGGAATCCCTGGGCGCGATCTCCCTGGCCGGCCGCGAGAAGCTGGACAACCTGATCTTCGTCATCAACTGCAACCTGCAGCGCCTCGATGGCCCGGTTCGCGGCAACGGCAAGATCATCCAGGAACTCGAAGGCGTGTTCCGTGGTGCCCAGTGGAACGTCAACAAGGTCATCTGGGGCCGTTTCTGGGACCCACTGCTGGCCAAGGACGTCGACGGTATCCTGCAACGTCGCATGGACGAAGTCATCGACGGCGAATACCAGAACTACAAGGCCAAGGACGGCGCGTTCGTCCGCGAGCACTTCTTCAACACGCCTGAACTCAAGGCCATGGTTGCCGATCTGTCCGACGACGAGATCTGGAAACTCAACCGTGGCGGCCACGACCCATACAAGGTCTACGCGGCGTACCATCAGGCGGTCAACCACAAAGAACAGCCAACCGTCATCCTGGCCAAGACCATCAAGGGTTATGGCACCGGTGCCGGCGAAGCGAAGAACACCGCGCACAACACCAAGAAGGTCGATGTCGACAGCCTGCGGTTGTTCCGCGATCGCTTCGACATCCCGGTCAAGGACAGCGAACTGGAAAACCTGCCGTTCTTCAAGCCCGAAGAAGGCAGCGCCGAAGCCCGTTACCTGGCCGAGCGTCGTGCCGCGCTGGGCGGCTTCGTGCCGCAGCGTCGCGCCAAGAGCTTCAGCGTCCCGACGCCTCCTCTGGAAACCCTCAAGGCAATCCTGGACGGCTCGGGCGACCGCGAAATCTCCACCACCATGGCCTTCGTGCGGATCCTCGCGCAACTGGTCAAGGACAAGGAAATCGGCCCGCGCATCGTCCCGATCATTCCGGACGAAGCCCGCACCTTCGGTATGGAAGGCATGTTCCGCCAGTTGGGCATCTACTCGTCCGTCGGCCAGCTCTACGAGCCAGTCGATAAAGACCAAGTGATGTTCTACCGCGAAGACAAGAAGGGCCAGATCCTGGAGGAAGGCATCAACGAAGCGGGCGCCATGAGCTCCTTTATTGCCGCCGGTACTTCGTACTCCAGCCACAACCAGCCGATGCTGCCGTTCTACATCTTCTACTCGATGTTCGGCTTCCAGCGTATCGGCGACCTGGCCTGGGCCGCTGGCGACAGCCGCACCCGTGGCTTCCTGATCGGCGGCACCGCCGGCCGTACCACCCTCAACGGTGAAGGCCTGCAGCACGAAGACGGTCACAGCCACATGCTGGCCGGCACCATCCCGAACTGCCGCACCTATGATCCGACCTACGGCTACGAGCTGGCGGTGATCATCCAGGACGGCATGAAGAAGATGACCGAAGAGCAACAGGACGTCTTCTACTACATCACCGTGATGAACGAGTCCTACCAGCAGCCAGCCATGCCGGCCGGTGTCGAACAAGGCATCGTCAAGGGCATGTACCTGCTCGAGGAAGACACCCGCGAAGCGGCGCACCACGTCCAGCTGATGGGCTCGGGCACCATCCTGCGCGAAGTGCGTGAAGCGGCGAAGATCCTGCGCGAGGAGTTCAATATCGGCGCCGACGTGTGGAGCGTCACCAGCTTCAACGAACTGCGTCGCGATGGCCTGGCCGTGGAGCGCAGCAACCGCCTGCACCCAGCCCAGAAGCCGAAGCTGAGCTACGTCGAAGAATGCCTGAACGGCCGCAAAGGTCCGGTCATCGCCTCTACCGACTACATGAAGCTGTTCGCCGAGCAGATCCGCCAGTGGGTCCCATCCAAGGAATTCAAGGTGCTGGGTACCGACGGCTTCGGCCGTAGCGACAGCCGCAAGAAGCTGCGTCACTTCTTCGAAGTCGACCGTAAGTTCGTTGTGTTGGCAGCCCTGGAAGCCCTGGCTGACCGTGGCGATATCGAACCGAAAGTGGTGGCCGAGGCCATCGTCAAGTTCGGCATCGATCCGGAAAAACGCAACCCACTGGACTGCTGAGGAGAATTTTCGTGAGCGAACTCATTCGCGTACCTGACATCGGCAGCGGTGAAGGTGAAGTAATCGAACTGTTTGTGAAGGTCGGCGACCGTATCGAAGCCGACCAGAGCATCCTGACTCTTGAATCGGACAAGGCCAGCATGGAAGTGCCTGCGCCGAAGGCCGGTGTCATCAAGAGCCTGAAAGTGAAGCTGGGCGATCGCCTGAAAGAAGGCGACGAGCTGCTGGAACTGGAAGTCGAGGGCGCCGCTGCGGCGCCTGAGGCGGCCGCACCCGCTGCTGCCCCGGCGGCTGAAAAGCCTGCCGCTGCACCGGCTGCCGAGGCGGCACCTGCCCCGGCCGCCGCACCGGCTGCCGCTACTGTCCAGGACATTCATGTCCCGGACATCGGTTCGTCGGGCAAGGCCAAGATCATCGAAGTACTGGTCAAGGCCGGCGACACCGTCGAAGCCGACCAGTCGCTGATCACCCTGGAGTCCGACAAGGCCAGCATGGAAATCCCGTCGCCGGCCGCCGGCGTGGTGGAAAGCGTCGAGATCAAGCTGGAAGACGAAGTCGGCACCGGTGACCTGATCCTGAAGTTGAAAGTAGCCGGTGCCGCTGCACCCGCTGCCCCAGCGCCAGCCCCCGCACCTGCTACCGCCAAGACCGAAGCCGCTCCGGCCCCGGCTGCCGCGCCAGCCGCCAAGGTCGAAGCTGCGCCAGCACCGGTCGCCGCGCCTGCGCCAAGCGGTGCCAAAGTCCATGCCGGTCCTGCCGTGCGTCAGTTAGCCCGTGAATTCGGCGTCGAGCTGTCGGCCGTCAGCCCAAGCGGCCCACACGGTCGTGTGTTGAAGGAAGACGTGCAGGCTCACGTCAAGGCCATGATGCAGAAGGCCAAGAACGCCCCTGCCGAAGGCGCCACCGGCGGCGCGGGCATCCCGCCGATCCCGGCGGTGGACTTCAGCCGCTTCGGCGAAACCGAAGAAGTGGCCATGACCCGCCTGATGCAGATCGGCGCGTCGAGCCTGCATCGCAGCTGGCTGAACATCCCGCACGTGACCCAGTTCGACCAGGCCGACATCACCGAGCTGGAAGCCTTCCGCGTCGCGCAGAAAGCCGTGGCGGAAAAGGCCGGCGTGAAGCTGACCGTGCTGCCGTTGCTGCTCAAGGCGTGTGCGCACCTGCTCAAGGAACTGCCGGACTTCAACAGCTCCCTGGCCCCGAGCGGCAAGGCTGTGATCCGCAAGAAGTACGTGCACATCGGCTTTGCCGTCGACACCCCGGAAGGCCTGCTGGTACCGGTCATCCGCAACGTCGACCAGAAGAGCCTGCTGCAACTGGCCGGCGAAGCCGCTGCCCTGGCCGAAAAGGCCCGGAACAAGAAGCTCACCGCCGACGACATGCAGGGTGCCTGCTTCACCATCTCCAGTCTCGGCCACATTGGCGGCACCGGCTTCACGCCGATCGTCAACGCGCCGGAAGTGGCGATCCTGGGCGTCTCCAAGGCCACCATCCAGCCTGTCTGGGACGGCAAGGCCTTCCAGCCCAAGCTGATGCTGCCGCTGTCGCTGTCCTACGATCACCGAGTGATCAACGGCGCCGCCGCTGCACGCTTCACCAAGCGCCTGAGCGACCTGCTGGGCGACATCCGCACCATCTTGCTGTAACCGGACGGCCCTCCTTCACCGGAGGGCCCTCCAGACCGCTGTTTCCGAGCGCCACGCTCGTACCTCAACCCCGCCCGTTTGGCGGGGCTTTTTTTGCGCGCCATAAACACTCGACTGCGCAACGGGAAAAGCACCATCCACTTTTCCTACTCTGAAGAACATAAATGGCTACGTTTCCTGTTGGTTATGGCCGACAACATCTGTCCCCTTCCCTTTGAAAAACAATCCCACGTCGGGCTTTAGCATGGCCCCTGCACGGCTGAGCAACAAACTTCTTCAACTATTACTTTCGAATGGATTCGAATATGTTCAAACCCACCGTCGGCCCTATTGTTGGCCATACTACAAGCGATCATGCACGGATATTCCTGCGCGGCAGTCAATACACTAACAATCCGGTATACGCTGGGCTGCGTTACAGGCTTCAGGGTGACAGTAAGTGGTCAGAAGGCCGCTTTATCCAGCTGCATGCCCACCGTGACATGTCCGATGTCATCGTATTGACTGGCCTCCAGGCCGACAGCCTCTACCAATATCAAGCGGGTTGGCTCACCTTGGAAAGTCCGACCCCGTCCCTGGAAGCTCTTCAGGAACAGTCCGTGCAATGGCCCGAAGATGTCTATTGCCTACGGACTCTGCCTCGCGAAAACGGTGCGCTACAGGCGTATATCGTGGGTTCGTGCCGCTATTTGAGAATCACCGCCGGCACCCCATCGACCCCTGAACGGGGGGACCGGACCTTTGCCGGAATCCAGCGCGTCGTGGACCGGGCCGATCCTCCCATCCGCGGCGTCCTGATGACAGGGGACCAGGTTTATCTCGACGACCTGAATATCGTCGCGCCGGATCGAACCTATAAAGACATCCTGTTCAAATACCGCATTGTCTTTTCTCAGCCCCATATTGGCAAGTTGATGTCCAGCGTACCGACTTACATGATTCTCGACGACCATGAAATCGAAGATAACTGGCCCGCCAACAAACAATTCAAGGATGAAATCCTGTACGCGAATGCCATGAGTGCTTATCGACTTTATCAAGTCAGCCATAGTCCCGCCCATGAACTAACGAGCGACGGAGCATTGAACAGATCGCTGAAGCATTATTGGTATGAACTTTCCCATGGCGATATCGAATGGTTTGTTACCGATAGCCGGACCCAGCGCAATCTGTCATCGCAAGACCGACGCATCCTGGATATAGAACAGGAGCGGGCACTCCTTGCATGGCTCGACAACAGCACAGCCCGAGTCAAGTTCATCGTGACCAGCGTCATGTTCTACCCCGACAGCAAACGTGATGACGGCGATGCCTGGCAGGCCTTCCCGCAACAGCGCCTGCGGCTTCTGGAATACATCCGTCAACGGAAGATCAGGAACGTGATTTTCGTGTCCGGCGATGTCCATGGCTCCATGACCAGTCGTCTGGGCCATAGCGAGGATGCCGATTTCGAGGTGCATACCATCGTTTCCTCGCCGTTCTACAACAGCGAACTGCTGCCATACGCTTCGGCCTCGGATTTTATTTTCGATAACGCCATGGCCCGGACCGGAAACGGTGAATACCGCTATGAGCTGACCAGCCCCGTGATCGGCCAGGATAACTTCGCCCACCTGCGGGTCGCGGCCCAGAGCGTCCAAGTGACGTTCTATGACGGCGACGCAAGGCCCCTGCATACGGTCGAAATCCCGTTGCGCTGACAAACGGTTGCTCTTGCCGTGCCCTCTGATCGACCGGGGGACTGGAGAAATCCGCCGATTGGCCGATAAGGTTTATAGCACTTGGCCTTCATCTCTCTTGTCAGCCAGTGTCGCAATGATGCAACCTTGCGACAATCCTTGAGAACGAGGGCGTCAGCCCGGCGCGATCAGCATTTTCGAAGCGAGTTTCCCCATGAAAAGCCAACCCGATGCCGCCAGCCGTATGGCGGCCGAGGTAGTGACGCAATTACCGGTGCCCTCGCGGCTCGGTATGCTGCGTTTCGAACGGCTGAATGAAGCGAGCTGGGCGCTGCTGTTCCTCGATCCCAATTGCGAGCGTTACTTCGGCGTACCGGCCGTGGAGCTTTGCTCGCTGGTCAGCTCACCCTATGCCAGCCTGATGGAGCCCGAAGCACGCTATCAGTTGCACGACGCGATCCAGCAGCAACTGGCCGAGGCCCCGCATTATCTGGTTCGCTACACGCTGCACACCGCCAAAGGCCCCATGAACCTGCTGGAGATGGGTGAAGCCTACAAGCAACACAACCGCCATCTGCTGCGTGGTTACCTGCTGGCGGTGGACAGCCTGCTGCAAAACGGGCCGTCGACCTCGGCTCCGGCTCTGGATCTGGAAACCCAGAACTCGCGCCTGCAAATCGCCCTGGAGCTGAACCAGCGCGCCCAACAAGAACAGCTTCAGCACCTGGACCGGGTGCGCGCGCAGCAGGACCTGATCCTGTTGCTGACCCGCCAACGCTACAGCGCCAACAATTCCCTGCTGGAAGCTGCCGAACTCATTACTCGCAGTGCCTGCGACATTTACCAGATCGACTGTGCCAGCATCTGGAATCTGGAAGACGGCAAGTTGGTGCCCATTTCAGCCTATAACCGCGCAACCCAGGAATACTTTCGCCCGGATGTAATCGATGCCAACGAGTATCCGAATTACATGGAGGCCTTGCAGACCTGCCGCGCCATCGATGCCCACAACGCGATACGCGACCCACGCACCCGGGAAATGGCTGAAAACCTGCGCGCGCGTAACGTCAACGCCATGCTCGACGCCAGCGTGCGGATCGACGGCCAGGTGGTGGGCGTTCTGTGCCTGGAACAGGTGGGCGCCACCCGCGCCTGGCAGTCGGACGAGATAGCCTTCGCCGGCGAGCTGGCGGACCAGTTCGCCCAGGTTATCAACAATCACAACCGACGCATTGCCACCAGTGCCCTGCACCTGTTCCAGCGCGCCGTGGAACAAAGCGCCAACGCGTTTCTGCTGGTCAACTGCGACGGCGTGGTGGAATACGTCAATCCCAGCTTCACCGCCATCACTCAGTACACCACCGAAGAGGTTCACGGCCAGCGCTTGTCCGAACTGCCAGCCCTGGAAAACCTCAGCGAACTGCTGTTCGACGCGCCCTCGGCCCTGGCGCAGAGCAACAGCTGGCAGGGCGAGTTCAAGAGCCGGCGCAAGAACCTGGAACCGTACTGGGGCCAACTGTCGATTTCCAAGGTGTATGGCGATAATCGCGAGCTGACCCACTACATCGGCATCTACGAAGACATTACCCAGGCCAAGCTCGCCCAGCAGCGCATCGAGCGCCTGGCCTACACCGACAACCTGACCAACCTGGGCAACCGCCCTGCGTTCATTCGCAACCTGGACGAACGCTTCGCACGGGACAGTGACTCGCCCATCAGCCTGCTGCTGGTGGACATCGATAACTTCAAACGCATCAACGACAGCCTCGGCCACCAGACCGGCGACAAATTGCTGATCAGCCTGGCACGGCGCCTGCGCAACAGCCTGAGCCCGAGCGGTAGCCTCGCGCGCTTCGCCAGCAATGAATTTGCCGTACTGCTGGACGACACCGACCTTGAGGCCGGACAGCAAGTCGCCAGTCAATTGCTGATGACGCTCGACAAGCCGATGTTCGTCGACAATCAGCTGATCAGCGTGACCGGCTCCGTGGGCCTGGCCTGTGCGCCGCTGCACGGCCGCGACCCCCAGACCCTGATGCGCAACGCCGGGCTCGCACTGCACAAGGCCAAGGCCAACGGCAAGCATCAGGTCCAGGTGTTCACCGAGGCACTGAATGCCGAGGCCAGCTACAAGCTGTTCGTGGAAAACAACCTGCGCCGCGCCCTGACCCAGAACGAACTGGACGTGTTCTACCAGCCCAAGCTGTGCCTGCGCAGCGGCCGCCTGCTGGGCATGGAGGCACTGCTGCGCTGGAATCATCCGGAAAAGGGCATGATCCGCCCGGACCAGTTCATCAGCGTGGCCGAAGAAACCGGCCTGATCATCCCCATCGGCAAGTGGATCGCCCGCCAGGCTTGCCGCATGAGCAAGGAACTGACCGCCTCCGGGCTGGGCAACCTGCAAGTGGCAATCAACCTCTCGCCCAAGCAGTTCTCTGACCCGGACCTGGTCGCCTCGATCGCCAGTATCCTCAAGGAAGAACAACTGCCCGCACACCTGCTGGAACTGGAGTTGACCGAAGGCCTGCTGCTGGAAGCCACCGAAGACACCCACCAGCAACTCGACCAGCTCAAGCGGTTGGGCCTGACCCTGGCCATGGATGATTTCGGCACCGGTTATTCATCCCTGAGTTACCTGAAAAAATTCCCGATCGATATCATCAAGATCGATCGCAGCTTCATCCATGAGATCCCGGACAATCAGGACGACATGGAAATCACCTCGGCCGTGATCGCCATGGCCCACAACCTGAAGCTCAAGGTCGTGGCCGAAGGCATCGAGACCGCGCAGCAATTGGCTTTCCTGCGCCGTCACCGCTGCGACGTCGGCCAGGGTTACCTGTTCGACCGGCCAATCCCCGGCGGGGAGCTGGTCGAGAAGCTCAAGCGCTATCCGCGCGGTCCGCTCGCGTAGCTCAAGCTTCAAGCTTCAAGCTTCAAGCTTCAAGCTTCAAGCTTCAAGCAAACGATGGCACACTCTCACCACTTGTAGCTTGCAGCTTGCGACTTACAGCTGCCTTCCTAAGAGGACTGATGATGGTCTTGCGCTCGGAAATCCTGGTGAACAAAAACGTGCTGCCTACTCAAGAACAAGCCCTGCCTGGCCGTGAAACCCCGATCAAGGTTCCGGATGAACATTTCGTCAATGGCAACCCACTGCTCGGCCCATTCCCCGGCAATGTTGAATTCGCAATCTTCGGCCTGGGCTGCTTCTGGGGCGCGGAACGGCGTTTCTGGCAACGCGAAGGGGTCTACAGCACTTCGGTGGGCTACGCCGGCGGCTTTACCCCCAACCCCACCTATGAAGAAGTCTGCTCGGGCCTGACCGGCCATAGCGAAGTGGTGCTGGTGGTCTATGAGCCGGAGAAAGTCAGCTATGAGCAACTGCTGGCAATGTTCTGGGAACTGCACAACCCGACCCAGGGCATGCGCCAGGGCAACGACATCGGCACCCAGTACCGTTCGGTGATCTACTGCACCACGCCAGAACAGCTGGCAGCGGCGAAAAAGAGCAAGGAAGTTTTCCAGGCCGAACTGACCAAGGCCGGCCTCGGGGAAATCACCACCGAAATCGACGAAGCGCCGACGTTTTACTATGCCGAGGCTTATCACCAGCAATACCTGGCGAAGAATCCGGAAGGGTATTGCGGGATTGGCGGCACGGGCGTGACCTGCCCGATCTGATTCTTGCCGTGAAAAGCATCGCGAGCAGGCTCGCTTCCACATGGGTTCGGTGTTTGATCATGCTCTTGCGATCAACATCGGTCTCTTGTGGGAGCGAGCCTGCTCGCGATGGCGTCCTGACAGACGCCATCGATTCCCGCTCAGCTTTCTGCAATCAACCAATCCATCTGCCAACCACCCTGGGTCTGCCCGAGTTTCTTCGACAACCAAGGCAGCAGCTCCCGTAACTCCTCCTCCAGCCCCCACGGCGGGTTGGCAATCGCCAGGCCGGAGCCGTTCAGGCTGTTGGGCGTGGCCAACGGATGCACCAACAACTCCACCCGCAACAGCTTCGGCGCACCGGTGCCGGCCAGGTCCTGGTAGAAACGGCGCAACATTCGCTGATCCTTCACCGGGTACCAGATCGCGGCCACCGTCTGGCGCATCCGGCCAATGGCATCCTTGAGGGAGGCGGCACAGCGCTGCATCTCGTCGAGCTTCTCGAACGGCGGATCGATCAACATCAGGCCACGTTTCTCCGCCACCGGCAGCAATGCGCGGGGCACATGCCAACCTTCACCCAGGTGCACCGCCACCCGACGGTCACCTTTCATGTTGTCCTTGAGCAGCACACCGTCCTCGGGATGCTTCTCGTTGAGCAACACCCGATCCTGCGACCGGGTCAGGCGCCGTGCCAGCTCCGGCGACCCCGGGTAGTAGCGCAACTGCCCGTCCGGGTTCATGTCGTGCAGCACTTTCATGTAATCAGCGGTCAGTGCCGGCAAGTCGTCCTGCCCCCATAACCGTGCGATGCCCTCCAGGTATTCACCGGTCCGATTGGCCTGGTCGCCCTGCAGGTCATACAGGCCAATGCCCGCATGGGTATCGAGGTAGGCGAACGGCTGTTCCTTGCGCGACATCAAGGCGATGAGGCGAGTCAGGGTCAGGTGTTTGAACACATCGGCGTGATTGCCGGCGTGGAAGGCGTGGCGATAGTTCATGGCGGCTCCTGCGAAGGGCGACGAGTTTACCTTGAAGCGCATCGGACGTCAGGAGTTCGCAGCCGAGCGGACGAGCGCCGACCGCCCCAACGACCCTCAGCCCAGCTCCAGTAACAAATAAGCGTGCAACGGCGCCTTGGGCCCATTGACCGGCTCATATTCGTCAAGAAAGTGTTCGATCTTACGGCGCAGGATCCGCTCATCGACCCGCTCGAACAGATACGGATGCTCTTCGTCGAGCCACCTGAGCAGGTTAGCCAACAGGCAGTCTTGCGTACCCTCGGCCAATGCTTTCAATAGAACGGCAGGGACCTCCCACCAGGGGAAGGCTCGTCCCGGCTGCCGGGCATTTCCCATGATCGTCAGGGCCTGGCCGTTGATGAGACAACGACTGACGACGGGCAATAACTGGGCGGCATCGACCTCGTCGGATTGAAGGATCGGCTGGAGAAACCGCCCATCCCAGAAGCGGAAAAACACAGGGGTGCCGCCCGGCAACAGCACTTGGGTGAGCCCGCACAAATGCTCGGCAAGGGTTTGCTGATCGACTGAGGAAACCGCCAGCCAGCCCCAATCGAGCGAATCGGTGTTCGCCACCCAGCGAAGGAACTCACCGTCTACAGGAACCACTCCCACATAGGGCATGACCGCTTCCCAGTCGGCATAGGGCGTATCGGCCCAGATCGGGCTGGGTGTGGCCATCGTCGAACGCCTCCAGGCTGCCAATGACATGGCGGTGCTGGCGTTACCGAAGATCGCGAAGAGCTGCTCGGATGTTTGCAATGGATGCCGCTCAAGCCATTCGTAGGGAGACATTCGGCAGTTCATAAGCATCCCCCGGTATCGCAAATGCCGCTCCTGCAGCGTTCACACTCCTCGCAGAACGGTGCCGGACCTTGCAGGCTGAGCATCTGCGCGAGGGACAACCGGGGCGCCACCGCGGCCATCAGCGTCTCGACCTTGCCCGGCGAACCCGGCGCCGCCTTCATCACGGCCACGGGCGCCCCACCGACCTGGATCGGCACGCTGCTGAAAATCCCGCCCGCGCCGATGTTGATCCAGTGCCCGCCCGCCTGGATGGTTGCACTGGCCCCGCCTTCCAGCACCACTTGCTGGCCGGCGCTGACGTGGAAATGCTGGCTGGCACCGAGGGTCTGGCTGGTCACGCGGATGTGTCGGTCACCGCTGACCAGCAAGTGATCGTCCTGGCCGATTTCAACCTGGCGGCGACCACGGGCGATGTGCAGGTCATCGGCCCCAAGCTCATGCCGAGCCGTACCGGCGACGACCACACTGCGCTCATGATCAACCTGCACTCGTTGGTCATGAAGTACATGCTGGGTCCAGTTCCGTTGTGCCCGCAGATAGATTTCTTCAGCCCCCTTGCGATCCTCGATGCGCAATTCGTTGTAGCCACCCCCGCCAGGGCTGCTCTGGCTGCGCAATATGCTGCGGGTCTTGTCCGCTGGCAGATCCAAAGGCGGTGGGTTGGCTCCGTTGGGCAAACAGCCGACCACCAGGGGCTTGTCCACGTCCCCGTCGATGAAGCCCACCAGCACTTCCATGCCGACCCGGGGAATCATCACACCGCCATAGCGATCATGGGCCCATCCCGAGGCCACCCGCAGCCAGCAGCTGGAATGCTCGTTCCGCTGGCCCTCACGATCCCAGATCATCTGCACCTTGACCCGTCCGAACTCGTCGCAATGGATCTCGCTGTCGACCGGTCCCGTCACCACCGCGGGGTGATAACCACGGGCCGAGGGTTTTTCGTAATGCAGCGAGGGGCGGAAAAATACGTCCCACGGCGTCGCAAAAAAAGTATTGCTGTAGCCCTGGAACTCGTCCGCGCTATCCGTGACCGTCTCTTCCAGCACTTGCGGCTGACGGCCCCGGTGAGTGAGGTGTGTCAGGAGCCATAGATCATTCCACTGCACCTGTGGATGCCCGGCGATCTGCATGAAATGTCCGCTGGCGAGGGCGCACTGGTCCCCGCGGCCTTCGGCCAGACGGGAGTCGGCGCCATGGCGCTCCAGTGCACGCCGGGCCAGATGCGTGCCATGCTCGCGATCAGAGAAAAGACCGGGATAGCGATACTCCTCCAGCGCCGGCTGCCGCTGGCTATCCTGGTGGGTTTGCAACAGCAGGCCGGGTTGGCGGAAATCGTAATCGCGCAGCGTCACCGCGTTGGTGCGTGTCTGGAGCCGGACCGCCAGGCGCTTGATCGCCGCTTCCCCGGCGGCCATGCCACTGCCCGGCAGATACAACGTCGGCTCGGGCAGGCGGGGGAAGACGGTCTGATCATCACCAAACACCAGCAAGTGGCCGTCAGGGCTGTGCCGGAAGTGGTAGTGGATTCCGACCTGCGCGCACAACCGTTCGATAAAGGCCAGATCGCTTTCACCGTATTGCACGCAGTATTCACGTTCGGGGTACTCACCACCGAGGCTGAACTGAAACCCATCGCCATGGATGCCATGATCCTTCAGCACCCTGGCGATGATCGAAGGCACGCTCAGGTGCTGGAAAATCCGCTGGTTGATGCGGTGGCGCAGGTAAGCCAGGCGCGGCACCAGCCTGATCTGGTAACGAGTCAGGCGTTTCCCCGGATCGCCTTGGGCCACGCTGTAAACCTGGCCATGAACCCCACGGCCCAAGTGGTCGAACCCCAAGTATGCCTGGCGATGCAACAATGCCTCCAATGCCAGGTCCCCTCGCTCGCTCACCAGCTCTACATCGAAACAATAGGGTTGACTGATGCCCTCCTCGCCCGTGAACTCAAGCACCTTGAACTCATTCGGTCCGTCGTCGAGCGTCAGTGTGAAACGCGGTTGGTTGGCAGACGCGAACATCCGATGTCTCTCTGCAAAATGTAGGTGGACGATTCTGCATGAGCCACACGGAGAGCGGGCTGGAGGTCAGGAAAAACAGATTTGCCTTACATCCGGCGAGATAAAAGCCGCAGCATGTGCTGCATTTTCCGATAGACATCCTTTGCGCCGCAGCCTACGGAACCCGTCCCACGATTGAATCAGCGGCGTCTTACAACCTGACGAGCCTCGGCACTGCAACACGGCGTGATAACGTTCCCTTCGTCGCAAAAAAGCAAAGGACGCCCCCATGACGACTCGCTACGCAAAAATCGCAATGACCCTGGCACTTGCCGCATTCGCCTTCCTGACGGCGTTCAATAACATCACCGACTACCGCTCCAACTTCAATTTCGTCCAGCACGTGCTGAGCATGGACACCACGTTCCCGGACAACGCCGCCCGCTATCGGGCTATCGTCCAGCCATGGCTGTGGCATGGCGCCTATTGGCTGATCATCCTCGGCGAAGCGATCACCGCCGGGCTGCTCGGCTACGGGGCACTGAAATTGTGGCAGGCGCGCAAGGCCGGGGGCGAGACGTTCACACGGGCCAAGCGCTGGACCATCGCCGGCCTGACGACGGGATTCCTCGTCTGGTTCTTTGGCTTCATGGTGGTCGGAGGGGAATGGTTTCTGATGTGGCAATCCGAAGTCTGGAATGGCCAGGACGCTGCGTTCAGATTCTATATGGCGCTGCTGGGTGCACTGATCTTTCTCAACCAGCCCGACGCTACGATCGACTGACAGCGCAAATGAAAACGGCCCACCTCCACTGGAGCCGGGCCGTTTTTTTCATCCAACCTTCGAGCGAGCCGTCCAGGCCTCGCCGAAAGCCTCGCTTAGTTGTTCAGGCGGAAATCTTTCTCGGCCGCTTCGAAGCGCTGCACCATACCGGCGGTAGGCGAGCCCATCTTGCTGACGAAGTAGATGGCCAGGCTGGCGAAGATGAAGCCCGGGATGATTTCGTACAGGCCCAGCAACTCGAAGTGCTTCCAGACGATCACAGTGATCGCACCGACCAGGATACCGGCCAGCGCGCCGTTACGGGTCATGCCTTTCCAAACCACCGAGATCAGGACAACCGGACCGAAAGCGGCACCGAAACCGGCCCAGGCGTAGCTCACCAGGCCCAGCACACGGTTTTCCGGGTTGGCGGCCAGGGCAATGGCAACCAATGCCACCAACAGAACCATGGCACGGCCTACCCAGACCAGTTCCAGCTGGGAAGCGCTCTTGCGCAGGAAGGTCTTGTAGAAGTCTTCAGTCAGGGCGCTGGAGCACACCAGCAACTGGCAGCTCAGGGTACTCATTACCGCCGCCAGGATGGCAGACAGCAGGACACCGGCGATCCATGGGTTGAACAGCAGCTTGGCCAGCTCGATGAACACACGCTCATGGTTCTCGGTCACGGGACCGGCCACTTCAGGGTGTGCCGAGAAGTAAGCGATGCCGAAGAAGCCGACAGCAACGGTGCCACCCAGGCACAGGATCATCCAGGTCATGGAGATGCGACGGGCATTGGCGATGGACTTCACCGAATCGGCTGCCATGAAACGCGCCAGGATGTGCGGCTGGCCGAAATAGCCCAGGCCCCAGCCCATCAGCGAGATGATGCCGATGAAGGTAGTGTTCTTCAGCATGTCGAAGGACGAAGGATCTTTCGCTTCGATGGCCAGGAACGTGGTGTCCACGCCGCCGGTGGCCAGCAGCACGATGATCGGCGTCAGGATCAGGGCGAAGATCATCAGGGTGGCTTGTACGGTGTCAGTCCAGCTCACGGCCAGGAAACCACCGACGAAGGTGTAGGCGATGGTCGCGGCGGCACCGGCCCACAGCGCTGTCTCGTAGGACATGCCGAAAGTGCTTTCGAACAGACGGGCACCGGCCACGATGCCGGAGGCGCAGTAGATGGTGAAGAACACCAGGATGACCACCGCCGAGATGATACGCAGCACACCGCTCTTGTCTTCGAAACGGCTGGAGAAGTAGTCCGGCAGGGTCAGTGCATCGCCGTTATGCTCGGTCTGGACCCGCAGGCGACCGGCTACGAACAGCCAGTTCAGGTAGGCACCAACGATCAGGCCGATGGCGATCCAGCTTTCCGACAGGCCGGACATGTAGATGGCACCAGGCAGGCCCATCAGCAGCCAGCCGCTCATGTCGGAGGCACCGGCGGACAATGCGGTCACGACGCTGCCCAGGCTGCGGCCACCCAGAATGTAATCGGAAAGGTTGTTGGTGGATCGATAAGCCATCAGGCCGATCAGGACCATGGCTGCGATATAGATCACGAAGGTGATCAGGGTGGGATTGCTTACACTCATGAGTTACGCCCTGGCTTTGTTTTTATGTAGCGGTGGCAGTTGAAAGCGCCGACAACACAGACGTTGTAGCGACGATTTGCAGACCCGCGAATTTATGACTGATGTTTCCCCAGGAAAGCCATCAGCCGATGCCCCTCGGCTTGGAACCGGTTGCACCTTGGCCGCGAATGCTATTCAACAAATGAAATAAGGTGCAACCTGTTTCGCTCGAATAAGTTGCACCTGATCGGTTTTTCCACCAGAACTGCGTTTTTTGCTCCATTTTTGTGCAGTAGAGACGGGCGCGCTATGAGCCAACGCACTAAGCCGGTGCAATGTAACGAGATCAGCGCTCACTTCCTGATGAGCAGCCTGATGTTTCGTCAAAAAAAGGGTTGCACCCGGTTGCACCTCATTCAGCTCGGGGCTAATCTTGCCGCCAGCTGATGCCACGCGATACGTGGTAAACATGAGGATAAAAATATGGCTACCACCACCCTTGGGGTCAAACTCGATGACCCGACCCGCGAACGCCTCAAGGCGGCCGCTACCTCGATTGATCGCACGCCACACTGGCTGATCAAGCAGGCAATTTTCAATTACCTGGAAAAACTCGAGGGTGGTGCAACCCTGACCGAGCTGAACGGTTCGACCCGCGTCGACAATGACGAGGCTGGCGATGTCCAGCCTGACCACGCTCACCAGTGCTTCCTGGAGTTTGCCGAAAGCATCCTGCCGCAATCGGTGCTGCGTGCCGCCATCACTGCCGCTTACCGTCGACCGGAACCTGAAGTGGTGCCGATGCTGATCGAGCAGGCTCGCCTGCCGGCGGAGATGGCCGAAGCCACTAACAAGCTGGCCGCTTCGATCGCGGAAAAACTGCGTAACCAGAAGAGTGCCGGTGGTCGCGCCGGTATCGTCCAGGGCCTGCTGCAGGAATTCTCCCTGTCGTCCCAGGAAGGCGTGGCGCTGATGTGCCTGGCCGAAGCGCTGCTGCGTATCCCGGACAAAGGCACCCGCGATGCGCTGATCCGCGACAAGATCAGCACGGGTAACTGGCAGCCGCACCTGGGCAACAGCCCGTCGCTGTTCGTCAACGCCGCGACCTGGGGCCTGCTGCTGACCGGCAAGCTGGTCGCTACCCATAATGAAGCGGGCCTGACCTCCTCCCTGAGCCGCATCATCGGCAAGAGCGGCGAACCGATGATCCGCAAGGGCGTCGACATGGCCATGCGCCTGATGGGCGAGCAGTTCGTCACCGGCGAAACCATCGCCGAAGCCCTGGCCAACGCGAGCAAATTCGAAGCCAAGGGTTTCCGCTACTCCTACGACATGCTGGGTGAAGCCGCACTCACCGAGCACGACGCCCAGAAGTACCTGGCCTCGTATGAACAAGCCATCCACTCGATCGGCAAAGCCTCCCACGGTCGTGGGATTTATGAAGGCCCGGGCATTTCCATCAAGCTTTCGGCCCTGCACCCGCGTTACAGCCGCGCCCAGTACGAGCGCGTCATGGACGAGCTGTACCCGCGCCTGCTGTCGCTGACGCTGCTGGCCAAGCAATACGACATTGGCCTGAACATCGACGCCGAAGAAGCCGACCGCCTCGAATTGTCCCTGGATCTGCTGGAGCGCCTGTGCTTCGAGCCGCAACTGACCGGCTGGAACGGCATCGGTTTCGTGATCCAGGCCTACCAGAAGCGCTGCCCGTATGTGATCGACTACGTCATCGACCTGGCTCGCCGCAGCCGCCATCGCCTGATGATTCGCCTGGTAAAAGGCGCGTACTGGGACAGCGAGATCAAACGCGCCCAGGTCGAAGGCCTGGAAGGCTATCCGGTCTACACCCGCAAGGTGTACACCGACGTGTCCTACATCGCCTGCGCCCGCAAGCTTCTGTCGGTGCCGGAAGCCATCTACCCGCAGTTCGCCACGCACAACGCCCATACGCTGTCGGCTATTTATCACATCGCCGGTCAGAACTATTACCCGGGCCAGTACGAATTCCAGTGCCTGCATGGCATGGGTGAGCCGCTGTACGAACAGGTTGTAGGCAAGGTTTCCGAAGGCAAGCTGAACCGTCCGTGCCGCGTGTACGCTCCGGTCGGCACTCATGAAACACTGCTGGCTTACCTGGTGCGCCGCCTGTTGGAAAACGGCGCGAACACTTCCTTCGTCAACCGCATTGCCGACCAGTCCATTTCCATTCAGGAACTGGTGGCCGACCCGGTCGCCAGCATCGAGCAGATGGCGACCCTGGAAGGCGGTTTCGGCCTGCCGCATCCGCGCATTCCCCTGCCGCGCGACCTGTACGGCAGCGAGCGCGCCAACTCCAGCGGCATCGACATGGCGAACGAACATCGCCTGGCCTCGTTGTCCTGCGCGCTGTTGGCAACCGCCCATAACGACTGGAAAGCCGCGCCGATGCTCGGTTGCGCCGCCAGCGAAGAAACACCGGCTCCGGTCCTGAACCCAGCCGATCATCGCGACGTGGTCGGCCATGTGCAGGAAGCCACGGTGGCTGACGTCGACAATGCCATCCAGTGCGCGCTCAACGCCGCGCCGATCTGGCAGGCCACGCCACCGGCCGAGCGCGCCGCGATCCTGGAGCGCGCCGCCGATCTGATGGAAGGCGAGATCCAGCCATTGATGGGGCTGCTGGCCCGTGAAGCCGGCAAGACCTTCGCCAACGCCATTGCCGAAGTTCGCGAAGCCGTGGATTTCCTGCGCTACTACGCGGTGCAGGCACGCAATGACTTCACCAACGATGCCCACCGCCCATTGGGCCCGGTGGTCTGCATCAGCCCGTGGAACTTCCCGCTGGCCATTTTCAGTGGCCAGGTAGCCGCTGCCCTGGCCGCCGGTAACCCGGTATTGGCCAAGCCAGCCGAACAGACACCATTGGTGGCCGCCCAGGCCGTGCGCCTGCTGCTCGAAGCCGGTATCCCGGAAGGTGTGCTGCAACTGCTGCCGGGCCGTGGCGAAACCGTCGGCGCCCGCCTGGTGGGTGACGAGCGGGTCAAGGGGGTGATGTTCACCGGTTCCACCGAAGTCGCTCGCCTGCTGCAACGCAACATTGCCGGTCGCCTGGACAACCAGGGTCGCCCGATCCCGCTGATCGCTGAAACCGGCGGCCAGAACGCCATGATCGTCGACTCCTCGGCCCTGACCGAACAAGTGGTGATCGACGTAGTGTCGTCGGCCTTCGACAGCGCAGGCCAGCGTTGCTCGGCCCTGCGCGTGTTGTGCTTGCAGGAAGATTCCGCTGACCGTGTCATCGAAATGCTCAAGGGCGCCATGGCCGAATCGCGCCTGGGTAACCCGGAACGCCTGTCGGTGGACATTGGCCCGGTGATCGACGCCGAAGCCAAGACCGGCATCGAGAAACATATCCAGGCCATGCGCGACAAAGGTCGCACCGTTTACCAGATGGCAATTGCCGACAGTGAAGAGTGCAAGCGCGGCACCTTCGTGATGCCGACCCTGATCGAGCTGGAAAGCTTCGATGAACTGCAGCGCGAGATCTTCGGCCCGGTGCTGCACGTAGTGCGTTACAAGCGCAAGGAGCTGGACCAGTTGATCAACCAGATCAATGCCTCCGGCTATGGCCTGACCCTGGGTGTGCATACCCGTATCGATGAAACCATCGCCAAGGTGGTCGACAACGTCCATGCCGGCAACGTCTACGTGAACCGCAACATCGTGGGTGCCGTGGTTGGCGTACAGCCGTTCGGTGGCGAAGGCCTTTCGGGCACCGGGCCAAAGGCCGGTGGTCCGCTGTACCTGTACCGCCTGCTGTCGACTCGTCCTACCGATGCGATCCAGCAGTCGTTCGTTCGCGCCGATGCCGTCAGCGCACCGGACCTGCGCCTGCGCGAGGCCATGAGCAAACCGCTGACCGCGCTGCAAGCCTGGGCCGACAGCCAGAAGCTCGCCGAACTGAGCGCCCTGTGCGTGCAGTTCGCAGCCCAGTCGCAAAGCGGTATCACCCGCCAGCTGACCGGCCCGACCGGTGAACGCAACAGCTACGCCATCCTGCCGCGCGAGCATGTGCTGTGCCTGGCCGAGGTGGAAGGCGACCTGCTGACGCAACTGGCGGCCGTACTGGCCGTAGGCGGCTCGGCCGTGTGGCCGGAAACCGATACCAGCAAGTCCTTGTTCGCACGCTTGCCGAAGGACATTCAGGCGCGCATCCAGCGGATTTCCGATTGGACCAAGGATGACGTGGTGTTCGACGCTGTCCTGCATCACGGCGACTCGGACCAGTTGCGCAGCGTCTGCCAACAAGTGGCCAAGCGTGCCGGCGCCATCGTCGGGGTCCACGGCTTGTCCCAGGGCGAAACCGGCATTGCGCTGGAGCGCCTGGTGATCGAGCGTGCGCTGAGCGTCAACACCGCGGCAGCGGGCGGTAATGCCAGCCTGATGACAATCGGTTGATCGCAGCTACAAGTTTCAAGCTGCAAGCTTCAAGTAAGAGCAGGACTGCAATTGCCCTTACTTGCCGCTTGCAGCATGAAACTTGTGCTGCTCTATCACCCCCATCAATCATCCTGTTCAACCTCTATTCCCCCACCTAGACTCGGCCCATCCCAAAACAAGGTAGGCCGCCATGTCCGAGACGCTGCTCAGTTCCCGCAACCTGGCTTTCGAGCTGTATGAAGTCCTCGACGCCGAGGGCCTGACCCAGCGCGAGCGGTTCGCCGAGCACACCCGCGAAACCTTCGACGCAGCCATTGATACGGCCCGCAACATCGCCGAGAAATATTTTGCGCCGCACAACCGCAAGAACGATGAGAACGAACCGCGCTACGAAGACGGCCAGGCCATTCTGATTCCGGAAGTGAAACCCGCGGTGGACGCCTTTCTGGAGGCGGGCTTCCTCAATGCTGCGCGCAGTTTCGAGGCGGGCGGCATGCAATTGCCGACGCTGCTGTCCCAGGCCTGCTTCGCGCATTTCCAATCGGCCAATGCCGCGTCGACGTCCTATCCATTCCTGACCATGGGCGCGGCGAACCTGATCGAAAGCTTCGGCGACGAGGCGCAGAAGCGCCGCTTCCTGCAACCGATGATCGACGGTCGCTTCTTCGGCACCATGGCCCTGACCGAGCCCCACGCGGGCTCTTCGCTGTCGGATATCCGCACCCGTGCCGAACCCGCACCCGACGGCACTTATCGACTCAAGGGCAACAAGATCTTCATCTCCGGCGGCGACCATCCGCTGTCGGAAAACATCGTGCACATGGTCCTGGCGAAACTGCCGGACGCGCCGCCCGGCGTTAAAGGCATTTCGCTGTTTATCGTGCCCAAGTTCCTGGTCAACGACGACGGCAGCCTCGGCAAGCGTAACGACGTGCTGCTGGCCGGGTTGTTCCACAAAATGGGCTGGCGCGGCACCACCTCCACGGCACTGAACTTCGGCGACAACGGCGACTGTGTCGGTTACCTGGTGGGGAAACCGCACCATGGCCTGAGCTACATGTTCCAGATGATGAACGAGGCACGGATCGGCGTCGGCATGGGCGCGGTAATGCTGGGGTACGCCGGCTACCTGTACTCATTGGAATACGCCCGCGAGCGTCCCCAGGGTCGGTTGCCCGACAGCAAGGATCCGACCACCGCCCCCGTAGCGATCATCCAGCACGCCGACGTGCGCCGCATGCTGCTGACCCAGAAAGCTTATGTAGAAGGCGCTTTCGACCTGGGCCTGTACGCGGCGCGACTGTTCGACGACACCACCACACTCGACAGCGAAGCCGAACGCCGGCGTGCCCACGAACTGTTGGACTTGCTGACTCCAATCGTCAAATCGTGGCCCTCGGAGTTTTGCCTGAAGGCCAACGAACTGGCGATCCAGATTCTCGGCGGTCATGGCTACACCCGCGAATACCCGGTGGAGCAGTATTACCGCGACAATCGCCTGAACCCGATCCACGAAGGCACCCATGGTATCCAGTCCCTGGACCTTCTGGGGCGCAAGCTGGCGCAGAATGGCGGCGCCGGGCTCAAGCAACTGATCCGCCTGGTAGCCGACACCACCGAACGCGCCCAGGCGCACGACTCACTGACGCCACTGCGCCAGCCGCTGGAAGCCCTGGTGGCGAGCCTGCAAACAGTCACCCTTGGCCTGCTGACGGACCTGGCCCAAGGCAAGGTCAACAGCAGCCTCGCCAACTCGGCGCTGTACCTCAAGGTATTCGGCCACATGGTGATCGGCTGGCGCTGGCTGGAACAAGCCATTCGTGCCGAGGAAGGTCTGGCCAGGGGCAATGCCGCGGACAGCGACTTCTATAAAGGCAAGCTGCAAGCGGCGCGGTATTTCCTGACGTGGGAAGTTCCCGGTTGCCACCATGAACTGGCATTGCTTGAGGCGCGGGACGATACGTGCCTGGGGATGCGGGATGAGTGGTTCTGATCCGGGTTTTGTAGCGCGACTCAAGTCGCTATCGCGAGCAGGCTCGCTCCCACATTGGCTCTGGGTGGACACAATATTTTTGTCCACCACAGACTCATTGTGGGAGCGAGCCTGCTCGCGATGACATAAGCACAGGCAACACTGCCTTACGAGCCGAATCGAGCCCTTCAGGCCTGCTGAATCGTCTTGGCAATGACATCCACCGTGGCGCTGACCTGCTCCTGGTAACGATCAAGCTCCGCTTGATGCTGCTTCTGCATTTCAATCTGCTGCGAACACAGGTTCATGGCCGCCAACACCAACAGGCGGTCGCCGATCAGTGTCGGGTATTTGCGCTTGGTATCGGCCAAAGCCGTCTTGAGCATCGCTGCGGCGTCCAGCAGAGCCTGTTCCTGCCCGGCCGGAGCCTTGATCGAATAGTCCTCTCCCAGGATCGAGATGACAGTCACCCCATTGGCACCCTGCTTCATGCGCTGACAGGACCTGCGCTGGCGCGCTCGATCAGCGCCTGGATGCGGGCGGCGGTGGCGCCATGGAGTTCTTCCTGTTCCATCAGGCTCAGTTGCAGGCTCTCGTTTTCGTCCTTGGCCCTGGCAAGTTCCGCGCTCAGGGTTTCATTCAGGCCGGCGAGGTGACGGTTCTGTTGCACCAGGTCATTGACCAGTTGCTCCAGCTGGCTGAGGGATGCTTCCAACATATTGATTTCCAGGCTTTTTCAGGGGGCGCGTACGATAAAGAAAAGTGACCGCCAATGCCACGGTCCAGCGGCGGCGGTACTTCGCTGGCGAGTCGTAAAGACTGTGAATGAGGAGTCTGGTTCCTACCCTTCGTCGCTTTGCCGGGATGCCTTGCGACAAAAGGCCCCAGGTCGCTCAAGACTTCATTCATATGTCCGATAAGCCTGTAAATACCAGCCACAGCCCCGCACGGACGCTCCTTCACCCGGTACATTCCATGTCTCTACGTAATATGAACATCGCGCCGCGGGCGTTCCTCGGGTTTGCCCTGATCGGCGCCCTGATGCTGGCACTCGGGGTATTTGCCCTGAGCCAGATGAGCAAGATCCGCACGTCCGGCGAGAACATCGTCGAAAACAGCGTGCCCAGCATCAAGGCTCTCAACGAATTCACCCAGCTCTCGCTGCGTCTGCGGGTGCTCTCCTATCGCTTGCTGGTCAACCGTGAAGCGGACGTCCAGCAGAAAACCTATGAGCTGTTCGACCAGCGCAACCAACAGTTGCGCACTGCCCAGGCCACGTATGAAAAACTCATCAGCGCTGCGGATGAACGGGCCGCCTATGACCAACTGGTACAACTGCTGGGCCAGTACCGTCAGCTTGAAGATCGGATGAAAACCCTGTCGCGCAACAACCAGATCGATGACTTGCGCGCCCTGCTCAACACCGAACTGTTGAGTAATTCCGATGCCGTCAACGCGGCCATCGGCCGCCTGGTGGAAATCAACAACCTGCAAGCCGAATCCCTGAACCAAGGCGCAACGCAGCAATATTCGATGGCGTTCAACTGGGTCGTCACGCTGCTGGTCATCGCCACCGGCCTGACCCTGTTGTTCGCCTGGCTGCTGACCAACAGCATTACTCGCCCGATCGCCAATGCCCTGGACGCTGCCGAAGAAATCGCCAAGGGTAATCTGACCCGGCCGATCACTGTCGATGGCAGCGACGAAGCCGGTCGCCTGCTGCGGGCGATGTCGACCATGCAGGAAAAACTGCGGGACACCCTGCAGCGTATTTCCGGCTCGGCCACGCAGCTGGCCTCCGCCGCGGAAGAACTCAACAGCGTCACCGACGAAAGCGCTCGGGGCCTGACCCAGCAGAACAACGAAATCGAACAGGCCGCTACGGCGGTGAACGAAATGACCAGCGCCGTGGAAGAAGTGGCACGCAACGCGGTCAGCACCTCCGAAGCCTCGAGAAATGCCACCACTTCCGCCGGCGACGGTCGGGATCTGGTGCAGGAAACGGTGGGCGCCATCGAACGCATGAGCGCCGACGTGCAGAGCACCGCCACGCTGATCGGCAACCTGGCCGACGAATCCCGTGACATCGGCAAGGTCCTGGACGTGATTCGTGGCCTGGCGGACCAGACCAACCTGCTGGCCCTGAACGCAGCCATCGAGGCGGCACGGGCCGGTGAGGCCGGTCGTGGTTTCGCCGTGGTAGCGGACGAGGTCCGTGCCCTGGCCCATCGCACCCAGCAGTCGACCAGCGAGATCGAACGCATGATCGGCAGCATCCAGAGCGGCACCGAGCAGGCTGTGGACTCGATGCGCAACAGCACCGAACGTGCCGAGTCGACTCTGAATATTGCACGGGGCGCCGGCATGTCCCTGGACACGATCAACGCGGCCATCGTCGAGATCAACGAGCGCAATCTGGTGATCGCCAGCGCTGCCGAAGAACAGGCCCAGGTGGCTCGTGAAGTGGACCGCAACCTGGTGAACATCCGCGACCTGTCGGTGCAATCGGCCACCGGCGCCAATCAGACCAGCGCTGCCAGCGCCGAACTGTCGCGCCTGGCGGTGGACCTGAACAGCATGGTTGGGCGTTTCAGCCTCTGACCTTTGAGCATGCCCAGGTCTGACGTGGGCATGCCTCACCTCGCTCCGCGGTTGTCTTCCGGCCCGCGGAGCATTCCTGGCGGCGCTCTCGCACCTCTGGCCCCCTATAGAACCTGAACACTGAACTCGGCGTTTTTTGACGCCGAAACATGATTACGCCAGCCCCTTCAGTTCCGCCATCGGCGTGTCGATAGCGAGATATGGTCCGGTCATCTCCGGGTTCGCCGAGGGTACGTCATGTTTAATACAACTCTAAAAAGTGAACTGACGGCTAGGACAGCCGAATTAACGACATACAAGGGACTGGTTGGCGCCTTGGAACGGTCGATGGCCGTTGTCGAGTTCAGTCCCGACGGCAAGGTGCTCCGTGCGAACGAAAACTTTCTGAAAACCATGGGCTACCGTGCAGAGCAGTTGGCCAGCCTGTCCCACCGCGATTTCTGCACCCCTGCGCTGGCGGGCAGCGCCGAATACCGCGAATTCTGGAACCAATTGCGCGCCGGTCAGTTCGTTTCCGGGACTTTCCAACGGCGCAGCGGGCGCGGCGAGACGGTATGGCTGGAAGCCAGCTATAACCCCGTGGTCGATGAGCACAATCGCGTGGTGAAAGTGGTCAAATACGCCTTGGATGTCACCGCCAAGGTCGCGAACGAGGCGGAAATCCGCGGCAAGCTGGCAGCCCTTGACCGCGCCATGGCGGTGATCGAATTCGACCTCAGCGGCCACATCCTGACCGCAAACGACAACTTCCTGAGGACCATGAACTACACCTTGGCCGAACTCCAGGGTAAACATCACCGGATGTTCTGTGAGCAAAGCCTGGTGAACAGTCCGGAATACAGTGATTTCTGGCGCCGCCTGAACGCCGGTGAGTTTTATAGCGGTCAGTACAAGCGTCTCGGTAAACACGGCAAGGTCGTCTGGCTGGAGGCCAGCTACAACCCGGTCTTCGATGCCGAAGGCAAGCTGTACAAGATCGTGAAGTTCGCCAGCGACATCACCGAACGAGTCGAAAAGTTCGAGGAAGACTCTCGCGGCGCCTCACGCGCCTACCACATCTCCGCCGAGACCGAGCGGGTGGCCGAACAGGGCGCCCAGGTTATTCAGCAGACAGCCAGGGAAATGCGCCAGATCGCCGACAACATCGGCGCCTCCGCGCGTCTGGTCGGACAACTGGGTTCGCGCTCGGAGGAAATCACCGCCATCGTCAACACCATCCGCGGCATCGCCGACCAGACCAACCTGTTGGCCCTCAATGCCGCCATCGAAGCCGCACGGGCCGGCGACCAGGGTCGGGGCTTCGCGGTGGTCGCTGATGAAGTCCGACAGTTGGCGGGGCGCACAAGCCGCTCGACAGCGGAGATCGCCGAGATGATCGGCATGATCCTTTCCGAAACCCGCGAAGCCGTCACAAGCATGAACGTCACCCACGAAGGCGCCCTGCGCGGCGTGACCCTGGCGGACCAGGCCGGATCGGTCATCGTACAGATCCGCACCGGGACGACAGACGCACTCGAAGCCGTGAGCATGTTTGCATCCAAGCTCGACGAGTCCGAGGTCATTCCGAAAACGGCAGTTGGCTGGGTTGGCTGAGAGGGTTCAGGGGGAGCTCGTGTCCTTTGTCATAACGCCCAACGGATGGGATCTCCGTTGGGACAACAGACCGCGCTTATGAAGAATGGGGACTGAAGAATCGAAGAATGCAGAAGAATGGGGACACCCATTAGCCGGCCTCAAGTCAAGGCTAAAAGCCAACCCATCCCTGCAAAATAAATCTGTCCCTTTTTTTGTGGCTTACATAGCGTCACAGTAAATTTCGCCTTATCTACATAGTTTTTATCTCTGAAATCAGAGCCAAAAACTCAGCTTCAGTCAACTCAAATTCCTCACCCTCCTCCATTGCAATCAGCGTGAGGAGCACTCGATCCATGGGCGCAGTTATTTCTAAGCCATGATTTTGATATATTTCAAATGCGGCTTTCGAAATCCTAAAAACCTCGAAACCATCAACCAATGTTTTTTCTAAATCCGTTGCAAGATCGGCTTGTGAGTAAATTATTTCCAGTTCTTCAAAAAAGAAAAAAGGGGGACAGATTTATTTACCAGCACAAAAAACAAATCCGCCCCCTTTTCACACTGCCGATATAAATCCGCAAGCCAAATAAAATAGATTCGGCTATTGCGGCAAAAACGCACATTCCGGCAATCCAACGACAATATCGTAAAAACATTTAATACCCCTTCACAAGTACGAGAAAACAGGGCAGATCGATTAACGAACCAGTAACAAATTAGTTACCCCCTTACTCCCCCTTCCAACCCTATCGCATCCCACTAAAAGGATCCCCAACCGAAGATCCAAATTCAGCAATGGCGGACTTTACTTCAGCACTTACTTCATCAGACAGACTTTTACTTGCCTGAGAACATATAAATGCGTACAACCCCTCCAGACCTAAATACGCAACCACAGAGACAATTACCTGAGCAGCCTCCAAATTACGCCCATCCCAAAGATTTTTAAGCGAACCTTCTATCCTCCCTCTCAACTTATCACAGAGTAACGAGTACGTATGCCACTGTCGCTCACTGAGCTCTGACAGAGCAGCTAAAAACACATAACCACTGCACTCTGAATTCTCAAAGCAGCCCACAACCTCAACAAACTCCAAATACAGCTCAGCTTCAGTCATACCATCTGGCAGAGCAGAATAATAAGAGATATCTTTCATCTAAAATCCATCGGGATATGTGTAATATTCGACGCCTTTTTATAAAGCACCCCATCCTGACCTAACAACTTCCCACCTATTTTTATTTGCGCAGTCCATCCGGAGCCCGAGTTAGATCCAAAGAAAAAAGGGGACAGATTTATTTACCAGCACAACAAATAAATCTGTGCCCTTTTCACCTGTGAGGCAGGGAGGCCGGCCAGATAACTCTCAGAGTTATTTACGAATCAGCACAAAGATGCCACACCATCACCCTCCAATCAATTCAATAATCCGCCCATCACTTCTGACGGACCTGTGGATAATAAACCTTGCTCACCCTCATCAAATTCACCAAGCCTCCTAAAAAGCAGCCCTTTCTTTTCACTTATCAAGTAATGCAAATCCAAATCATCCGATACATTCCCGGACCATCCCACATCCAAAATACTTTTCACATCAAACCCGCTAGGCAGCGCAGCGATATATGAGCAGCGTTCAACCTCAAGAATTTTCGCCAAAAACTCAACTGAATGTCTCGATAGCCGCACAGCACCAAAAAATTTTAACTGCCCATCTGCCTCAACCATGCGTTCTTGCAGTTCACTGCCGCCTACAACTTCATTTCCGCGAAAGCTTAAAGCCCCCCACAACTTTCGGTATCGGATCACTCGTGTATCTGGCTGCCATGCTGAGTTACCAACAAAAAACCAGACGTCGTAACCGAGTAAGTTTTTTCAATTAATGAGAAAATATAATCTAACACCAGAACCAAAGAGCTACTTGATGACTCAGCAACCATAAAACTCGCTACAGAGATGGCCTCGGCCGCCCCTCTCTGCGGACGGTTAATATTGAATACCTCGTTCGGTATAGAAATATTAGGCGCGCTCAAAATTTCAATATCAATAGTCATAGTGATTTCCGATTTCATCATTAAAGTGGGAGCCGCGATTTTGTGGATTTCCCACACCGAAATCATGACCCCTTGCATCATCACGGATCCTTACCGTTCTTACCAAAAAAGGGGGACCCCAAAAAAAGAGCAAAAAAAGGGGACAGATTTATTTACCAGCACAAAAAACAAATCCGCCCCCTTTTCACCTAAACAAACACTATGCGCAAGTCAGCAATCTTTCACGAATAGCATGTTGAGTTGGCAAAGAGATAAAAATATCTTCGCCCACTTCTTGAAAATCATCGACCCATCTGTAAATTTTATAGCCACTATGAAACGCAGATACCAGACTTAACAGTAGAACCTCGTCCAACTCCAATCCGCCCTCATCTAACTCCAAAATCACGAGAGCTTCGTCTGTAACATCTAAAGACAGGGAGCAGCCCTCATTCCGCAAATATTCCTTAAGCGCGCCCCCTTTGAGCATCTCAACTCTTATCCAGGGTTCGCTATTTTGCTGATTACTCCACTGTTTATTGACTTCCCACTTGTTAACTTTCAAGTCAAGAAAGCTGCACTCATTGAAAACTTCTTGATCCTGAATATAAGAGACAGGTACATCGCCCCATGCCCGTCTGACCAATATCTCTCTTTCGGGTAAAGCTATCCCTTGTTTTATAACCACAGCATATTTACTGCTCATTACATATTCCCTGTTTCTTGCAATCGTTTCAGCCCCTTCTCAGCATTTCTAACCAACTGGGCCCGTGCAGACTGAGGCAAACGTTTAAATGCTTTATCGATTTGAGGCGCCAAGAAAAAAGGGGACAGATTTATTTACCAGCCTGACAAATAAATCTGTCCCCTTTTCGTTCATTGATGCTGAAGAATTTGCCGTCTACGATCCATTGGGGCTGTGTCCTTGGTTCGCTGGTGTGTGTTCGCAACTATCACCGTAGACCAAGACCAGCCCCTCTTAATTTTTCGCTTTCAGTTCAATCGCTTAGCCGCTAAGGAAGTGCCATTCAAATCTGCCCCCTTTTCGTCCACCTTACGTTCCTGGCCTATAATCATCAATCGACTTATTTTTTATCTTTCAATAAAGATGCAATGAAATCTGAATTAAAATCTGTCAGAAATTCAATAGCGTCATAGACTTTCCAGCGATGCACCTCGGGCTTATCGATTATAGCAATAAGATGATTTTCAATAAGAGGCACATATTCCGTTTAATTCTCACGCCTCACAAAATCAAAAATCTTGGCTATTTCGAAGATTTACTACTTGCTAAAGCAATGATTTTTGAAAGGATAGAATATATCTGAGCCCTAGCAACTTCGATATCCCCACGATCAGCCACGTTGGAAAAATACCGAGTAACAGCCAAGAGTATCTGGTAATAAGTATCGTCGTACCCATATACCCGATGAGAATAAATCCCCTCGATTTGCTCTGGCTTTTCCATACTTGCTTCCAAAGCAATCAAGCCTTCATGGATGCCCAAACTAGTCAGTAATTTTGCGGCAAAAAATCTCTCCTCATCATTACTAGCATTACGAATGCAGATCTAGCACAGCACTAATTCTTTCCTGCGGGATATCCTCCGGATCCAAGTCCCCTGCGCTCACGGCATAATCTGCATGCCCTGGAACGCTATTCAACAACTCGTACTTTTCAGGCCCCATAAAACACCTTTATTTCTTTACTCTATAATGTAGACCGCCGGCACACAACCCTTGATCAAACATTCACCATCGCGTTTGGCATCCCCCAAATCTCTATGGGCGTTAATCACCGAGTCGCTGTTACTGAAGCAAAAAAATAAAAAAAGGGGACAAAAAATAAGGACAGATTTATTTACCAGCATGACAAATAAATTTGCCCCTTTTTTCGCCACCTTTTCTAACCGCTTCAAACAACCACTACATCACCGGAATCCAAGTAAATTGTATAAGCCTCATAACCACTGTCGTTATCCGGTTCAACAACAATACTGTCGCCTGAGTTAAATAGTATCTGCAGCGCTGCTGCCTCAACCTCTCTAACCGACAGGACATCCTGTAGCAAAAAATCCAATAACGGCGCACTTGTGGATGAATCAGAAAACCGTCTTTGCCCTAACACGCCATTTACTTCATATTTCAAACCACCTTCCACACAAAAAGAGACTCTATATGGAGAGATGCCAGCAGAAATCTGGGGGCGTGAAAATTCCAATTTCGTCATTCGCACACCAAAACATACCATCTCCAGATAACAGCCGGATAGCAGTGAAAAGTCAAAATCAGCCGGTAATGAGTACATACGCCACCTTGATTGATAAATAGCTTCAACGACGAATCGGCGGCAAAGAGTCAGGAAGAAGAGGAACATGTGTATCCCCCTGACCTTTCCCCGGTTTGCCTGTTGCGGGGTTCATTGGTTGCTTGCCGGAGTTCTGCCAGCGCCAATATCCATTCTCATATCCCGGGACAGGTGATGAGCCAGGCGGCATAACTCGGATGTGCTCTCCTTTTGCCGGATCAGTTCCAGGTGGGTAGTAGATTTCCCCACCATTTTTCCCTGGCCGACTGATCCATCCGAATGGAATTACAGGAGCCTGCGGGGGATTTGATATCTGCTCTAGAGTTTGTGGTGTCTTCGCCCCACCTTTCGCACTATTATCCCCAACAACCCCAACCTTAACCCCGGTTGTACCACCCTTCCCCCCAGCCGTCGACGCGAACAATCCCCGATCCGGACTCAATCCATCCGACGCAAGCTCGGCCAGTAATGCAGCGCCATCGCCTTTTTCGGTACGCGTATTCTCGATAATGCCGGTATTGATGGCCCGCTCGTTACTCCGCGTGATTTCCCAAAGTGCTACCGAGCGATTCAGCCCTGAGCTTCTGCCGTCATGCAGCAATTTTTCATTGGCCGAAATCTCATCCGCCAGCTGCTTCGTAATCTGCGCACAGCCCGCCGGATTCTGCAGGCAGTACTGTCCAAACTCCCGGTTTCGGGCTGTGTCGAGGTTGTTGTAAAAATCACGGATGGATTGGCAATCAGCTGGTGATGTGCAGCTGTTGAGCTTTTGTTCTCTCTCCACCAATTCCGCATGGAACAGATAGTTGAACGCGGTCGCTTTCTCGGCAATCTTCGAACCTGTATCGAGATCGCCGTTGACCGCGGCCGCAGCCAGTAGCCCCGTTAGTTGCGAGAGCATCAGTTGCAGATGTTCGTTTTTATCCGCCACCTTGACCATGCTGGGAATCAGCGCTTCGTTCAAACCGGCGGCGACTGCCCCCGTTTTGAAATCACTGCCTGTCAGTTCAGCCAGCAGGCCACCCATGATCGCGTGGGCCACAATTTTCTGAGGGCCGCCATCCGGGAACTTGATGGTATCGCCCACCCAGTTGAAACCGGTCGCCATCGCCACATTGCCGGCCTCTCCCAGCAGGGCAGCATTGAAGTTGCTGCCGAAGCTGCCGCCTCCAATCGCTGTGGAAATGCTACTGGAGATGAGCGCTTTCCCAGTTGTGCGGACTGCCGTGTCAGTCGCGTTACTCCAACGGAAGATATCCTTGGATGAATTACGCGCGCTTGATGCTGAACTTGCCGAACCCGTCGAACCCGCCGACGGCTCGACGCCTTGAGTTGCAGTATTGGCGCTGTCGGCACTGGTAAACCATTCTTTGTCCGCGTATTCGAACGCATAGGCGGTAAAACCGGCAATCGCCGCACTCTTCAAGCTATCGGCGCTCACTGTTTCCTTTAGCGCACGACCCAGGTTGCCTTTGTTCTCAATAGTACTGGTGACTGCGGTGGTACTCAGGCTGGTGGCTACCGCAAGGTTGGTGCCTGACAGTCCGAAGCCGGCCGGGCCCATGATGAACGACATCAAAATCGCGATGGCGATTTTGGCTCCGGCACCCAGACCGGAGTTTTCATACTTGAAGCTGTCGTGGATTTCCTTCACCTGACGCCAGTCGATGTCGCCACGCGCCTCGGCCTGTTTCATCCAGGCCAGGCCCGGTTCAGCCTTCACCATCGCGTCGATGGTCTGGCTGACACTCTGTTTATCGACTTGCTTGACGTCGATACGCAGGCCGTCAACGGCCTTGATGACCAACTGTCCTTGGGCGACAAGCTCGCTCTGGCGCAAGGTTTCGTCGGTGCGTCCCTCGCCTTTCATCTTGTACCAGGCCAGGTCACCTTTGCTCTTGGTGTGGCTTTCGTCGTGGTAGTCCTTGACCCCCTCGAAGATGATTCGCCCACCACTGTCTAGGGTCAGGTCATTGCCACTTTGCAGCTTCGCCACCTGGTAGGTCTGATCCCCACCGCTGATCAGTTTCAGGTTGCCCCCGGCCTTGATCTCGCTGCCGATATGAGTGATCTGAGTCACCTCATCCCGCCTTGCGGCGTTACTGCCCCATCCCCCCTTCTTCTTCATGTCATACAACGAGTAATCCCGATTCTGCTCAGCCAGCAGACTTATCTGCTTAGCCGCAACCAGGTAAGCCTCGTCACCCGCCGTAATCCTGCTCGCCACCACCGACAGGTTGTTGCGCGCAGCAATCGCTACATCCCCGCCCGCATTGAGGGTGGTCGCCTGCTGCTGGACGTGATCCTCTTCCTTGTTGATCTTCTTGCCACTGCGCTTGTAGCGGTATTCGCTGGCGTCTTCGTTCGCTGCCGAGATCAGGGAAACGTCGGTGCCGGTCAGGTTGATATCGCCTTTGGCTTCGAGGTGGCTGGCGACGACGGTCAGGTTTTTGCCGGCGGTGGCGTTCAGGTCACCACCGGCCTGGATTTCGCTGGCATGCTGGACGGTCTGGCGCTGTTCCCAGAAGTGGCGCTTGTCCTTGCGCATCGAGCCGCTTTCTTCGCGAGCCGCGGAGATGACGATGTCTTTTCCGGCGCTCAGTTCGATGTCGTTGCCCGCCGTCATCGCGCCGCCGACGTTCAGCAAGTCACCCGCCGCCCGCACGGTGAGGTTGTTGCCGGCCTCGATGCGCGCGGCATTGTCGACCACCGAGGTTTTCGAACTGAAGCCCGTGCCGCTGTTCTCAACAGTGGTGACGGTGCGGTCGTTGCGAATATCCCCGCTCAACGTCGACAGTTCGACGTCCTTGCCCTTGAGGATGCCGCCTTGCATGTTGACCAGGTCCTTGCCGGCGACCAGCTTGAGGCGCTCGCCGGCCTCGGCCAGGCGCGTGTTGACCAGGTTGTTCCCGGCCGCTGCCGAGAGGTTTTCGCTGGCGTGCAGCGTTCCGGCGTTCTTGAGGTCGGAGCCGGCAATCAGCGTGAGGTCCTTGCCCTGGATCAGCGCGCCATCGGCCATCAACCGGCGGTTGGCCTGGGCCAGGTAGAGCACCGGCACCAGCACATGCTCGCCATTGATCACCTGGTCTTCCATCCAGACGATGTCATGGGTCAGCGCGGCGACCTGCTGCGACGTGAGGGTCACGCCAACGGCCAGGTTCAGTTGTTCCTTGCTGGCGATGGCGTTGCTCATCAGGTACTTGAACACGCCTTCATCGCTGGTCTGCCCGGCAATGAATCGCTGTCCGGTGCGGGCGAGTACCGCCTGCTGGACCAGGCGCTGCTCGTACAGGCCATCGCCCAGGCGCTTCCAGCTGGTGTCGGGGTCGTAACCCAGGTTGCCCAGCAGGTAGTCCGAACTCAGGAACTGCCTGAGGTCGGTCAGCGCAGGGTTGGTTTCGATCAAGTACTTGGGCCCGACGATGGCCCGGCTCGCATCCGAGCCCTGGACGGTGGCCCGGCTCTGGTCACGGCTGCCTTGCGCCGCCGCCGCGCTGTCGACGACGCGGAACAGGCCATTTTCCCCCGTTGGCAAGCTGAACCCGGGCATGCTGGTCGGGTTGACCTGTTGCTGCGCGAGGTCCGGCGGTAACTGCGGGTTGAGCACCACCACCGCAGGCTGCGTGGAGGGGGCGACGTCCGTCGCCGCTGTTCTGGCCGCCCCCGCCAATGGCGCCTGGAACTGCACGATGCTGCTGTTTTCCAGTTTCTGGGTGGCCTGGATGTCGACATTGCCCCCCGATTGAACGACCGCCGGCGCCATCGGCGCACCCGGTGTCACGGTGGTGATGTCACCCACCTGGCGGAAGCTGTTGAGTGCATCGACCGGGACTTCCTTGGGGTTGGCCTGGGCGTTATAGGGAACGATGAAGCGCGAACGGAAACGCTCGTCGGTTCCGTCGGTCACCCTGCCGGTGTTCCAGGTCCGCGTCCTGACGCTGGTACCGGCAGCGGCGCCGACATTGGCAAAGTTGTCCGCCTTGATCAGCAGGTCGGCGCCCGAGGCCATGACGCTGTGGTGGTTGGCTACCGCAAGGCCGTCGATGGTCAGCTTGCCGCCGCTCATCAAGGTGGCGCTGGCCGAGTCCTGGAGCACCACGCTCTGGTAGGTTTCATTGGCGATGTAGTCGACGTTATGGTGGTCGCCGCTGCAGTCGTAGCATTTGACGCTGATGGAACCCGACACCAGTTGATCGGTGGTGGTAAAGACGTCCTTGCGGTTGATCAGGACATTGCTGCGCAGCGACATGTCCTTTGCCGACTCCAGGGTGCCGGAGATGTTCTTGAGCAACTCACTGCGAGCGACGCCATCTCGCGCCGCGACGTTCAGCGCCCCCAGGCTGTAGACGTCGCCAAAATAGTTGGTGAAGGTGTTGAAACGCAGCGCCATGTCCGAGCCGCTGAAGATCAAGCCGCGATCGTTGCGCGCCTCGTTGGCGGTCAACTCCACAGCTTCGGCACCTCCGAGCGTGCCGGTGTTGGTCAGGCGGGTCGCGGCCAGGGAGAACTTGCCGCCACCGGTGATTCGCCCGCCATTATTCACCGCCCCCAGGCCGGTGATGCGGGTGTCGCCGCCCCCGGCCAGGCGCGAGCCGCTGGACAGATCAACGCTGGCCGCGCTCAAGTCAAACCGACCGACGCTTTTGACCCGACTGCTGCCCGTGCCGACATAGGCACCGGTCAGCCTCAGATCGAGAGCATCATCGCTGCCGATGACGCCGGCGTTGTTCCAATTGCCGCCCGTGGCGAGCAGGCTTTTGACGGCGAGCAAGCTACCGCTGTCGGATTGATTGAGCTGGCCGACCTTCAGGTCGAGGACATCGGCCTGGATAACCGAGCTGTTGTCCCAGCGTGCCGCGTCGACGGTCAAGGTCCCCGATGTCGTCAGACTGCCGCCGACGTTACTGAACCTGGCGATGTCCATGTCCAATGTGCCGGTGCCCACATGCCGGACATTGCCGCCAGTGTTCTGGAATGCCGCCATCTGCAAGGACAGATCCTGGGTGGCGGCCTCGATGGTGCCGCGCTGGTTGTTCAGCAATTGAGTAACCGTCAGAGTCGCGGCCCCCTGGGGGCCGACCGAACGCAGCTTGCCGCCCTGGTTGTCAATCGACGCGGCACCGATCAGCAGGCCATTGGCCCCCTCCACCAGGCCGAGCTGGTTGATCAGTGCACCGGTCAGGCCGAAATCGATGGTGTCTCCCGCTGCTCGTCCATCGCTGTTGTCCAGGTCACGGGCCCGTACCGTCAGTGCCTGCTTGGCAAGCAGGTCACCGTTGCGGTTGTCGAGCGTGACGGTGGTGACTTCAGCGGGCCCGGACAGGGCCGACACTTGCCCGCCATTGTTGAGCAGCGCCTGCTTTGCATTGAGCTCGACAGACTGTGCCTGGATCAATCCGGCATCGCCGCCTGCGCTGAGCGATTTGCCGTTGTCCAACACCTTGTCGAGCGTGGCTTTCAACCAGCCCCCGACACTGGCCAGCACGCCGCCACGGTTATCGAGATTGAGTGCCTCGACGTCCACGTTACCGGCCTGGGTGATGGCGCTGCCGTCCCGGTTGACGAAGTCGCCGGAGACATCGACCTTCAAGTCACCCTGGCTGAGCAGGCTGCCGTTGCTGTTATCGACACTACCACCGCGGATCGTCAGCCCCTGTTCGGTGCTGATGATCGCCTTGCCGGTGTTGAGCAATTGCCGGTTGGCCGTCAGGCTCATGGCCTTGACCGAGGCGATATAACCGTCGTTCGTGTTGCTGATGCTGTCGGCGGTCAGGGTGAGTTTTCCCTGGCTGATCAACGTGCCGTTCTGCTGGTTGAAGTTTTTCAGCGTGGCGACGAGGTCGCCCTGGCTGGTGACCTGTCCGCCGCTGTTTTCAACCTCGTTGCCTTCAAGGGTCAGCCCGGCGTCGGAGGCCATTTTGCCGCGGCTGTTATCGAGCTTTTTCGCGTCGATCTTCAGCGTGCTCTTGCCACTGATGACACCTTCACTGTTCTTTAGCGCCCCGGCGACCAGGGTCTGTTCGCCGTCGCTGGCGAGGGTGCCTTTGCCACGGTTATCCAGCGTTCCGGTCGCTGTCGCTTTCAGTTGGCCCTGGCTGACCAGGGTGCCGGCGCGGTTGTCGATGTTTTTGCCGTTGACGGTCAGGGTTCTTCCCGCAGAGAGCGTGCCGCCGCGGTTGTCGAGGGTCTGCGTGGTGGTGGCTTTCAAGTCACGACTGGCGACCACGCTTTGCCCACGGTTGTCGATGCTGGCCGCCGTGAGAACGACGTCGCCCATCTGGTTGCGGGTGTTGTCTGCATTGACCCCGGCTTCGATGACCCCCAGGTTGTTGAGCTGGCCGTCGGCCGTCAGCGTGACGTTGTCACGCGCGGCAATGGCGCGTCGGTTGTTGATGTCGCCCTGGGTGGTGGTTGCCTGGACATGGCGGCCCGCATAAATCTTGTCCTGAGCGTCCAGGCTTTTGGCGTTGATCTCGACGGCGCCCGCCGCCGTGGTCTGAGCCAGACTCAAATGCCCATTGGCATCAAGCTGAATATCCCCACCACTGGCAACCATCTTGCCATCCAGCTTCACCCCCACACCGGCCTCGGTCCCCACCAGCTTGATGGCGCCTGCGTACATGCCGCCCAAGGCCGAGGAGTCGATCGCCAGTTGCGGCTTGGCGCTGCCGTCATCGGCCCGTGCAGTGGCCTTGAGGGTCGCGGCATCGACGTCGTTGCGACCGGCGACGAGGGTCAGGTTTTTCGCCTGGATCTCGGCGTTGATCCGGGCGCTGCGGGTGATGATTTCGAAGCTGTCGATGTTGTTGGCGTTGAGGCCCGCGCCTTCGATGGCGACGCTGCCATGGTCCACTTGGTAGCGACTCAAGCGACCATTTTCGATCACCGGTTTGCCGGTGGTCAGGGTCGCCTTGGGCGTGTTGATGAAGCCACAACCGTTGCAGGTGATGCCGTAGGGGTTGGCGACAATGACATGGGCCGACTGCCCCGCCACTTCGGTGTAGCCACGCAGTTGACTGGGGTTGCCGCCGTTGACTTCGTTGAGAATCGTGGTGGCCGCGGTGCCGCCCAGGTTCGGGTTGCCAAGGATGATCCCACCCAGTTGCGTGGACTGGGTGCGGGAGGTAGCGTTATTGAGGATTACACCGTTGCTGCCGACGTTGTAATCCGTGAACTGGTTGTGGGACAGACCGTTGCCATTGGGCTTGGCGATGTTGACGATGGGCACGCCATTGCCCGCCTGGCCGAGGCTGGTGCCCGGTGCGCTTACGACGATGCCATCGGCCTGAGCCCACATCGGTTGCCAGAACATGACGTTGGCCAACAGGAACGCTAGGCCGCGCTTGGGCATGCCGCAGAACAGATCGCGGTTTTTGTGGGCAGCAGAAGGTTGGCGGTCATCCATGTTCAGGTCTCGTTGCAGCAAGAATTAGAGGAGTACATCCATCCGGAAATAGATCGGCGCTTCGCGCTCGGTGATGGCATCCGGACGTTCCAGGGAATGGGCGAAAGTGACACTGGCGCTCAGGTGCTCGCCGCGGGCAAACAACTCCACCGAGTTGCTCGACATGCGCCCGTGCTGATTGCCGTTGTAGCGGTCACCACGAATCACCCCCTGGTCATAGCCGAGGCTGGTGCCGTATTCGGCGAACACCGGGCGCAGCCACTCCAGGGTGACCGGGCGGCTCCAGCGCAGGTCGTTGCGCCAGTAACCGCCGCTGTCCCCGGACAGCGATTGGTCCTTGTAGCCACGA